>JBMSNZ010000151.1:0-4848 GCA_049421965.1 Erythrobacter sp.
TGGCGGGTCGATGGCGAAGTGATTGTCCGCACTGTCGAGTTTTCGAGCTCGACCCGCGATCCGGCACATATCTGCCGCCTGTTTGCCGCCAGGCTTGACGGGGTGGATGCCGGTTTCGGGATCGAGCTGCTGCGCTTGCGTGCGAGCTGGAGCGAACCGCTCACACTTGGCCAGCGCGACATCGAGCAGGCGGCAGAAGCGCATGGCACGTCGCTGGGCGCCTGCATCGACCGGCTGACTGTCCGTCTGGGGCCACAGGCGGTGCGACGCCCGGTGCCGCATCCCAGCCATCTGCCCGAGCGCGCGCAGCGCTGGCAGCCGCCGCTCGCGCCGCCGCCAGCCAGCCAGGGCCAGCTGGCGTTCCATCTGCGCCCGCTCAAGCTGCTTGACCGGCCTGAGCCGATCTCGGTGCTATATGCCACGCCTGACGGCTATCCGCGTTCCTTCCGCTGGCGCGGCACAGTGCGCGAGGTGGTGCGGGTCGAGGGGCCGGAGCGGATCGCGCCGGAGTGGTGGCGCGAGCGTTCGACCGCGCGGCTGCGTGACTATTACCGGATCGAGGACGGGCAGGGCCGGCGCTACTGGATCTACCGCCACGGCCTGGTCGGCGACGGGCGCGGCGATCTGCCACTGTGGTACCTGCATGGCCTCTATGGTTAAGCGGCCGGTTACCCCGAACGGCAAGACAATAGTCGATATACTTTTCTTTACCGTTTGCTGTCACAAGCAGGTCATGCACGGAGTTGACTCGACCCGCACTTCCGATCGCAAGCGGCTGGACCTGCTGGTTCAGGGGCGGCTGCGTTCGCGCACGCTCTATGTCGAAGTGATCGACGTGTCCGAGGGTGGCTGCAAGATCAAGGGCCGCCATGGCTTTGCCGAAATGGACGAGCTTGTCAGCCTGCGGATCGACGGTGTGCGCACCCCGCTGGGCAAGATCGTATGGGTTGACGGCAAGTATGCCGGTGTCGCTTTCGACGGAAAGATGCATCCTGCCGTGGTCGAGCATCTCTATCACGAGCGGCTCAAGCACAGGCAAGCGCCGGGCAAGGGCGAAAAGGCCGCCTGACTTCCCGCCACCGCCGGGCAAGACACGCGCGGCTGTTGCCATAGACAATAAGAACATATAGTGAACTAGGGATGGCCGGATTTGACCGGTACCCCTAGCCATGCCCGATTCGCCGCTGACACCCGCCAAACGCCGGGTCGAGATCGACCCCGATACGCTCGCGCCGCCTGCGCCCGCGCCGTTCGTGGAACTCGGCCTCGTGAGCAGAATCAGCTTCCTGCGCGGGGCGTCCGATCCGGTCGATCTGGCCAGCACGGCGCGCGCGCTCGGCTATGATGCGATCGCGATCGCTGACGTCAACAGCATGGCCGGCGTGGTGCGGATCCACACCGAAGCGAAGGCGCTCAAGCTCAGGCCCGTGATCGGCACCAGGATCGAGACTGTCGAAGGGCTCGCCTTCCTGGCCTATCCGGTGGACCGCGCCGGCTATGGCCGGCTGTGCCGGTTGATCAGCACGGGGCGCATGGCAACGCCTGCGGGCGATTGGCAGGAAAAAGGCGTGTGCGAGATCTCGCTGGAGATGCTCGCCGGGCATGCGGAAGGGGTCCAGCTGGTCCTGCTGCCACCGGACGAGCTTGATACCGCGTTCACGATCCCCGGTACCAGCAACGTCGTATCGTTTCCCGGTTCGCGTCATCCCCGCGCTGTGCCTGCATCCCCGCCCGGAATCCGGGATGGCGGACTGACCGGCCGGCTGGAAGTTCTCCTGCCCCATCTTGCCGCCCTGCTGCCCACGCTGCGCCACCTGGCCGCCCGCTATCGCTATCGCGGCGATGACATCGCCCGGATCGAGCGGCTCGACGCGCTGGCGCAGGCGAACGGGCTTGGCCTGCTCGCCACCAATGATGTGCATTACCACGCGCCTGACCGCCGCCCCCTGCAGGACGTAATGACCGCTATCCGGCACAGGACCACCGTGGCCCGCGCCGGACATCTGCTGGCGCCCAATGCCGAGCGGCACCTCAAATCGCCGCAGGAGATGCAGCGCCTGTTCGCCCGCTGGCCGCATGCGATCACCGCGACGCGCGAAGTGGCCGATGCCTGCCGCTTCAGCCTTGACGAGCTGCGCTACGAATATCCCGAGGAGATCTATCCCGAGGGCATGACCCCGCAGCAATATCTCGAGGCCGAGACCTGGAGCGGCGCGGCGCGGCGCTATCCCGCCGGTGAATTTCCGGGCGGCGTGCCCGATGCGGTGCGCGATACGCTGAAGCGCGAACTGGCGCTGATCGGCAAGCTCGACCTTGCGCGCTATTTCCTCACCATCAAGGATATCGGCGATTACGCCCGGGGCGTCGACCCGCCGATTCTGTGCCAGGGGCGCGGCTCGGCGGCCAATTCGGCGGTGTGCTATTGCCTGGGGATCACCAGTGTCGATCCGGCCAAGCACCAGCTGCTGTTCGATCGCTTCATCTCGGAGGAACGCAAGGAGCCGCCCGATATCGACGTCGATTTCGAGCATGAGCGGCGCGAGGAGGTGATCCAGTACATCTATCGCAAATACGGGCGCCACCGCGCCGGCCTTTGCGCCACTGTCATCCACTATCGTCCGCGCATGGCGATCCGCGAGGTCGGCAAGGCGATGGGCCTGTCCGAAGACGTGACCAGCGCGCTCGCGCGCACCGTGTGGGGCAGCTACGGCCGCGAGATCGGCGAAAAGCACGTCGCCGAAACCGGCATGGACATCACCGATCCGCACCTGCGGCGCGTGATCAGGCTGGCCGAGCAGATGATCGGCATGCCGCGCCATCTCAGCCAGCATGTCGGCGGCTTCATCCTTACCGAGGGCGCGCTCACCGAAACGGTCCCGATCGGCAATGGTGCGATGCCCGAACGCAGCTTCATCGAATGGGACAAGGACGACATCGAGGCGCTGGGCATCCTCAAGGTCGATGTGCTGGCGCTGGGGATGCTCACCTGCATCCGCAAATGTTTCGATCTGCTGGAGGCGCATCATGGCCGGCCGCTGACGCTAGCGACGGTGCCGCGCGAGGACCCGGAAACCTATGCCATGCTGCGGCGCGGGGATTCGCTTGGCGTGTTCCAGGTCGAAAGCCGCGCGCAGATGAACATGCTGCCACGGCTGCGGCCGCGCGAATTCTACGATCTGGTGATCCAGGTCGCGATTGTGCGGCCCGGCCCGATCCAGGGCGACATGGTGCATCCCTATCTCAAGCGGCGGCGCGGCGCGGAAGCGGTGGCGATCCCCGCGCCAGGCCCCGAACACGGCCCACCCGATGAGCTTTCCAGCATCCTGGCGCGCACGCTGGGCGTGCCGATCTTCCAGGAACAGGCAATGAAGATCGCGCTTGATGCGGCGAAGTTCTCTTCGCTCGAAGCCAACCGGCTGCGCAAGGCGATGGCCACCTTCCGCAGCCGCGGCATGGTGCACGAGCTGGAAGACATGATGGTGGGGCGGATGGTCGCGCGTGGCTACGATCCCGATTTTGCCGCACGCTGCTTCAACCAGATCAAGGGCTTCGGCGAATATGGCTTCCCCGAAAGCCACGCCGCAAGCTTTGCGCATCTGGTCTATGTCAGCAGCTGGCTCAAATGCCATTTCCCGGCGGCCTTTGCCTGCGCGCTGCTCAATTCGCAGCCGATGGGGTTCTATGCCCCGGCACAGATCGTGCGCGACGCGCGCGAGCATGGCGTCGAGGTGTGCCCGGCCGATGTCAACGCCAGCCTGTGGGACAACCGGCTGGAAGGGCAGGGCGGGGCATTCGCCCTGCGGCTCGGCCTGCGCCAGGTCGATGGTCTGCCCGAACATGTCGCAGCGCGGATCGTGGCCGCGCGCGAGCAGGGCGGGCCGTTCGGCGATGTTGCCGATCTCAGCGAACGGGCCGGGCTTTCACCGGCGCATATCGAACGGCTGGCCAGCGCGGATTGTTTCGCGTCGCTCGGCCTGTCGCGCCGCCAGGCATTGTGGGATGCGCGCAGCCTGATCGCAGCGCCTGACCTGCCGCTGTTCAAGGCGGCGGCGGCACGCGATGAAGGGGCCGAGCGCGCGCTCACCCGCCTGCCGCAGATGCCGCTCAGCGAAGAAGTGGTGGTCGATTACCAGACAACGCGTCTCAGCCTGAAAGCACATCCGATGGCGTTCCTGCGTGCCAGCCTGGCCGAACGCGGCTTTGTGCAGGCTTGCGAGCTGCGCGAGCGCAAGTTCCGCTCGATGGTCCAGGTCGCCGGGCTGGTGCTGATCCGGCAGCGCCCCGGCAGCGCCAAGGGGGTGTGCTTCATCACGCTGGAGGACGAAACCGGCGTTATCAATCTGGTGATCTGGCCCGATCTGATGGAGCGGCAGCGCCGGGTGATCATGGGTGCGCGGCTGATGGAGGTGCGCGGACGGGTCGAATATGATGACGAGGTGATCCATGTCATTGCCCAGCATTTGAGCGATGCGACCGACGTGCTTTATGGCCTGTCCGACGATCTGCTGGCGGCTCCGGTCGCCCGCGCCGACCACGTCAGCAGCCCGCTGAGCGGCCGGAAACCTCCGGTAACCCGCCCGCGCGACCTCAGCGGCGAGCGGCCACCGCCCAGCCGCGGGCACCCGCGCAATCTGCGGATCCTGCCGAAGTCACGCGATTTTCATTAGCGGCAGGGTTGAAACCGCACCTACACTGCCTCGAGCGCGTAGCCGGCCGAACGCACCGTGCGGATCGGGTCCTTGAACCCGTCAATCTCGATCGCCTTGCGCAGGCGGCGGATGTGCACGGCGCCCGTGCGCAATTCGATGTCGCTGCTGGTGCCCCATACCCCGTCGCGCAACTGGCCGC
>JBMSNZ010000152.1:0-4829 GCA_049421965.1 Erythrobacter sp.
CCCAGGGCCGCGAAGCCGCCCTGGGCAATGGTCTGCGCCAAGACATCATAGCCGGATTTGACCGCTTCGGCGACGGCTTCGTCGATCGCAGCTGCCGCACCGCCCGATTTCGGCTTGGCCTTGTGCGAAGCGGATTGAGTGCTGCGGCGAGCACCTGCCTCCTTGCGCGCGCTCGCGCCAGTCCGGTCAGGCCCGCTCCGGGCGACCTTGGGGCGGGTGATACGCTCTGCCGCCGTCGACTTCTTCGCTGGAGCCGCCTTGCCAGATTGGCCGGTGTTGCCGCTCTTTCCGGATTTACGGGTGGTCATACGCGGTAATATCCTCCAGCCTGGGGGATCCGCACAGGGCATGTGCGGCCAAAAGCCCCGACATCACGGCACCTTCAACGCAACCCGAATGGAACCCGCTATCGGTCCAGTCGCCTGCAAGAGTCAAATTGTCATATGTCCGGTCGAGCGGCGAAATGCGGTGGCGCCAGCTTCCTGGCGTGTGAATGACATAGCGATCCGACGGATTGACATTGGCTTTCCAGAACTGGCCGGAAAAGCATTCCGGACCGGTCAGATTGGCACCAGGTGATCCGTCGTCTGGCGCTTTGAGGATTTCCCAGCGGAAAGTGCCATCAGCATCGAATGCGCCCGGCCAAACCGCCCGGATCGGGCCTTGGAGATAGGTCGCCGCATTGGCGCGCACTTCCGCTGTCCGGCGGTCAAGATAACCCACATCATCGTCAGAAGGCGGTTCGGGCGGATCGGGCAAAACCGCACAGAAATAGACTGCTGTCGCCGGCGGCTCACGCCAGCCCTCTTCCGGCACGACATGCGCCATGTCGCACCAGGTGTCGAACGGCTTGGCGAAGGCGCCGGTGATGTAGGTAGGCCCGGGCCAGCCGAGTTTCTCGAGGTCTTCGGTCAGCCACACCTGGAAGGCCTGGCTCGCGACGGTCGCGACATTGGCGCACATGTCGCGCCAGCGCCTGTCATGCGCCAGGAATTCGCTGGCGACATGCGGCACCGCGCCGACACCCACAGTCAAGGCAACCAGGTCGAAATCCTCGCCTACCTTCAGCGTGATCTCGCCCGAACGCCGCCGGTCCCAATGCGACTCGAAATTCCATCCATCCTTGCGGATCCGTGCGCCTTCGAGCAGCTGGTCGTAATCGGGCTGCGAAGGCCAGCACGGCCGCCCTTTTACCATGACCAGCGGATCGTAGTCGCGGCCGCGCTTGACCTGCGCCTGAACATCGAAGGTCAGGCTATCGACATGGTCTTTCGATTGGGCGAGGCCCATCTTGGTGAGGCGGTGGAAGAATGCGAACTTGACCCCGCGCGCCTTCATTGCGGTATAGAGCGGGGCAAACACCACGTCGCCCATCCCTGCCCGCATCCGCCACATGAACGCGCCGCGATAGCCGAAGAAGGTGCGCAGTGTCCCGCGCAGCCCCTGCCCGGCTGACAGCGAAGGGCGATCAGGATCGCCATCCTCGTAACCCATCGAAAGATCGTAAAGGCCGCGCAGGAATGGTGACTGCAGCGCCCTGACCGACGCCCCGTTGATCCGCATCCATTCGCGGCATTCGTAATCGTCGATCGCGTCAAGCCCGCGAGGGTCGTTCATAACCCCGTAGCGCATGAGCCCGGTGATGGTGGCCAGTGTGAGATCGGCCACCTCCCACATGAAGCGGTTAGGGTCGTCGGCGATCCAGCGATCTTCGATCCATTGCCGCAGTTGCCCTAACAGACCATCGGCCGCGCGCAGCAAGCCGTCGGCACCCTGCGGTGTGACCGAACGCAGCAACGCGGCGAGCACTCCCAACCCTTCGGCCAGTGTCGCCGCACCGGCAAAAGTGCCAAGCCGCGCCAGATAGGCCAGCCGTGCGGCGAGGTCACCTTCGGGTGGGCGCTCGAACCCGCTGAGCACGGTCGCGCCGTCACGGCTGGTATCGAGCACCAGGGCCCGGAACAGTTCGAACGCACGCGCCATGTAATAGGGAAGCGAGAATACGACATCGGGCGGTAACGGATCGCCTGGCAATCCGTCGCGAGGCGGCATGTGCACGGCCCATTTTTCGAACCCGCCACCTTCGCGCGGTGAGCAGAGCGCAATGTCGTTTTCCGGGGTCCAGGCTGCGCGCCAGTCACCGTAAAGATCGCCCTTGCCTGCTGCCTCAAGTTCAGCATGGCATTGGCGCATCATGCGAAAGGCATTGTCGTAGAAGCCGAGCCAGATGTGCAGGCCGTGTTCCTCGATCCGCCCACTCGGCCCGCGGCCTGAGGCACCCTTGCCGCCCAGGCGCCAGCCTTCCTGGTAGATCGTGACGTCATAGCGGCCTTGCAGTTCGGGGCGGGACAATTCCCATGCCAGTGCCATGGCGGCGCATCCGCCACCGATCACCGCAACACGGGTCTTGCGCGCGGCCACCTAAGTGCCCGGCTTAAGCAATGCGGTAAGAACAGGCAATTCAGCCACCTAGATGCCCCCAACCGACCCCGGCGCATATCATACCAAGGCGCAGGCGATTGCAAGCAAGCATTTGGCAAGACGGGATTTCGGTAAACGCCCATGGCTGCTGCGCGCCGCTTGCGCGGTGGTGGCCGCGCAACTCCTGTCCTATTAGTGAGAGGTTTGATCCATCCCGCGTTTGCACTATGACGGTGTCCAGGAAGGGAACATGAGCGCTGCATCTCCGACTTTCTGCGACACCTGCACGGTGCGCAACAGGGCTATATGCTCGGACCTCACCCGCGAGGAGCTTGGCATCCTCAACGCGATTGGGCGGCAACGGCGCCTGCGCGCTGGCGAACAGTTGATCTGGGAAGGCGACGAGGCAGTGCTGGTCGCCAATGTCATCGACGGCCTGCTGAAGCTGTCCAGCCAGACATCTGACGGGCGGGAACAGATACTGGGCATCGCTTTTCCGTCAGATTTTCTCGGTCGCCCGTTTGGTGGATCCACACCTTACGGGGTCGAAGCCCTTACCGACGCACAGGTTTGCGTATTCGAGCGGCGCGAGTTTGACCGCTTCGCGCGCGAGCATCCGCGGCTTGAGCACAAATTGCTCGAGCGTACCCTTTCAGAGCTCGACCGCACCCGCAAATGGATGCTGCTACTCGGCCGCATGACGGCTGAACAGAAGCTGGCAAGCTTTCTGCTGCAGGCGGCGGACCGCGCCGGTAACGGTATTGGCGCAGCTCGTGATGGCCAGACCTTTGATCTTCAGCTTTCTCGCCAGCAGGTTGCCGATATCCTGGGGCTCACGATCGAGACGGTCAGCCGCCAGCTAACGCGCATGAAGGCACAAGGCCTGATCGACCTGCCCTCGCGCCGGACAGTCACGATCCTCGACCGCGCCGCGATCGAGGATCTTGCCGAGTAACCGGCTGGTTCGAAGTTTTCAGAACCGGTAGCTTACGCCTGCGCTGAGCACCCAGGGATCAAGCTTGTGTTCGGTTTCGATCACAAGCGTGTTGCCGGCATACCAACGTGCCGTGGTGTCGACGAAATAGCGCTTGGCATCGAGGCTGATGCCCAAACCCTTGTCCGATACGGGGATGTCGATCCCGGCTTGCAGCACGAAGCCGAATTCGTCCGACAGGTCGGTATCGGTGATGTTGAAAGGCGCCGGGGTTGTGGCGGCACCGGGCTTGTCACTGACCCACAGGAAGTAGGTCGCGCCTGCGCCCACATAAGGCTTCGCCGCACCGACATCGAAATGATATTTGGCCGTAAGCGTTGCCGGGATCAGGCGGGCGTTCGAAACGAGCTCGGCGCCGGGCAGCCCCGTGGTTCCATCAACATCATGCTGCGTCATGCAACAGATTGTCTCGACCGAGACATTGTTCGTGAAGAAGTATTCGATCGCCACGGTCGGCACGACATTGTCGTTCGCCTTGGTTTGAGTGCCCACAGGCAAGCCCGGATCGACCGTCACATCGGTGATCTTGCCATCGGGCAGCACGGCGGTGCCAAGCAGCTTGATCTGGACATCGCCCGCCCCATCTTCCTGCGCCATCACCGGGCTCGCCAGCAGTGCCAGCACGGCTACCGAAGCACTTGTTGAAAGTCTCATTTCAATGTTCCCGCAAGCTGCAGTGGCCGCCCGTTGCGGCCCAGGATTGTTGCAGCCTGGAGCGCGAAATAGGTCGATTGCCGCGATGCTTTCCTTGATCCCGATCAAAGACCGTCGGCCAATCGCAATCCATATCCGGATCGCAGTGACGCGGAGGGAGCAGCTGTGCCGGATTCAGCTTTCGAGAGGTTTCGCCAGTCGATCCTGACCCGCCATTCCTCGCGTGACCTGGTGGCGCGCCTGTCTGCAATCGGCGTGGTCAGGCGCGCCCAGCATGGCCGTGCGATCTCGCTCGAGCTTGCAGGCGATCAGTTGGTCTTCCTCGCTGCCGGATCAACCAAGCTGGTAGTCCCCATGCCAGACGGGACCGAACAGGTGCTGGCCTTTCATTTCGCCGGTGACATCATCCATGTGCCGCGCCAATCCGGCACAAGGTTTCATCTGGTAGCACTTGATGATTGCACCGCCATCGCATTCCCGGAAGGCGATTTTCTGGACATTGTGCAGCAAGAGCCGGCGGTGCTGCGCACCATACTTGTCCGGACGCTGATGGCGCTGCAGCGCAGCCGCAACAAGTCGATCCGGCTAGGGCGAAAGGGCGCGCAGGAGCGGATCGCTGATTTCCTCTTGGCTATGGCGGAGCGGATCGGTGTGCCCGACGGGACCGACATCCGGCTCGACCTGCCGATGTCGCGCCGGGATATCGGGCACAGCCTTGGGTTGACGATCGAGACTGTCAGCCGCCAGTTCAGCGAGCTGC
>JBMSNZ010000153.1:0-4763 GCA_049421965.1 Erythrobacter sp.
AAAGCTCCGCGACGGGTCGCTGCCATAGCTCGGCGGCAGGCTGACAAAGACCTGGTAGGCGATGCCGCTGGCTGGATCGGGCACGTCGAACACCTGGGTTCCCAGCAGCTCGTAGGCCTGCCCGTCGGCCCGTTGCGCTGGAACGCGGCTCGCGCTGTCCGCCGCAGGTGAGGGATGCGCCACCGAACAGGCCGCGAGCGCTGAGGCAGCGGCAATCACGAACTTCGGATAACGCATGCAACCTCCCTGGCCCTTGAACAGGACAGCGGCTATGCAGGGCGCGCTTCAAACACAACGGGCCGGATGGCTCTCACCACCCGGCCCGTGCTGTTTTTCGGGTAATCCGAGAGGCTTAGCCAGCGACGGCGGCAGCCACTTCTGCTGCGAAGTCGGTCACTTCCTTCTCGATGCCCTCGCCGAGCTGGAAGCGGACATAGTCCTTCAGCACGATCGCCGAACCGGCATCCTTGCCGGTCTTGGCGACGACATCGGCGACGGTCATCTTGTTGTCCATCACGAAGACCTGGCTCAGCAGCGCGTTTTCCTTGGCGAATTTGGCGATCGCGCCGTCGACCATCTTTTCCTGGACGTTCTCGGGCTTGCCGCTTTCGGCAGCCTTTTCCGCCGCGATCTTGCGTTCGCGCTCGATCACTTCGGGATCGAGGCTGTCGGCATCGAGCGCCTGCGGGAACATCGAAGCGATGTGCATGGCCAGCTGCTTGCCGAGCGGTTCGAGCACGTCGGCGCCGACCGCGCTTTCGAGCGCCACCAGCACGCCGATCTTGCCCAGGCCGTCAGCGGCCGCATTGTGCATATAGGGCACAACCATACCCTGGCTCACCGCCACGGTCTTCATGCGGCGCACCTGCTGGTTCTCGCCGATCGTCGCGATATTGTTGGTCAGCTTTTCGCCCACGGTGCCGCCATCGGGATAGGCTGCACCCTTCAGCACTTCGACATCGTCAGCGGCAATGCCCAGCGCGACCGAAGTAGTCTTGCGCACGAAATCCTGGAACTGATCGTTCTTCGCGACGAAGTCGGTTTCGGAATTGACTTCCACCGCTACGCCCTTGGTGCCGGCGACGGCCAGGCCAACCAGCCCTTCGGCGGCGGTCCGGCTCGACTTCTTCTGCGCGGTGGCAAGGCCCTTGGCGCGCAATGCATCGATCGCGGCCTCGATATCGCCATTCGCTTGTTCGAGCGCCTTCTTGGCGTCCATCATGCCCGCACCGGTCTTTTCGCGCAGGGCTTTCACATCAGCGGCCGTGAATGCAGCCATGGTGATTTCCTTTTCAATGTTGTTCGGGCGCCGGGCCCTGGGAGATGGCCCGGCGCAATAGGTCTGGATTGTGACGCGCCGATTGCGGCGCGCCTCAGAGGGATCAGGCGTCGACTTCGGCCGGCGGCTGTTCCATCGCGCCGACATCGGCGCCGCTGTCAGCCACCGCACCACCGCGACCGGCGATCGCTGCTGCCGCGACGGCGTCGCAATAGAGCCGCACCGCACGTGCCGCATCGTCATTGCCCGGGATCGGGAAGGCGATGCCGGTCGGATCGACATTCGAATCAAGCACCGCAATCACGGGAATACCGAGCACTGCGGCTTCCTTGATCGCGAGGTCTTCCTTGTTGGCGTCGATCACGAACATCACATCGGGGATGCCGCCCATGTCGCGGATGCCGCCGAGCGACATTTCGAGCTTCTCGCGCTCGCGGGTAAGCTGGAGCACTTCCTTCTTGGTAAAGCCGCTGGTGTCGCCCGAAAGCTGCTCTTCAAGCGTCTTGAGGCGCTTGATCGATCCCGAAATCGTCTTCCAGTTGGTGAGCATGCCGCCCAGCCAGCGGTGGTTGACGAAATGCTGGCGCGACTGGCGCGCGGCCTGGGCAATCGGCTCCTGCGCCTGGCGCTTGGTGCCCACGAACAGCACCTTGCCGCCGGCCCGCACGGTCTGTTCGACGAAATCGAGCGCGCGCGCCATCAGCGGCACGGTCTGCGACAGGTCGATGATGTGAACCCCGTTGCGGGCGCCGAAGATGTACGGCTTCATCCGCGGGTTCCAGCGGTGGGTCTGGTGGCCGAAGTGTGCGCCGGCTTCGATCAATTGCTGCATGGTGACGGTAGGAGCCGCCATAATTCAATTCCTTTCCGGTTATGCCTCTGGAAAGCTGGAACCTCATGCGGCGATCCCGCGCGAGGCACCGGTATGTGCGCCTTCCATGTGGATTTGTCCGCGACACCCGGGCGGAACTGCCCGAGAGATGCGAACGCGGCGCCCTTAACCGCCGAATCGCCAATAATCCAGCCTGAATCGCGAGATCGCGCCCCACCCCAGGATTTCCCGCTTGACAGGCGAGAACATATAGGGAACTAACGCTCTAGAACAAAAGTGGTACATGGATTGTGCAGCAGTGATCCAACGCGGTTGCACTGGCCCAGACTGGGGAGTCCCTTGCGATGTTGAGCTACCTGTTGATCGCCCTGTTTTCTGTTGTTGGCCTCGCTGCCGCGGTCTCGCTCACTGACAGCGCGTTGCGCTTTGTCCATGCCTGGCAGCAGCTGAAGCCGCAGGCTGCGCGCGTGCAGGTGGCGCCGCGCATGTCGCGTGCCGGTGTGCCGGGTGGCGTGGTTGTCGTAATGCGCCAGCCGCCAGCAGCGCCGGTCAGGCAGCGCCCGGTTCTTGCCGCTGCCGCTTGACCTTGCCGTATTTGAGCAGCGCCCACGGCATCAGCGCCAGATAGATCGCGCAGATCGCCGCCAGCGTCCACCACGGTTCCTGCAGCAGCGCGCCAAAGGCCAGCGCCAACACTGCGATCAGTTCCAGCCGGATGCTGCGGCGCGGCCTGATCGATTTCCAGCTGAAGGTGGCGATGTTCGAGATCATCATCACGCCCACCACGGCCAGCCACAGCGCAACGAACACCGGATTGCGGAACTCGGCGATGTCTGTCGCCATCCACAGGTAGAACGGCAGGAAGCCAAGCCCCGCGCCGACCGGTGCCGGGACGCCGGTCAGGAAGCCGGCCGACTTGTGCGGCTGGTCGTCGGTGTCGATCTGCGCGTTGAAGCGCGCCAGTCGCAGGGCGCAGCAGATCGCGAAGGCAAGCGAAGCAAACCAGCCGATCCGCGGCAATTCCTGGATCGACCAGAGATAGAGGATCAGCGCGGGTGCAACGCCGAAGGATAGCGAGTCCGCCAGGCTGTCGAGTTCCGCCCCGAAGCGCGATTGCGCCTTCAGCAGCCGGGCAATCCGCCCATCAATCCCGTCGAGCAGGCCGGCCAGGATGATCGCATAAACCGCAATATGCCAGTCGCCGGACATGGCGAAGCGGATGCCGGTGAGGCCCGAGGCGAGCGCGGCTGCGGTGATCGCATTGGGCACCATTGCGCGCAGCGTAAGACCACGGCGGGTCTTGCCGACCGACAGCTCGTCCTCGGTTGCTTTCGGGCCAACGCGCGGCAGGTCTTCGGCCGCGCCACTATCGCGCGGCAGTTCGCTCACTGCGCAATGCCTTCCAGCAGCTTCTGGCTACCCAGCTCGGCTAGGACCGTCTCGCCCGCCACAACCTTCTGACCCATAAGCACCTTGGATTCGGTCCCAACCGGCAGATAGACGTCGACCCTACTGCCAAAACGGATCAGCCCGACCCGCTGGCCAACCGCCACGATGTCGCCCGGCTTGACGAACGGCACGATGCGCCGCGCCACCAGCCCGGCGATCTGGGTGAAGCCGATCCTGAGCCCATCCTGCCGCTCGATCAGGAAATGCTGGCGCTCGTTCTCTTCGCTCGCCTTGTCGAGGTCGGCATTCATGAACTTGCCGGGGATGTAGACCAGCCGCTGCACCGTGCCGCTGATCGGCGCGCGATTGATGTGCACGTCGAACACGCTCATGAAGATCGAGATGCGGGTCATCGGACCGTCCGGCAGGCCTGGCGCACCCGATCCGTCGTCAACCCGCAGCTCTGCAGGTGGTTCGACCTGGACGATCAGCGAGACCAGCCCGTCCGCCGGAGCCACGATCACATTGTCAGCCTGCGGCACTACCCGTTCGGGATCGCGGAAGAATGCGAATACGCCGAGCGAGAGGAACGCCATCGGCCACGCGATGGTTTCCCAGGCGAAAAACGCGGCCACGAGACTGATCGCCACCGCGATCAGCCCGAACTTGCGGCCCTCGGGGTGGATTGAAGGCCAGGCCCAGCTCACTTCGCCGCGGCCCCTGTTGTCGAGTATTTGTCCTGCCATGCCCCGCCTCTAGGGCTTGGTGCGACAGGCTGCAAGCCAAGGCTGGGAGACTAGGCCGCCGCCACCTTGCGCACGAACACTGTTCCGGCCGAATAACCCGCACCGAAGCTGCAGATCAGCCCGGTATCGCCAGGTGCGAGGTCGTCGCTGTGCTGATGAAAGGCGATGATCGACCCTGCGCTTGAGGTATTGGCATAGGTATCAAGCACGGTCGGGCTCTCATCCTCGTTCGCTTCATGGCCAAGCACGCGCTGCGCGATGAGCCGGTTCATCCCGGCATTGGCCTGGTGCAACCACAGGCGCCGCAGGCCATGCGGATCGATCCCCAACCGGGCGGCCTCGTCAAGGATCATCTGTGCCACCATCGGCACTACTTCCTTGAACACCTTGCGCCCTTCCTGGATGAACAGCTTGTCTGGCGCTTCGGCGGTTTCGGGATAGGCGCGGTTGAGGAAGCCGAAATTGTTGCGGATATTGTTCGAGAACACCGTCTTTAGCCGGGTGCCGAGAATGTCCC
>JBMSNZ010000154.1:0-4748 GCA_049421965.1 Erythrobacter sp.
CAGGGCCAGCGGCGGGTCCAGCTGTCACGCTAGCCGCGCGCCAGTTCGACCGCGAGAAACCCGATCGAGAGCGCGATCAAGGCTTCGACCGGTTGTAGCGGCAGGCCGGCATAGCTCAGGGTGACCGCCGCCAGCGTGATCGAATGCGCGACAGTGAAAGCTGTCGCAGCGGTCACCACCGCCCAGCCGCCGCGCACCAGCAGCACCAGGGCAATCACGAACAGCAGGTGATCCCAGCCCATCAGGATATGTTCGGTGCCGATCCAGAAATAGTCGTGCGCGACGTTCCAGCGATCGGGCCGCGCGGCGATGGTTGCAAGCGGCGCCGCTGCGGTAAGTCGCAGTGCCTGGACCGGGCGGCCAAGCGGCGCGACCAGCGCCAGCGCGTCACTGCCACCCAGCAGCTGCGGCAAACCGATCGTACCCCCGGCAACTTCGCCCGAGCAACCGACTTCGGCATGGCCGATCAACGCCAGCGGAGCGGTGCGGACAACCGGCTCGCCCTTGAACCGGCAGTTGTCCGGCAGCGACGGGATCGCCAGCTCGGCAGCGCCGGGTGCCGCAAGCGGCTGCTTCCAGTCGAGCGTCCACTCGCCCGCGCTGCGCTCGTTGAATTCGATCGAGAAGGGGCGCAATTCGTCAGCCTGCGCCGGTGCGGCGAGCCACATCAACGCTGCCATCAGGGCGGCAAGCCACAGCCTCACCGCTCGACCTTCACCCTGTAGGCATCGCGCAGCAGGCGATAGGCGGCCTCCTTGCGCGCCGCCATGGTTGACGAGCGCCAGTCCTGCTCGACCGCATCGCGCAGCTCGTCAAACGGTGGGACGGTCCCTGCCTCGCGCGCGCTGAGGCGCACCATGTGCCAGCCGAGGCCCGAGGGTATCGGTCCGTGCCAGCGCTCGCCCGGTTCAAGCGCGGCAAGCCCCTCTGCGAACTGGATCCCGAACCGCGCGGTCACCTCGTCATGCGGCATCGAGCGCGCCGACGGCGGCAGGCTGATCGCCTGGCCGAGTCCTTGCCATGCCGCACCGCTTGCCAGCCGCACGCGCGCCGCTGCAGCTGCGGCCTCACTGTCGAACCAGAGCTGGTCAAAGGAGTAGCGCGCATCGGCGGCGAACCGGGCCCCATGTTCGCTATACCAGCTGCGCAGCTCCGCCTCGGTCGGCTGATAGGCTTCGGCGCGGGCGCTGGCGAGCATGTCCATCTTCTGTGCCATCCGCCGACGAACCACCGCGTCGCCCTGGTCGAGGCCAAGCCTGAGCGCCTCGCGGTACAGCACTTCGTCGCGCACAAAGCGCCCGATCTGCGCGTCAAGTTCGCTGTCGGTCGGGGCACGGCCCATGGTCCGCTCAAACACCAGCGCCAGCTGCGCCTGCTGCGCCCGGTCGACTGTGATGCTGCGGCTGGCCGGATCAGCCTCTTCGCCACGCCAGGCGAAGAAGGCATAGATCAGCGCCCCGGCAAGGAGAAAATGGACCAGCGGTTCGCGCGTCCAGCGTGGCGGCTTCACTGCTTCTCCATGATCGCGGGCGGTTCGGGCCGGACCCAGATCGGCGAAGTATAGGCGCGTTCCTGCGCCACCGCATCGGCCATCGCCTCAGGTGGCAGTTTCAGCCCGAAACGCACGGCATCGAACAGTGTCCAGCGCGGTGTGGGAATCTCCAGCACGCGCACATAGTAGAAAGCGCGCTTGCCGGGCCGATAGTCGGGATCGGTCCACAGGCTGCGCAGTTCGGCAGCGCCGATGCTGTTGGTATAGGTCGCCTTGGCGCGATTGACCGTATCGCCCACCGCCGGAACCTTGCCGCCCGCCATGCGGCGCTTCGCCATGTCGCTCCACACCACGTCATAAACGCGTTCCTGCAGCGCGCCTGAAGGATCGATCCAGCCCTTCACCACCTGCACCCGGTCAAGATTGGCGCCATCGGGATCCTTGAGCGCGGAGATCAGGAAGCGCGGCGCGGCATTGCGGCCAACCAGTTCGCCGCCCATCGGCACGCCGCGGGCATAGCCTGCCCGCACCCAGTCGCCGCGCCAGTCTGCTTCGCTGAAGTCGAACCCGCCAAACACCCGCACCACCATGCGCGGGCCAGTGGTGGCATAGACTTCGCGGCGCTTGAACGCGTCGAAGATTTCCGCGCGGGTGTTGCCCCTGGCCCAGGCTGCAGCATAGCCGCCTGCAAGATAGTTCCAGCCGAACCGGCCCTCGCGCGTGCCGAGGTTCTGCGGCACCAGCGCGCGGTCACGCGAATTGGGCTCGTTGCCCGAATGCTTGCCGAAGAAATTGTCCTCGTCGCCTGTAGCCAACGAGGTATGGCTATCGGTCGAACCGATCAGGCCGAAAGCATAGGGGTTCACCCCCAGCCGCGCCTCGAGCGAAAGCCCCCGCTTCAGCGCCTCGCGGACATAGCTGCCGGCGAACATGTCGGGCGTGGTGGCCTGCGACGAGTCGAGATTGCCGGTGTCCCAGCCTGCCGTGCCGAAACCCGCGAACTCGTCGTTGGGCGAAAGGAACCGATGCGTTTCGCTGTCGCCCTTGATTTGCGTCACTTCGACCACGGGTTCGAACCTGGCGCGGCGACGGGCGTATTCGGCGGTCATCGGCGCCCCGCCCGGCATTGTGAGCTCGAACATCAGCCCGTTCGACATGTTCGAGTTATGCGGCATGGCCAGCACCCGGCCGCCGGTCTTGCGCTCGTAAGCCTCCATGTAATCCCACAGCTGCTCGGGCGTGGTCTCGAGGCTGGGGAATGGCAGGACTTTCCCGGTGCGGTCGCTGCCGTCACGGAACATCACCACCCGGTGGAGATTATTGCCATCCGGCAGCAGCGAGTATTCGAACCCGGCCAGCGCGGTGAACTTGCCGGGCTTGTTGTAGCGGTCGAGCAGGTCGAGATGGGTGCTCCAGAGATCACGGTCGTTCTCGCGGTCGGGATCGTTGATCTGCATTGCTTCGGGCAGCTTGTCGGCCGCCGCTGCCGTGATGATCTCTGCGGTCGCGCGGATCGAACTTTGCGAGCTTTCGTTGAGCATATCGTGCCACCGGCGCATGGTCGGGTCGGTCAGCAGCAGTCGCGGCGCTTCAGCCAGGCGCCGCAGCGAGCCCATGCCATCGCTGTGATCGGCGATCACCAGGAAATCGAGCGGGCGGGCGAGCTTCGCCTGGATGCCGGAGGTCGAGGTCACTTCCTCACCCCGGGCGAATTTCAGCGCTTCTTCCGCACCCAGCCGGTTGCCGAAGCCGAAAGCATCAAACGAGACATCGGTATGGAGGTGGGTGTCGCCCCAGTAGGGCCGGTCGGGAAACTCCGCGAGCTCAATCGTGTTCTCGCCGGTGCCGCGCTGGTCCTCGCTCACCGAGCCCTGGCACGCACCAAGGGCCAGTGTCGAAATGCCCAGCAGCCATACCGCAACAAACCTGCGCATCGCCCCCTCCCTCTACCTCTTGAAAACAAGTTTGCGCCCGCCCCCCGATGCCGTCAAGCGAGCAGCTGCAGGCCCGCCTTGCCGTAGCGGCAAGCGCGCACCAGCTGTGGCCAGATGCATGGGCGTCAGGCGACTCGCTTCTTGAGCAAGGCCGAACGTTCGCAGCGACACACGACCTCATCCCGCTGGTTGATCAGTTCGTGGACGAAGGTCACGATCCCAGCATCGGGGCGCGAGCGGCTTTCGCGCAATTCCTTGACCTCGGTCGTGGCGCGCAACGTGTCGCCGATGAACACCGGCTTGGGCATGACCAGCCGGTCGTAGCCCAGATTGGCCACCAGCGTTCCGAGCGTGGTATCGCCCACCGAAAGGCCCACCATCAGCGCGAAGGTGAAGGTGCCGTTGACCAGGATCTGGCCGAACTCGCTCGCCTTGGCCGCCTCGACATCGAGATGCAGCGGCTGCGGATTATGGGTCATCGTCGAGAACAGCAGATTGTCGGTCTCGGTCACCGTTCGGCGGATTTCGTGATCAATCCGCTCGCCCACCTGCCACTCGTCAAAGTGCTTGCCGGCCATGGCACTCAGGTCCCTTGCGCCCAGCGTGCAACCACTTCAGCGCCATCTTCCGCGCTGTCGCGGATCGTCCCCGGCGTGCGACTGAACCGCGGCGCGGGCGCGGTGTGCCAGATACCGCCATGCTGCTGGTAGGCGCCCCGCGCCTGCATATGCGGGTGAGTGCGGGCTTCCTCAAGCGGAAGCACGGCAGCCACGCAGGCATCAGAACCCTCGAGAATTTCGCACCATTCGGCCTGGGTCTTGGTCTTGAACAACGCCGTTAGCCGCTCGGCCATTTCATCCCAGTTGGCCGGGTTGTCGCGCCCTTCGGCCAATTCGGGCGCACCGATCCGCTCAAGCAATTCCGCGTAAAACTGGGGTTCGAGCGCGCCGACCGAAATCTCGCGTCCGTCGGCGCATTCGTAACAGCGATAGTAATGCGCCGCACCGCCCAGCAGACCTTCGCCGCGCTCGGTCTTGATGTAGCCGATCTGCCGGATACCGAAGAAGAAGCTCATCAGGCTGGTTGCCCCGTCGACAATCGCGGCATCGACCACCTGCCCCTTGCCCGAACGCTCGCGCTCATACAGCGCAGCCATGATGCCGAAGGCGCAATACATCGAGCCGCCACCGAAGTCGCCGACCAGGTTCTGCGGCGGCATAGCGGTTTCGCCTTTCCTGCCTACCGCAGAAAGCGCACCGGTGATCGCGATATAGTTGATGTCATGCCCTGCGGCATGGGCCAGCGGCCCGTCCTGGCCCCAG
>JBMSNZ010000155.1:0-4746 GCA_049421965.1 Erythrobacter sp.
CTAAAGGGCAAGCTCGATGGCAGTGCGATCCGCGTACCGACCCCTAATGTCTCGGTGGTCGATTTGACGTTCCAGCCGGGCCGCGACACGACCAAGGACGAGGTCAACGCGCTGCTGAAGGCCGCTGCGGAAGGCCCGCTCAAGGGCGTGCTCGGCTATTCGGAGGAACCGCTCGTCTCGATCGACTACAACCACTGCCCCAACAGCAGCACGATCGACAGCCTGGAAACAGCGGTAATCGACGGGAAGCTGGTGCGCGTGCTCAGCTGGTACGACAACGAATGGGGCTTCTCCAATCGCATGGTCGATACCGCCGGAGCGATGGGCAAGCTCCTGTAAGGGGACAAGGACAATGGCAGGTTTCCGGACACTTGATGATCTGGGTGACATCGCGGGCAAGGTGGCGCTGGTCCGGGTCGATCTGAACCTGCCGATGAAAGAGGGTTCGGCTTCCGACGTGACCCGCGTGGAAGCTTCGAAGCCGACCATCCTCGAACTCGCCGATCGCGGCGCCAAGGTGCTTCTGCTGGCCCATTTCGGGCGGCCGAAGGGGCAGCGCAGTTCGGTGCTGTCGACCAGCCTCGTGCAGGGCGATGTCGAGCGCGTCATCGGCCGCGAGATCATGTTCATCCCCGAAGTGGCCGGGCCTGTGGCGCAGCAGGCTATCGGTATCCTGCGCCCGGGCGATATCGGCCTGATGGACAATGTCCGCTTCTGGCCGGGCGAAGAAGCCAACGATCCGGAGTTCGCGCGCGGGATCGCCGCGCTGGGCGATTTCTACGTGAACGATGCCTTTTCGGCTGCGCACCGCGCGCATGCCACCACCGAAGGATTGGCGCATCTGCTGCCGGCCTATGCCGGGCGGGCGATGGAAGCCGAACTCAAGGCGCTCGACGCCGCGCTGGGCACGTCGCAGCCGCCGGTGGTGGCGGTGGTGGGCGGCGCCAAGGTCTCGACCAAGCTCGACGTGCTGACCAATCTGGTCGGCAAGGTGCAGCACCTGATCATTGGCGGCGGCATGGCCAACACTTTCCTCGCCGCGCGCGGAGTCGACGTTGGCAAATCGCTGTGCGAGCATGATCTGGCTGCGACCGCGAGCAAGATCATGGACGAGGCGGACCATGCGGGTTGCACGATCCACCTGCCTTACGATGTCGTGGTGGCAAAGGAATTCGCCCCCAATCCCGCCAGCCTGCGCGTGGCGAATGTCCACGAAGTCGGTGCGGACGAGATGATCCTCGACATCGGCCCGCAGGCGGTCGAGGCCCTTTCCGATGTACTCAAGACCTGCCGCACGCTGGTTTGGAATGGGCCACTTGGCGCGTTCGAGACCGCGCCGTTTGACCAGGCGACCGTGGCGCTTGCCCGCATGGCCGCGGCGCTGACGCAGGAAGGCTCGCTGGTGTCGGTGGCGGGCGGGGGCGATACCGTGGCGGCATTGGCCCATGCCGGGGTAAGCGACGATATGACTTATGTCTCGACCGCCGGGGGGGCTTTCCTCGAATGGATGGAAGGCAAGGTTCTGCCCGGCGTTGCCGCGCTGTCGAAATAGGCTGTGATCAAGGTTGCGAGGCGCGCATGCGCTGGCTAAGGGCGCGCCTGCGCATTCGTATGCATAGAGGTAGACGCGACCCATGAAAACGCAGGAAATGACCGATCGCATTGCCACCGGGGAAGGCTTCATTGCCGCGCTCGATCAGTCGGGCGGTTCAACCCCCAAGGCGCTGCGCGGCTATGGCGTGGCGGACGACGAGTGGAGCGGCGATGACGAAATGTTCGCAGCGATCCACGCGATGCGCGCGCGCGTGATCACCGCCCCGAGCTTCGGCAGCGGCAAGGTGATCGGCGCAATCCTCTTCGAGCGGACCATGGACGGACTGGTCGAAGGCGTGCCCACGTCCGAAGCGCTCAAGCGGCGCGGTGTCGTGCCCTTCATCAAGGTTGACGAAGGGCTGCAGGACGAAGCCTCTGGCGTCCAGTTGATGAAGGAAATGACCAAACTCGATGCGCTGCTCGACAAGGCAGTGGCGGCTGGCATGTTCGGCACAAAGATGCGCTCGGTCATCAAGCAGGCGGACCCCGCAGGCATCGCAGCAGTGGTGGCGCAGCAGTTCGACTATGCGGCACGGATTGCCGATCGCGGCCTGATGCCGATCATCGAGCCGGAATACGACATTACGGCCGCTGACCGTGCTGAGGGTGAGCGAATCCTGCTCGCCGAACTACTCAAGCACCTCGATGCACTGCCTGAAGGGCGGCAGGTGATGCTGAAGCTGTCGATCCCTGCGGAAGCCAATCTCTATTCTCCGGCGGTAGCGCATCCGGCGGTGCTGCGGGTTGTCGCACTGTCAGGCGGCTATTCGACCGAGGATGCCTGCGAACATCTGGCAAGGAACAAGGGCATGATCGCGAGCTTCAGTCGCGGGTTGCTGCAAGACCTGCGCAAAAGCCAGAGTGACGCCGAGTTCGATGCGGCGCTGGGCCGCGCGATCGACGCCATCCACGCGGCATCAGTCGCGGGTTAGGGTCAGGACCCTAGCTCTCCCGGTCGCGTTCGAAAACGTAGGTCAGCCCGTATTCGCGAAGCGGGATCGCGCCGTAGAGGCGCGGCTTGGCCGAAGTCGAGACCAGCGTAAGTGTGCCGCCTGCGATCCGCAGCGGGATCCCCATCTGCAGTGTCACCCCGGTCCGGCGCCGCCCGTCGATCACGACAGCGGCAACCACCAGCTTTTCTTCCTGGTTGCACAATTCGCGGTCAGGACAGCGTGTGTCGTCGAACACGCCGATCGTATAGAATTCAAGATCGCTGTCGATCGCCACGCGTTCGAACATGTCGACCTCGCTGACGATCGGGGCGGAGCCGGCCGCAGCCAGCAGTGATAGCGCGGAACCGATAGCGATGAGCGACATGGCGGCTCTCCTTTGCGGGCTATGGATAACGCAGTTTTAACCCTGCGCACGGACTGATTTGGCGCTGTCCAGTTATCGCACAGTCTTGGCGCTGAAGCTGGCGAGTTGGCGCGCTGCAATCCGCCCGCTATGGCGCGCGCCATGAACAAGCCAATTCCCGCGACTCAGCTGTATCTGATCTCGCCGCTCGACGTGTCGGGCCAGTTCCCGCAGCGCCTGGCGAATGCACTCGATGCGGGGCCGGGCCTCGTCACCGCGTTCCAGTTCCGGGTGAAGGGGATCGATCAGCACGACGCTGCCCGCCTTGCCGAGCCGCTCCAGTCGATCTGCGCAGCGCGCGATGTCGCCTTCATCGTCAATGACAGCATTGGGCTTGCCAAGCGGCTCCAGGCCGACGGTGTGCATCTGGGCCAGAGTGACGGCGATCCGCGCGAAGCGCGCCGCGAACTGGGGATGGCCGCCCAGATCGGGGTCACCTGCCACGCTTCTAAGCACCTCGCGATGGAGGCTGGTGAAGCCGGCGCCGATTATGTCGCGTTCGGAGCGTTCTTTCCCTCAACCACCAAGCAGAGCGAGCATCGGCCCGATCCGGATCTGCTCGAATGGTGGGCGCAGCTGTTCGAGATCCCCTGCGTGGCGATCGGCGGTATCACGCCTGCCAATTGCGCGCCGCTGGTGAAGGCGGGGGCTGACTTCCTGGCCGTTTCAGGTGCTGTATGGAATGGCGACGAGGCCGCGGCCGTTCGCGATTTTTCGCGCGCGATCGCCGAGGCAAGTTCGGGTCAGTAATTGGTCCCCACGCGCACGCAGATCATCCGCCCAATCGATCCGTCGGCATTAAGCGCGCGCAATTCGTTGGTGCCGGTGCGCTTCAGGCGCTCGCCGTTCTTTGGCCCGCCACTGAAAGTCAGCACATCGTTTTTCAGCAGATAGGTGCCGCGACCGGCGGCAGTGCGATAGCGCGAGGCGCGGGTCACCGTGAAGCTCGCTTCGGGCTGCGGTATCACCGCCGGACCGGCCGCATCGCCCGGCAGCGTGCATTCGTAGGGGCCATGCGGCATCGTCTCGATCACCTCGCCCTTGGCCTGTGCGGCGATCAGGGCGACCACGAACAGGGGCAGGAAGATCATCGCTCTCATCGGCTTGCGCGTTAGCAGCTTCGCGATCGTCCGGCCAGTTGCTGCGGCAGCCGCCTTGCCGTGAGGCTGCGTGTCGGCTAAGGGCGCGCGCGAAATGCGGCGGGCTTTGCGCCCGTGGTTCTTTGAAAAGGTCAGTTCCCATGAAGATCAGCGGCGTCGATATCCGCCCCGGCAACATTCTCGAATATGAAGGTGGCATCTGGAAGGTCGCCAAGATCCAGCACACCCAGCCCGGCAAGGGTGGCGCCTACATGCAGGTCGAAATGAAGAACCTGCAGGATGGCCGCAAGACCAACGTGCGCTTCCGCAGTGCCGACACGGTCGAGCGCGTGCGGCTCGACACCAAGGACTTCCAGTTCCTCTATGAAGACGGCGACATGCTGGTGTTCATGGACCAGGATACCTACGAGCAGATCAATCTGCCGTCGGATCTGCTGGGCGACGCTCGCTCGTTCCTGCAGGACGGGATGCAGGTCATGCTTGAACTGTGGGACGAAAAGCCGATCAGCGTCGAACTGCCGCAGCAGGTCGAAGCGACGATTGTCCAAGCTGATGCGGTGGTGAAGGGGCAGACCGCCTCGTCCAGCTACAAGCCGGCCATCCTGGACAACGGCGTGCGCATCATGGTTCCGCCGCACATCGAGAGCGGCACGCGGATCGTGGTGGACGTCTACGAACAGACCTACGTCGGCAAGGC
>JBMSNZ010000156.1:0-4733 GCA_049421965.1 Erythrobacter sp.
CAAAACCACCTACCTGCGCGGCCCCAACATGTGGACCTACCGCGAGGTGATCGAGACTTGGTTGGACTTGGGAGTTTTGGAGGAATGGCCAAGCAATAAGCTTCCCGGATTTGTCGACCGATTGTTAGTAGTGTTACCACAAGTCGCCGCGCATCGATGCGGGGTTGGCACGGACTATGGCTTCCTGAAGCGGCTGCGCGAGGGCACCTGGATGGGCCATGTGATGGAGCACGTGATCATCGAGCTGCTCGAACTTTCCGGGATGGAGGCCGGCTTCGGTCAGACCCGAGAGACCACCCGCTCTGGTGTGTACCGCATGGTATTCAAGGTGCCCGACGAGACCGTTGGCCGCACCGCGCTGGCTGCCGGCCATGAGCTGATGCACGCCGTGCTGAACGAGCGTCCCTACAACCTGGAGTCCTGGCTCGCAAAAATCCGCAAGACAATTGATGAGTGCTATCTCGGGCCCAGCACCGCGCATATCGTGGCCAGTGCCAGCAAGCGCAAGATCCCGCATATCCGTCTGAATAAAGGCAGCCTGGTGCAGCTTGGTTACGGCGCCCGTCAGAATCGCATCTGGACCGCCGAAACCGATCTCACCAGCGCAATCGCCGAGGGCATCGCCGGCAACAAGGACATGACCAAGCGCCTTCTGTCGAGCTGCGGCGTGCCGACACCGCAGGGCGTGGTTGTTCACAGCCCGGAGGAAGCCTGGGCAGAGGCGCAAGAGATCGGCTTGCCGGTCGTTGTGAAACCCCGCGACGGCAACCGTGGCCGCGGCGTGATGCTGAATTTGCAAAATGAAGAAGAGGTCATCGCCGCCTACCACGTCGCGCGCGCCGAGGATATCGACGTGATCGTCGAGCGCTATATCGAAGGTAATGAACACCGGGTGCTCGTCGTCGGCGGCAAGGCGATCGCCGTTTCTCGCGGCGAGAGCGTCTGGGTCACGGGTGATGGCCAATCCACTGTCGAGCAACTGGTCGATTTGCAAGTCAACAGCGATCCTCGGCGCGGGAATGCCGACATTCACCCACTCGAGACACTGATCCCGCGCCAGAACAGCGTCATACAGGCCAATCTGCAGCGACAGCGGCTGAACCTGGACGCCACTCCCGAAGCAGGCCGTCGCGTGCTCATCGTCGGCAATGGCAACCACTCGATCGATTGCACCGACCAGATCCATCCCGAGGTCGCCCATGCCTGCGCGCTGGCCGCCCGCATCATCGGGCTCGACATCGCCGGCATCGATCTGGTGTGCGAAGACATCGGGCAACCGCTGGAACAGCAACGCGGCGCGGTGGTAGAGGTCAATGCCGGCCCCGGACTCCTGATGCACCTGAAACCTGCACAGGGCAAGCCGCAGCCTGTCGGCGACGCCATCGTTGGTCATTTGTTCCCCGAGACTGAAGACGGACGCATTCCGATTGTGGGCGTATCCGGTAGCCGTCACACCACCGCGATCGCGCGCTTGGTCGGCTGGCTATTGCAAGTCGCGGGCTATCAGGCGGGCGTCGCCTGCCGCGATGGCTTGTTCGTCGGCGCGCGTCAGCTGGAGAAGCAGAATGCCGCCCACTGGGAACCCGCCCAGCGGCTGCTTATCAATCGCAACGTCGAAGCCGCAGTGTTCGAGAACGACCCGATATCGCTGCTCACCGAAGGCTTGGCCTACGATCGCTGCCAGATCGGCATCGTCACCGATAGCTTGCCCGTGCCCGGCCTGGACGAGCAGCTGATGACCGAGCCCGAGCATCGGTTCAAGATCATGCGCACGCAGGTCGATGTGGTGCTGCCCTCAGGGACCGCAGTGCTGAATGCCGCCGATGCCACCGTGCTCGAGATGGCCGAGCTGTGCGATGGCGAAGTGCTGCTGTATGCCGCCGATGCGAACCACGAGGCCTTGCAGAAGCACCGCGAAGCAGGCAAGCGCGTGCTGTTCGTGCGCGACGGCACGCTGGTACAAGCCGATGGCAGCCTCAGCTTCGATCTGGTCAGCCTGAGCGAACTGCCAGCTGCCGTTGGTGATCTCGCTCCGGATGTGCTGCTCGCGGCCATCGGCGCCGCTCTCTCGATAGACATCAAGATCGAAACCATCCTCACCGGACTCAACACCTTCGAGACCACCGGCGCCGAGCGCCGTGTGTCTGCCTGAACAACCAGAACACCAGCGATTCATGGAACTCATCAAAACCCGGGCCCTGCGCGGCCCCAACCTTTGGAGCCGTCACACCGTCCTTGAAATCGAGGTTCAGTGCAGCGCGCAGGAACGCGCACTCGGCACAGTCCGCGGCTTCATGGAAGAGCTGCGCGGGTTGTGCGCTGACATCGGCAATCTGGGCGCGCCCGGTTACCAGGGCCCGCTGACCATGGCGCACGCACTCGAGGCGACGCTGCTCGCGCTGCAGGCACAGGCCGGTTGCCCTGTCAGCTTCAGTTGCACTAGCACGACTCCCGAAGAAGGCTTGTATCAGGTCGTTGTCGAGTACAGCGAAGAAGATGTCGGTCATCTCGCACTGAAGATGGCGCGGCAGATCGTCGCGCATGCGTGGGAATCCGTCACCGGCGTGCTGCCGCCCGGTGCCGCTGCGCCGAATGTCGCCGCCATGCTGGCCGAGCTGCGCGAGATGGACGAAGACTTGCGACTCGGTCCGAGCACCGGCTCCATCGTGGCCGCCGCCGTCGCTCGTGGCATTCCGTTCCGCCGGCTCACGCAGGGCAGTCTGGTGCAGCTAGGCTGGGGCGTGCGGCAGCGCCGTATACAAGCTGCCGAGGTGGATTCCACCAGTGCCGTGGCCGAATCGATCGCGCAAGACAAAGATCTCACCAAGCGCCTGTTGCACGCTGCCGGCGCACCCGTGCCGATGGGCGCGCCGGTGCATACCGTTGAAGAAGCCTGGGAGGTCGCGCAGCGAATCGGATTCCCGGTCGTCGTCAAGCCGCAGAACGGCAGCCAGGGCAAGGGCGTCACCGTCAACATCCTGACGCGCGAGGCGCTGGAGCAGGCCTTCCCCAGCGCGACCGGCAAAGGTGCCGTGCTGGTCGAAAAATTTTTTCCTGGCAGCGACTATCGCTTGCTGGTGGTTGGCGACAAGTTGGTCGCGGCGGCGCGCCGCGATCCACCGCAAGTCATCGGTGATGGCGAGCACAGCGTGCGTGCGCTGGTCGATATCGTCAATGCCGATCCGCGTCGCGGCGATGGCCATGCGACGGCGCTGACCAAGATACGTTTCGACGATATCACCAGCGCCTGCCTGGCAGGGCAACACCTCACGCCTGAGTCCGTGCCCGAGAAAGGCCGCCGC
This sequence comes from Erythrobacter sp., assembly GCA_049421965.1. GTDB lineage: Bacteria > Pseudomonadota > Alphaproteobacteria > Sphingomonadales > Sphingomonadaceae > Erythrobacter. The sequence goes on from JBMSNZ010000156.1 coordinate 3,303, forward strand.
GTCATCTTGCGCAACAACGCCAACCTCAGCACCGGTGGTTCAGCAACGGACGTCACCGATGATGTGCACCCGGAAGTCGCGGCACGTGCCATCGATGCCGCCGGCATGATCGGGCTGCATGTATGCGGCGTGGACATCGTCTGCGAAAACATCATGCGACCGCTGGAAGAGCAGAACGGCGGCATCATCGAGGTCAACGCGGCGCCAGGGTTACGCATGCACCTCAATCCTTCCTATGGCAAGGGCCGCAACATCGGCGCTGCCGTCATGGATCTGATGTTCGGTCACGGCGACGACGGGCGCATTCCGGTGGTCGCCGTGTCAGGCGTGAACGGCAAGACCACCACCACCCGCCTGATCGCGCATATTCTGTCCGAGAGCGGTCTGTGCGTTGGCATGACCAATACGGATGGCGTGTATGTGGGCGGGCGCGAGACCGATCGCGGTGACTGCAGCGGACCCAAAAGCGCGCGCAATGTGCTCGGGCATCCGGATGTTGAAGCCGCTGTTCTCGAAACGGCGCGAGGCGGCGTGCTGCGCGAAGGATTGGGCTTCGACAAGTGCGCGGTTGCCGTGGTGACCAATATCGGCGAGGGCGATCACCTCGGACAGAGCCACATGCATACGCCAGAGGATGTCGCCCGCATCAAGCAGATCATCGTACAGAATGTCGCGCCTACCGGCCATGCCGTGCTCAATGCCGCCGACCCGCTGGTGGCCGCGATGGCGCCGCACTGCGCGGGCAAGGTGATTTTCTTTGCGCAGAGCGCGCAGCATCCGCTGCTGGTCACTCATCGCGCGCGCGGCAACCGAGTACTGTTTGTCGAGAACGGCCACATCATCGCCGCCGATGGGGCGCAACAACACCGGCTGCCGTTATCCGATGTGCCGCTCACGCGCGGCGGACTTCTGGGTTTTCAGGTCGAGAACACACTCGCCGCCGTCGGCGGCTGCTGGGCGCTGAACCTACCCTGGGCGACGATTGTCGAGGGCGTTTGCAGCTTCAACAATGACGCCAAGAACGCGCCGGGCCGCTTCAACCTGATGCATTACCGCGACTCCACCATCGTCGCCGACTACGGCCACAATCCGCATGCGATGCGCGCGCTGGTCTCAGCATTCGATGCACTGCCCTGCACCGATTCAACGAAACGCACCGTCGTCATCAGCGGTGCCGGCGACCGCCGCGACGAAGACTTGCGCAACCTTACCCGCGTGCTCGGAGATGCATTCGACAATATCGTGTTGTTCGAAGATGCCTGCCAGCGCGGACGTGCTGACGGCGAAGTAATCGCCCTGCTGCGCGAGGGCTTGCAGGGTGCGCAGCGTGCCACGCACGTGGAGGAGATTCGGGGCGAGTTCATCGCCATCGACCGCGGACTGGAAATGCTCAAACCAGGCGATCAGTGTCTGGTACTCGTCGATCAGGTC
>JBMSNZ010000157.1:0-4727 GCA_049421965.1 Erythrobacter sp.
GCGGTTTCCGGCAGGCCGAGCGAGCGCGCCAGCGCCGAGCCGATCAGCGCATCCCCCATCGCCATCAACACCAGGGCAAGCGTTTCTTCGTGCAGCCGCATTACCTCGCCGTGGTCGGCCGCTTCTTCGGGCGCGATATCATCGACGAGCTGGTGAATTGTCTCGACAATCGGGCTTAGCGCATCCTCGTTGCCGGTCAGGATCATCCAGCTGGCGAGCGCGCCCGCCCCTTCCTTGTCGAAGGCATCGAAGGCAAGGTCGACCACCTCGCGCGGGCTGCCCAGGCCAGCACGACTGGCGCGCACCGCCTCCTTGATCGTCTCGCAAACCGTTTCTGCGAGGTGTCGCGCAAGTTCCTTCTGCAACCCGGCGGCCGATCCGAAATGGTGCAGCAAATTCGCGTGGGTCCGTCCAATCCGTGCTGACACGGCCTTCAAGGTTACGGATTGCGGCCCGGTTTCAATCAGTAAGGCTCGAGCCGCAGCCAAAGCGGAACTTCTCGATTCTTCGGGTGTTAAACGCTTGCGACTTGTCATTAATTGTTAAGCCTAATAGATTCTTAAGCGATGAACGACCACACACAGATCGACCTAGAGCGCTCCGACGCCAGCGGCAAGAGCAGCGAAGGCGGTATCACCGCCCGCGCGAGTTCCACCCCGGCCGAGCACGAACTGATCGTGCGCGACCGCCGGTTTGACCGCAAGGCGCTGGTCCCGCGGTGGTGGCATTCGAACGATCCGGTGGCGACCGCATGGTTCAATTCGGTCTCCGCCAGCCTGCCGCGCGGCGAGGCGTTCTTCATCGACACACTACGCGATTTCCGCGAGGGGCTGCCGCCGCGCCTGGCGCGCGAAATCAAGGCCTTCACCGCGCAGGAGATCAACCACACGCGCGAGCACGTGGCCTTCAACCGGCTGGTATCTGATCACGGCTACAATGTCGAAAGTATCGACCAGGGCATCCAGGTCATGCTCGAGCTCACGGCCGGCCGGCCCAAGGAATTCAACCTCGCCGTCACCATCGCGCTGGAGCATTTCGCGGCGATCATCAGCCGCCATCTGCTGTCCGATCCGCGCTATCTCGACGGTGCCGATCCGGTCGCGGCCGATATCTGGCGCTGGCACGCGACCGAGGAGATCGAGCACAAGGGGCTGGTTTACGACATCTGGCTGCATGCCACCCGCGACTGGAGCGCGTGGAAGCGCTACAAGACCCGCGCGCTGATCGCCGCACTCATTACCAAGAAATACTTCGGCAATCGCATCCGCGATGCGATCGGCCTGCTCGAGCAGGATGGTTTCACCCGCCGCCAGGCGAAGCGCAAGCTTTACGCCTTCCTGTGGTGGAAGCCGGGCATGATGCGGCGGATGTTCTTCGAATGGGCGTCGATCCTGATGCCGGGTTTCCATCCGTGGAAGCATGACGACCGGGCGCTGATCGGCAAACTCGAAAGCCCCTATGCCGCTGCGGTGATGCCGGCCGAATAGGCAGGCTTTCGGAAAGCTTATTGACATTGATGTCAGTAGTGCATATTGACACTGCTGTCAGTAAGTTGTCGTCCGGAGCCCCAGAGTGAACGCCCCAGCCAAGATCGACCTCGACCAAGTTACGCGTCGGGACCCTACCCCCACCGACCTCCAGATCACTGTGCGCGACGAGCGCTTCAACCGCGGCACCACGCCACGCCGCTGGTGGGCGGGCGAGCCGTTCGGCACCGCGTGGCACAATGCTCTGTCAGCTACCTTTCCGCGCGGCGAAGCCTTCTTCATCGAAGCAGTGAAGGCGCATCGCGAGGGCGCGCCGCCCAAGCTCGATGCCGAAATCCGTGCCTTCGTGCGGCAGGAAATCAACCACACCCGCGAACATATCGCCTTCAATCGCCTGGCCGAAGACCATGGCTATGACATCAAGAGGATTGACAAGCGGGTCGAGGAAATGCTGGCTCTGACCAAAGGTCGGCCCGAGATCCTCAATCTCGCCGCGACCATGGCGCTGGAACATTACACCGCCATGATGGCGCATGAATTCCTCAAGAATCCCAAGCATTTCGCCAAGGCCGATCCCGAAGTACGGGCAATGTGGCGCTGGCATGCGATCGAGGAAATCGAGCACAAAGGCGTCGCGTTCGACACCTGGAACCATGCCACCCGCGGCTGGACCGCGTGGAAGCGCTGGAAAGTCCGCAGCCTGATGATGCTGATTGTGACCGGCCGCTTCTTCAAGAACCGCTGGGAAGATACGATGAACCTGCTGGCGCAGGAAGGTATCACCGGCTGGAAGGCACGCTGGGGCCTGTTCAGCTATCTCGCCTGGTCGCCAGGCGTCGTGCGGCGGATCTTCCCGGCGTGGCTGGCCTATTTCAAACCCGGCTTCCACCCGTGGGACCACGATGATCGCGCGCTGATCAATCTAAGCGAGGGCGAGTTTTCTGATGCGCTGATGCAACCGGCCGAGTAAGCTTCACCAATCACAATGAAAAAGGCCCCGCAGCAATGCGGGGCCTTTCCTTTTGGGCCAGTGTCATTGTCAGGCTGCGTGCATCACCGGCGACATTTCGCTATGCAGTTCAAGCACGTATTCGGCCGCCAGGGCGTCGGTACCCCGTGCGCAACTGTCCCGCGACTTGACCAGCCCGGTTGGCGTGAAGCCCAGTTTGGCCAGCACGCGGCCCGACGCGGGATTGTCGAGGAAATGGCTCGCGCTGAGTCGCTGATGGCCCAGCATCCGCGCGATCTCGATCACTGCCGCACCAGCCTCGGTAGCATAGCCTTGCCCCCAGTGCTGGCGCGCGATCCAATAGCCCAGCTCGACCTCGCGATCATGCGGGCCGAACCCGATGCAGCCAACCAGTGCCGCATCGCGCGAGCGCGTGATCAGGAAGCGCGGGAACAACGGATGCTCGGGCTGCGCGACGAAGTCGCGGGCATCGTCCGGCTGGTACGGCCACGGCGCGCGCGCAAGATTTCGCACCACGCCTTCGTCGGCGATCCCGGCATGGACCGCCTGCCAGTCTTCCGGCCAGGCCGGCCGCAACAGCAACCGTTCGGTGCAATGGAACATGGGTCTTCTCCTCATCGCCCCGCAACGCCCCCTAGGCACGCTGCGTGACATCTGCATTGCGGCGAAAGCGGATTTCGCCAGGCTGTGAGGGAGAGACGACAAGAGGGAGACAGGTCGGCCCCATCTCCCTCTTTGGCTGCCGGTTTGAACCGGCTGGGACCGTCCTGCTTGGACGATCCCTTAATCGAACCGTCCGGTTATTCGGCTGCTTGAGCAATCATGTCGACCGACACGTATTTGCGACCAAGCTTGCCCTTGTGGAATCGCACCACGCCATTCTCGAGCGCGAACAGGGTATGGTCCTTGCCCATGCCCACATTGCTGCCCGGATAGACGCGGGTGCCGCGCTGGCGCACGATGATGTTGCCGCCAACCACTTCCTGGCCGCCGAACTTCTTCACGCCAAGGCGACGACCGGCCGAATCGCGACCGTTACGCGACGAACCGCCTGCTTTCTTGTGTGCCATCGTCCGTGATCCTTACTTCTTGGCTTCGGTTTTCTTGGCCGCAGCCTTCTTGGCCGGCGCCTTCTTCTCGGCAGGAGCCTTGTCGGCCGCCTTGGCGGTTGCGCCAGCCTTCACCGGAGCTTCGGCCTTGGCCTTGGTGCTCTTGGTCACTTCCGCGCCCTTGGCAGGCTCGGCCGCTTCCTTCTTCGGAGCTGCCTTCTTCGCAGCTGCGCCTTCGCCCACGGCCAGGATACGCAGCAGGGTCATCTGCTGGCGGTGGCCGTTCTTGCGGCGATAGTTGTGCCGACGACGCTTCTTGAAGACGATGACCTTTTCGCTCTTCGCCTGTGCGATGATCTCGGCCGAAACCGAAACCTTCGAAGCATCAGCCAGCTGGTCGCCTTCGCCCGCGAGCAGGACATCGCCCAGCGTCACGGTATCGCCGGCTTCGCCAGCGAGCTTTTCGACTGCAATCTTGTCTCCGGCGGCAACCCGGTACTGCTTGCCGCCCGTGCGCACTACTGCGAACATGGTTGTTGTACTCTCATTCTAAAGCTGTGCCCTTGCTCAAGGAAAGGGCGCACCCGACGCGCCACCAAAGAGGTGGTGCCGGAAAGATGGGTGCCGTTAGGGGAAAGGGGCTGCCAAGTCAACGACGGATCGCGCCCTTTTTGCAATGGATCGGTGCAGCACGAACGGGTGGCATCGACGCAGTGCCATGCTATGCGCAACCCGTGATGCTCCGCTACTCTCTCCGCCTTGTCTTGCCCCTCGCCGCAGCCATCGCGTTACTGACCGGCTGTGCCGGCGGCTCGGAACGCTTCCCCTCGCTCGCGCTGCGCGATTTCGAACGTGTCCAGGGCAGTTTCGGAGCCCCCGATTCGCGCCCGACCGAGCTTCGCCCTGCTCCGCTGGGCGCGGCGCAGGCAAACGAGGTCACCGCAGCGCTGGAGCAGGCGCGGTCGCGCCATCAGCGCTTCCTTTCGCTGGTTGATGCCGCGCGCGGGAATGTCGTTGCCGCAGCCGGAACAGGCCCGGAAGACCGGCGCTGGGCGCTGGCCCAGGTCGAGATCGCCGAACTCGATTCGCGCCGGGCGGGCACTGCCGCGCTGCTGGCGGATCTCGACCGCCTCTACGCCGATGCTAGCCTCTCATTCGCCGAGCGCGACCAGGTCGAGCGGGCACAGACCGAAGTCGGCACAATCGTCGCTGCCGAGGGCG
>JBMSNZ010000158.1:0-4688 GCA_049421965.1 Erythrobacter sp.
CACACGGCGGGTGTGATCGATCCCCAGCTTGTCGGCGATCTGCACGGCCGTGGTACGACCAATGCCGTGGATATAGGTCAGCGCGATGATAACGCGCTTGTTGGTGGGGATATTTACCCCGGCAATACGAGCCACTTACTTCTCCATGCTCCACAGGGTTCTGGCGGAACGGGCCGCCTGCCCCTATCTCAACGCGATCATTCGCCAGGCCCAAAACCGTCGGGCCTGGGCCTCAACGGCAAAAAGTCCGGTTGGCGCGCGCTTGGCTGCCGCCTGCCGGACAATTTTCGAACATGTCGAATGTGTCGCGCGCTTAGTGCGATTCTTCCGCGGCGTCAACCGGGAAGCGCGCGCAAACAGCCACGCAGCCCGATATGGGCTGCCGTTTTGCTTTTGCAAGTCTACCGCAGCCTGCGCGCCGGGTCAAAGCCCGACATGCCTGATCGCTCAATTGTCCGCCAGCTGGTCGATCGCCTGCTCAAGGCTGGGCTCTGCCGCAGGCTCAGGTGCAGGGGCAGCCGCAGGCGGCGACGGCGCAGCTTCCCCGGGCGCATCCACCGGCCCGAGCAGCTTGGCCAGGCGGGCAAGTTGCTCGCTCATCACCGCGTCCACTGGCGGCGCTATCTTGCCAACCTCGTAACGCATGTATCCGCCCACGACGTATTCCCACACGATCCTTGTGCCCTGCTCAGCCTCGCTGATCGAGATCGTCAGCACACCCGAAACCGGTTCGCTCTGCAGGGGCCCCAGGCTGCCGCGCATGCGCAGCGCACGTTCGGGATAGGCCTGGACCACGCGCATGTGCTCGGCACTGCCTTCAAGTGTTGCCCGCACCGGATCGGGCACTTCGGGAATGCGCTCGCAGAAGCAGCCGCCTGCCTTGGGCATGAGTGTGAGGTTGGCCGCGTCACCTGACCAGGTATGTGCCGAATTCCACCATTTGGCGGGACTGATCAGCGCCAGCCACACCTCTTTCGGGCTCGCTTTCACCACGGCGGTATCGCGCGTGACAAAGCCGTTCTCGTCGCTTTTCGTGACTTCGGCCTGGGCAGGCTCGGCCAGTGGCAACAACAACGCGCACAGCGCGGCGACCGCAAACGATCTTAGCATGATGAAAGCCCTCCTCCGCCCTGCTCTACGCGCAAGGCGGGCGCACGAAAAGAGCGATGGAAGTTGGGCTTAACCGAGGATCGCGTCGATCATGGCCGCCACATCGTCGATGCTTGCCATGCCGTCGACCCGCCGCACGATGCCGCGTGCCTCATAGCCCGGCAGGATCGGCGCGGTCTTGGCGCGATACTCCTGCATCCGGGTGCGCACCGTTTCCTCATTGTCGTCAGGGCGCCGCTTGAATTCGGTTCCGCCGCAATTGTCGCAGACGCCTGCCGTGGCGGGCGGATTGGCCCGGTCGTGGTAGAGCGCACCGCAAGTCGCGCAGGAGAAACGGCCCGTAATCCGATCGACCAGCGCGTCCTCGTCAACTTCAAGCTCGATCACACGGTCGAGCGTCCGGCCATGCTTGGCCAGCAGCCGGTCAAGAATCTGTGCCTGCACCTCGGTGCGGGGATAGCCGTCGAAGATCGCGCCGGTTTCAGGGGCCATGGCTGCGAGCTCGGCATCGATCAGTTCGGACACGATCTCGTCTGATACGAGTTCGCCGCGATCCATCACCGCCTTTGCCTTGAGCCCCACCTCGGTCTGCGCCTTGACCGCGGCGCGCAGCATGTCGCCGGTCGAAAGCTGGCGCATGCCGTGCTGTTCGACCAGTCGCGCGCTCTGCGTGCCTTTGCCGGCTCCGGGCGGGCCGAGAAGAATGATGTTCATGCGGCTACTCGCCCCCCGAAGAACCCGGCCCACTCAGCGCATGGCTTAGCGCATGCGGCCTTTCAGTTTCGCCTTCTTGATAAGGTCACCATACTGGTGTGCCAACAGGTGCGACTGGATCTGCGTGATCGTATCCACCGTCACATTGACCACGATCAGCAGGCTGGTGCCGCCCAGGAACAGCGGAATGCCTGTCTGCGCGATCATGTATTCCGGGATGACGCAAACCAGCGTCAGGTAGATCGCCCCCACCACGGTAATGCGGGTCAGCACATAGTCGAGATAGTCGGCCGTCCGCTTGCCAGGACGAATGCCGGGGATGAAGCCGCCATTCTTCTTCAGGTTCTCGGCCGTCTCCTCGGGATTGAACACCACCGCCGTATAGAAGAAGCAGAAGAAGATAATCCCGATCGCATAGAGCGTCATGTAGAGCGGCTGGCCATGCGCGAGGTACTGGTTCAGCGTCACAATGAAGCTGCCCGCCCCGCTCTCGGTATCGACCGAATTGCCGGCGAACTGGGTGATAGTGAGCGGCAGCAGCAGCAGCGAACTGGCGAAGATCGGCGGGATCACGCCCGAAGTGTTGATCTTCAGCGGCAGGTGCGAACTGTCGGCCTGCATCATCCCGCGCTGGGTAGCGCGCTTGGGATACTGGATCAGCAGGCGGCGCTGGGCGCGCTCCATGAAGCTGATGAACAGGATCAGGATAACCACCATCGCCACGAAGCCGATGATGATCGCAGGCGAGATCGAACCGGTGCGGCCACCTTCGAAGAGGTTTGCGGTGAAGGTAGGGAACTGGGCCACGATTCCCGCCATGATGATCAACGACACGCCGTTGCCGATGCCGCGACTGGTGATCTGTTCGCCCAGCCACAGCAGGAACATGGTGCCACCAACAAGGCTGATCACTGCACCGACGCGGAACATGTAGCCCGGCTGGACCACCGCCTGCACGCCCGACGAACTGGCGAAACTTTCAAGCCCGGCCGCGAGGAACCAGCCCTGGATCGCACACAGGAACACTGCACCATAGCGGGTGTACTGGTTGAGCTTCTGCCGCCCGCTGGTGCCTTCCTTCTTGAGCGCCGCCAGCGTGGGATGGAGCGCTGCAGCCATCTGCACAACGATGGAGGCAGTGATGTAAGGCATCACACCCAGCGCGATCAGGCTCATGCGCTCGAGGCTGCCGCCCGTGAACATGTTGAACATGTCGAGGATGCCACCCTGTGTCTGCTCGGCCAGAGTGGCCAGCGCGAGGGGGTTGATACCCGGCAGGGGCACGAAGCTGAGAAAACGGAAGACGATCAGGGCCCCGATCGTGAACCAGATACGCTGGCGCAGCTCGGTGGCCTTGGAGAAATTCGCGAGATTGAGATTGCTCGCGATATTGTCGGCGCGTGATGCCATGGGAACGGATAAATCCTAGCTTGTCGCCGGTCCCTCCCGGCTATCGGAAGGACACATAGGAAGCGGGAGCCCGGATGTCGAACCCCCGCTTGCCGATTTCGTCGATTACTTGGCCTTGGCCGCCTTGTTGGCCTCGCGCCGCGCGGCCTTCTTCTCGTGCTCGGGCTGCGCCGGGGCCTTCACCTCGACCGAACCTCCGGCCTTTTCGACCGCAGCGATCGCACCCTTGGTGGCGCCGGTAACCACGAACTTGGCCTTCGCGGTGATTTCACCCTTGCCCAGCAGGCGTACGCCATCCTTGCCACCGCGCACGAGGCCGGCTGCGCGCAGCGCCGCTTCGTCGATGTCCTTCTTGGCGTCGAGCTTCTTGGCGTCGATGAATTTCTGGACCATGCCCAGGTTCACTTCGGCGTAGTCCTTCGCGAAGGGGTTGTTGAAGCCGCGCTTCGGCAGGCGCATGTGAAGCGGCATCTGGCCGCCCTCGAAGCCCTTGATCGCCACGCCCGAACGGCTCTTCTGGCCCTTCTGGCCGCGGCCACCGGTCTTGCCCTTGCCCGAGCCGATGCCCCGGCCCACGCGCATGCGACCCTTGCGGGCACCTTCGTTGTCGCGGATGTCGTTGAGTTTCATGATTTGTGCACTCGCTTTCGCTTTGTTCGCGCAATGGAATGTGAGCCCCGCCGGAGCGGGGCTTCACCGGATTAATCGATGACCGTCACCAGATGCGGAATCTTGGCGATCGCACCGCGGACCTCGGGAGTGTCCTGGCGCTCGACCACCTTGTGCATCTTGTTCAGCCCCAGACCGATCAGGATCTGGCGCTGGCTCTCGGGACGGCGGATCGGCGAACCGATCTGCTTGATCTTGATGGTTTTCTTGTCAGCCATCTTGCTTACTCCGCGATCGCTGCGGCGTCGGCTTCAGCCTCGGCCTCACTCGCGCCGCCGCGACCCAGCAGGTCGGCGATCTTCTTGCCGCGACGCTGCGCCACTGACTTCGGCGAAGTCTGGTTCTGCAGCGCGTCGAAGGTGGCGCGAACCATGTTGTAGGGGTTCGAGGTGCCGACCGACTTGGTCACCACATCGGCCACACCAAGGCTTTCGAACACGGCGCGCATCGGCCCGCCGGCGATGATGCCAGTACCTGCCGGAGCGGTACGAACGGTCACCTTGCCGGCACCGAAACGGCCATTGCCGTCATGATGCAGCGTACGGCCTTCCTTGAGCGGGACGCGGATCATCTTCTTGCGCGCCGAAGCGGTCGCCTTGGTGATCGCTTCCGGCACTTCGCGTGCCTTGCCATGGCCGAAACCGACCCGGCCCGAACCGTCGCCGACCACAACCAGCGCCGCGAAACCGAAGCGCTTGCCGCCCTTCACGGTCTTCGAGACGCGGTGGATGTGGACCAGCTTCTCGATGATGCCGTCGTCCTCTTCCTCGCGCCCGCGCCGTTCG
>JBMSNZ010000159.1:0-4682 GCA_049421965.1 Erythrobacter sp.
CAGATCAGCAGCTCCATCAGATTGTCATTGGCGGGATAGCTGGTCGGCTGGATCAGGAACACGTCCTCGCCGCGCACATTCTCGTGGATCTCGACGAACACCTCCTCGTCGGCGAAGCGGCGCACGCTGGCATCGGTCAGCGGCAGTTCGAGATAGGCCGCGACCGCGCGGGCCAGCGGCAGGTTCGAATTGCCGGACATGATCTTCATGGCTGCGAATCCCCCAAACCAGATGATGCGATCCGCCTAGCCCAGCGTCATGGGAATGCAACAGAAGAGGGGAGGTTGTCGTCAGCTGAAGGAAATGGCCGCGATGCGCCACAGGCTGCGTGCTCTATCGCGGGTGCAGATTACATGGTAATCTTCGACACCAAAATAGGGGGGCATGCCATGACCATCCGCCTGACTGTGCTCGCTGCCAGCGCATTGCTGCTCGCTTCATGCGACAATGGAACCACCAACACAGACGAAGCTTCGCAGGCGGCCGCCCAAGGCGCCACCGCTGCGGCCGACGAAGAAGCAATCCGCGGCCAGGTCGCGCGATGGCTCGAACTGATCAAGACGAAAGACGCCGCCGCCATCGCGCACATGTATACCGAAGACGGCGCCTTCATGCCGGCCAACGCGCCGATCGGCAAAGGACACGCTGAAATTCAGGCGAACTGGGCAGCGATGCTGGAGACGCCCGGGTTCGAACTCACCTTTGCGCCGGAGCAGATCGATGTGTCATCGTCTGGCGACATGGCGCTCGATCGAGGGACCTATCGCCTCACCGTTGCGCCTGACGGCACGAAACAGATCGACACCGGTAAATACGTGGTCGTCTGGCGCAAGGTCGATGGCGAGTGGAAAGCCGCCGCCGACATCATCAACAGTGACCTGCCGGCCTAGTATGATTTCGAGCCAGATGGAATCATCTGGCGACCCGGAAATCACGGCAAAACAAGAATCTGGAGTGCGCGTTTTTGATACAATCAAAAACGGAAGCGCTCTAGCGCGGCTGACCCTTCGCAGTTTCCGCTCAGCGGATCCGGTGTTCGCCCCGGATCCAGCGGACAGTGCCCGATGATGCGCGCATCACCACGCTGTGGGTCGTCATCTTGCCGCCGCGCAGCCGCTTGACGCCGTCGAGCAGCGAGCCCGAAGTGACCCCGGTCGCAGCGAAGATGCAATCGCCCTTGGCGAGGTCCTCAAGCTTGTAGATGCGGTCGAATTCGGTGATACCCCATTTGCGCGCGCGCGCCCTCTCGTCCTCGTTGCGGAACACCAGCCGCCCGTTGAACTGGCCACCAACACAGCGCAGCGCGGCTGCTGCCAGCACGCCCTCGGGCGCGCCGCCCTGCCCCATATAGAGGTCGATCGTGGTTTCCGGATCGGTCACCGCGATCACCCCGGCCACATCGCCGTCGCCGATCAGCACCACCCCGCAGCCGAGGCCGCGCAGTTCGGCGATCAGATCGGCATGGCGCGGCCGGTCAAGCACGCAGACTATGATCTCGTGCGGCTCGACGCCCTTGGCCGCCGCCACCGCCTTCACGTTTTCGGTCGGGCTCTTGGCAAGGTCGATAATGTCCGGCGGATAGCCCGGGCCGACCGCGATCTTGTCCATATAGGTATCGGGTGCGTTGAGTAGGTTGCCCTCTTCCGCCGCGGCCAGCACCGCCAGCGCGTTGGGCCCGGCCTTGGCGGTGATGGTGGTGCCTTCGAGCGGATCGAGCGCGATGTCGATCTTCGGCCCCTTGCCCGGCGCTCCGCCGACCTTCTCGCCGATGTAGAGCATCGGCGCCTCGTCGCGCTCGCCCTCGCCGATCACCACGGTGCCATCCATGTAAAGTGGGTCGAACGCGCGCCGCATGGCTTCCACCGCCGCAGCATCGGCGGCCTTCTCATCGCCGCGGCCGATCAGTTGCGAGGCGGCGATTGCAGCCGCTTCGGTCACGCGGACCATTTCGAGCACCAGCACGCGGTCAAGCGCGCTTTTCGTGCTTGTGCTGGCGGCGGCTTGTCCGGTGTTCATGCGCAATTCAGTCCCCGTCTCGAAAAGTCAGCACGCGCTTAGACAATGGGAGGGGCGCTTGTCGAGCATCGCGCCGTCCCGTGGGCACAAATGCGCCCTCCTCGTTTCGCTTGTGCTCTGGTGCGGCGGCTTTGTCATCCTTGCCCCGCTCAGGGCGCAAGATGCGCTCGCTGCACAGGCCACCCAGCCCGATACGATCGACATTCTGGCAAAGCCGGCCGCCGCACAGGTCGATCCGGCCCGGGTCGAGGAATGCCGCCGCCAGGCAGATGCCGCCACGATCTCGCGCGAGATCGTGGTGTGCCGCGAGATCGCCGACGATCCCTATCGCTATCGCACCACCGGCGATGCCGAGGCGCAGGCGCGCTATGCCCGCGAAACCATGTATGCCAACGATCCGCAGGCGCCCGACGTTGCCGGGCCGGGCATTTTCCGCGGGCCGGCCACGGTGGGCGGGCTGTGCATCCCCGGCCTGCAGAAATGCCCGCCGCCGCCCGCGCTGATGATCGATGTAACCGCGCTGCCGCAGGCACCGCCGGGCTCGGATGCTGACCGGATCGCGCGCGGGCTGCCACCGCTGGGACAGGACGGGGCGTCGCCCGATCCGGCGCAAGCGGATCCGGGCGTAAGCCCCGAACCTAGTCTGGCAGAATCGGCAGCACCAGAGGCGCAGCGGTAAGGCTTTCCGAACCTTCAAGCAGTGCCAGCGCGCGGGTGACACCGCGTTCGGGGCCTTCGTGGGTGACCATCGCCACCAGCACGTCGCCACCGCCCTCGGGCCGGGCCTTCTGGATCAGGCTTTCGATCGACACATCGGCATCGCGCATCGCCGCGGTGATCTCGGCCAGCACGCCCGGGCGATCGGCCACGGTGAAGCGCAGATAGGTCCGCTCGGTGCGGTGCCCCGGCTCGGCCGCGGGCATTTCGGCCAGCTGCGCGACGGGGATCGAGAAGGGCGCGCCCACTTCGTCGCGCGCGATATCGATCAGGTCGGCCACCACCGCGCTGGCAGTAGGGCCTTCGCCCGCACCGGCGCCCTGGAACAGCAGGCGGCCGGAGAAATTGCCTTCCGCGACCACCGCGTTGGTGGGCCCGTCAACGCTCGCCAGCGGGTGCGACTTGGGCACCAGGCACGGCCGGACGCGCTGCAACAGGCGCGGCGATCCGTCTTCGTCCGGCTCCACATCGGTCATCGCGATCAGGCGGATCACGTAACCCAGCGCATCGGCCTGCGCGATATCCGCGGCCTTGACCTGGGTGATGCCGGTGGTGCGCACGGCAGCGAAATCGATCCGCGCGCCGAACCCGATCGCGGCCAGAATCGACAGCTTGTGCGCCGCATCGATCCCTTCGACATCGAAAGTGGGATCGTCTTCGGCATAGCCTTTCGCCTGCGCTTCCTTGAGCACTTTGGCGAAATCGGCGCCGGTGTCTTCCATGGTCGAGAGGATGTAATTGCAGGTGCCGTTGAGGATCCCGTAGATCCGCTCGAGGGCATTGGCCGATGTGCCTTCGCGCAGGCCCTTGACCACGGGAATGCCGCCCGCGACCGCCGCCTCGAACTTGAGCGCGACGTCCTTGGCTTCGGCCAGTTCGGCCAGCACCAGCCCGTGATGCGCGATCATCGCCTTGTTGGCGGTGACAAAGGGCTTGCCGGCACCCAGCGCCGCTCGCGCCAGCGCCAGCGCCGGGCCATCCGAGCCGCCGACAAGCTCGACCACGACATCAACATCGTCGCGCCGCGCCAGCTGCGGCATGTCGTCTTCCCAGCCATAACGCGCGAGGTCGACCCCGCGCTGGCGATGCCGGTCGCGCGCGCTGACTGCCACCAGCTCCAGCGGCCGCCCGGCACGCGCGGTCAGCAGATCGCGATTGGTTTCGAGCAGGCGGATCACGCCCACCCCCACGGTGCCGAGCCCGGCAAGGCCGATCCGCAGCGGCTCAGGCATCGGCCTGCTCCATCTGCTGGCCCAACGCCAAACGCGCGGCCTGCGGGATCGCCAGCGGGCGCCCGGTAGCGAGATCGACATGGACGTGGACCAGTTCGATCACGGCGCGCAGATCGTCGGCATCGGCCCCGGTGCCGTGCAGTTCGATCCGGGTATTGACCGAGGAATTGCCGATCCTGGTGGTGACCGCGCGGCCTTCGACCACTTCGTCGGCGCGGATCGGCTGGACGAAATCGACCACCGCCTTCACCACGTGGAATTCGAGCGCACCCTCGCCGGTGAAATGCAGCCCGGCCTCGCGCCAGTATTCGGTAATGATGAGATCGGCATATTCGAGGTAGCGCGAATTGAAGACGACCGACTGCGGGTCGACTTCCGAATAGCGCACACGGAATCGGTATCGGAATGGCTGTGTCATCGCCCCAGCCCTAGCGCGGGGAACGGGGCCTAGGGAACCACTTTGTCTTGGACCGGCGCTAGCTGCGCTTCACCTGTGCCAATGCGCTGCGCTCAGATGGTGCGCACGCAGGGCCCGAGCTCGCCCATCACCAGCGCATAGTCGCGGGCCGCCAGCGCCCGCCCTGTGGCATCCTGCGCAAGGTTTGCCTCGGCTGGAAGCCTGGCCGGCAGCGCGCAGGCGAGGCGATACCATTCGATCGTTTCGGGCGCAGGCGCGCGTGCCGATCGAGATCGCGGACGTCTCCAACCTGGACGCCA
>JBMSNZ010000160.1:0-4648 GCA_049421965.1 Erythrobacter sp.
TTCGGTCAGCCGCGAGGGTGTGCAGCGCGACCTGCTGCCGCTGATCGAAGGCACCACGGTCAGCACCAAATACGGCCCGATGAAGACCGACCATGTGTTGTTCATCGCCAGCGGCGCGTTCCATGTCGCCAAGCCATCGGACATGCTGCCCGAACTGCAGGGACGCTTGCCTATCCGGGTCGAGCTGCGCGCGCTGATCGAAGCCGATTTCGTGCGCATCCTCACCGAAACCCGCGCCAATCTGGTCGAGCAGTACAAGGCGCTGCTGGGCACCGAGAAGGTCACGCTCGAGATCACCGACGACGCAATCGCCGAAGTCGCGCGGATTGCCGCACAAGTGAACGAAAGCGTCGAGAACATCGGCGCGCGGCGGTTGCAGACGGTGATGGAGCGTCTGCTTGAGGATATCAGTTTCGAGGCCGAGGAGCACACCGGCGAGAAGGTGACGATTGACGCGGCTTATGTGCGCGAGCGTCTGTCGGATCTTGCCGGCAATACCGATCTTTCGAAGTATATCCTGTGAGTGCGGGCGGGCCGGTCACCAGCCGCGAGGACATGCTGGCGCAAATGGCGCCGCGGCTCGATCCGGTCCGCTATTGCTTCATGGTGGTCTCCCCGTCCACTGCACCGCAGGCGCTGGGCGCGGCGATCGGTACCTTTCGCGAAGAGGAAGGCGTGACCGCGATCGTGCCCGAGACGCTGGCGCGCGAACTGGGTGAGGAAGGCCCGGCCTTCGCGCGGATCACTTTGATGGTGCATTCCTCGCTTGAAGGCTTCGGCCTGACCGCAGCTGTGGCCAGCACGCTGGCCGAACATGGCATCGCCTGCAACATGATCGCTGCGTGCCATCACGACCATGCTTTTGTGCCTTGGGACGAGGGCGAACGCGCGCTTGCCTTGCTGGAGGCGCTGTCAGCTTCGTATCGCTGAGCGCCGCAGTGCCGGTTTACTCCGCCGCCTGCGCCTCAACCTCGCGCTCTGCCGCCTGGCGCGCCCACATATCGGCATAAAGGCCGCCGGCAGCGAGCAGTTCATTGTGCCGCCCGGCCTCGGCCAGCTTGCCGTGATCAAGCACGAGAATGCGATCGGCATCGGCGATGGTCGACAGCCGGTGCGCGATCGCGATCGTGGTGCGGTTGCGGCTCACCCGGCGCAGCGTCGCGAGGATGTCCTGTTCGGTACGGGTGTCGAGCGCGCTGGTCGCTTCGTCGAGCAGCAGGATCGGCGGATTCTTGACCAGCGTGCGCGCGATCGCCACCCGCTGCTTTTCACCGCCGGACAGCTTGAGCCCGCGCTCGCCGACTTCGGTCGCAAAGCCCTGCGGCAAGCGCTCGATGAACGGCAGGATTGCCGCGCCACGCGCCGCTTCGACCACATCCTCCTCGCGCGCCTGCGCGCTGCCATAGGCGATGTTGTAGCCGATCGTGTCGTTGAACAGCACGCTGTCCTGCGGGACGATGCCGATCGCCGCGCGCAACGATTCCTGGGTAACGGCCGCAATATCCTGCCCGTCGATCAGGATGCGGCCGGCCTGCGGGTCGTAGAAGCGGAACAACAGCCGCGCGATGGTGCTCTTGCCCGCGCCAGACGGCCCGACAATCGCGACATGTGCGCCGGCCGGAACCTCGAAGCTCAGTCCTTGCAGGATCGTGCGATCCTTGTCGTAGCCGAATACCACGTGATCGAAAGTGATGTGCGGGCGGCGCACCACCAACGCGGGGGCACCGGGCCGGTCCTGCACCTCGACCGGCGTGTCGATCAGCTTGAACATCTCGCCCATGTCGACCAGCCCCTGCCGGATCGAGCGATAGACCATCCCCAGCACATCGAGCGGGCGAAACAGCTGGATCAGGTAGGTGTTGACCAGGACCAGGTCACCCACCGTCAGCCGCCCTTCGCTCCAGCCCCACACGGTGAACGCCATCGCCCCTGCCAGCAGTACATTTGTGATCGCGGCCTGGCTGATGTTGAGGACGCCAAGCGAGTTCTCCGAGCGGATCGCCGCTTCGGCATAGGCGCTGGCGGCCTGGCCGTAGCGCGCTTCCTCGCGCGATTCCGCCCCGAAATACTTGACCGTCTCGTAGTTGAGCAGCGAATCGACTGCGCGGTGGAGCGCGCGCCCGTCGAGGTCGTTCATGTCGCGCCGCAGCTGGGTGCGCCATTCGGTGATCCAGCGGGTCACCGCGATATAGGCAATCACCGTCACCGCCGTCGCGACCACCAGTTCCCAGCCGAAGGTGAAGTAGAAGATCACGCCCACAGCCAGCAGCTCGATCGCGGTCGGCGCGATGTTGAACAGCAGGAAGAACAACATGGTGTCGATGCTCTTCGTGCCCCGCTCGATCACCTTGGTGACTTCACCGGTGCGGCGCTCGAGGTGGAACTTCAGCGACAGCCGGTGCAGCCGGTGGAACACATCCTGCGCCAGATGCAGCGTGGCGGTCTGGCCGACCCGCTCGAATGCGATGTTGCGCAGATTGTCGAAGGCAACCCCGGTAAAGCGGCCCAGTGAATAGGCCAGCACCAGCGCGAGCGCGGCCAGCGCCCCCTCGCGCGAGGGAGTGGCCATGGCATCGATCGCGTATTTGTAGGCAAAGGGCAGTGCCAGGGTGACTGCCTTGGCCGCCAGCACAAAGCCCATCGCAGCCATGATGCGGCGCTTCAGTGCCGGGTTGTCGCGCGGCCAGAGATAGGGGAGAAAACGGCGAAGCGTCTGCCAGCCATCGGCCTCAAGCGGGCGGTTATCCTCGGTTTCGGGCGGCATCGCCCGCCCCATGTGGGCGCAGGCACGCGGGCTGGCAAGCCATCACACCGCGATCGACCGCGGTTTTACAGCCGTGAAGCCGAGGTGTTGGGCAGGGCGCGCCGCAGATTCGCCGGCAGGTCGAACATGATCCGCCGCTTGGCGAAATCGATCGCCACGCGATCAAACAGCTTGAGGTGCTGCATGCCGATCGACAGCACCGGCTTGTCCTGCAGGCCCAGCGCGGCGAACGCGGGGGCATCGGCGAAACTGATCGGCACGTTCTCCATCTCAAGGCCCTTGAACGACAGCGATCGGGCATAGGACAGCTCGCTCATCATCGTGACGCCATTGACATCCATGGTTTCGACCTGTTGCGCGCGTCTTGCCCGGATGCGGTCTCGCAGAGCGAGATTGCCAAGGGTCGCCTGTGCGCCGGTATCGATGATTACCGTGGCCTTGACGCCTTCGATCAAAGCGTCGGTGATGAGCAACTGGCCCAGCCGGTTGCGCGCCTGCACCACGATCTCGAACCCGCGCGAACTGTCGCGATCATCAGCATCAGCGATCGCGATTGTCTCGTTGCGGAAATCGATCAGGACGCGGAAGTCCTGCAAGGTGTCGAGCCCGATGATCCCGTCGGCTCCGACATGCTGGCGCTGCAGCACGGGCGCCGAAATATTATGGATCGTACGCGTACCCACCTCGAACCGGTCAAGCTCGACAACTTCGACCGTCCGCCGACTGGCCATACCGACCAGCGTGGCCGGCCCCAGCGAAGGCAAGGTGATCTGGCTGGTGATGTATTCGGTCACGGCGGTCGCTTGCGAGCCGGTGTCGATCATGAAATCGTAGGGCCCGGCACCGTCGATCGTGACCGGCACGGTGTAGCGATTGTGCCTGTCGGCATCGATCTGCAGCATCTCTGTGGCCGGATCGGTCAGATCGGGGGCGATTGGATCGTGGCCATGCGCAAGCGGCGGGGTAGCAGACGGCTGCGGGATGTAGGCAGGCATGCCGGCAGCAAGGCTGGCGACCATGGCAAGGCTGAGCGAAAGCGGCGACATCGATTGCTCCTCGTCCAAGCGGCGCACGTGGCCACCAGGCACCGCGACCGCACCGATCTTATCAGGGATGCCGGGCAGACCCAAGCGGGACAAGCTGAAGACATGACGGCGCTCGGCCAACATCATGCGCTGCTGGCGGTGCGGTATTCCGGCCCCGGCGGCTGGCGCATGACGATTCGTCCGTTGACGGGCTGTTCCCGATGGTTGGCGGATCGGAATTCGCCAGAATCAGGCGGTGAACCTTGCCCAAATGGCGCGAAATGGCCCGCCAACCCGCGCAATTGCCGGCTTCTGGCGCCCGAAATGCCAATAAACTCTCTCTTATTCAGTCTGTTAACGGCCCGCGAAATAAAATTGCAAAAAGGCGTTGACCCGACTCAAAGCCGCCCATATATGGCCCTCCACCGACGCGGCGCTGCCGGTTTCAACCGCTCCGCTGGGTTGGTCGCCAAACAAAGACGGATAGCCGGTCCCCCGGTGAAAATCGGGGCTCCATTGCTGTCCGCCTATTAATGTCAGGCTGTCTCTTTGACATTGTGGGTTTTTGATGAAGGGACAAGTGGGCGACGGCGCCCGGTCCGGGGGATTTAAGGCCCCGGATACCGGTTAACCTAAGCCGATTGCCACATCCTTCCAGGCTCCACAGTCTGGTCGCGATGATGCATGTCCATTCGTATCCATTACGTTTGACAGTGCAGGTATCGGCTCCTTGAAGCTCTTGCCTTGCTGGTTGGCGATCCTCGGATCGTGCCGGCAAAGTGAGTGACACAAACTTGAGAGTTTGATCCTGGCTCAGAACGAACGCTGGCGGCATGCCTAACACATGCAAGTCGAACGA
>JBMSNZ010000161.1:0-4577 GCA_049421965.1 Erythrobacter sp.
GACAGCCGTTCGTCGAACCCCAGCGCGCAAGGGGTCACACTGCGCGCGCTTGGCGGCAATGCGACCAGCCGCGCGCTGGTGCTGCTCGACGGCGTGCCGCTGGCCGATCCCTTTTTCGGCTATATCCCCTTGAGCGCGATCGCCCCCGAAGACCTGGCGCGTATCCGCGTTACCCGCGGCGGCGGCTCGGGTCCGTTCGGGGCAGGAGCGCTGGCTGGCACGATCGAAATGGAGAGCAGCGGCGGGGCCAAGCTCCCCCCATTTAGTGCCAGTCTGCTAGCCAATGATCGCGGTGAGACCGAGTTCAGCGGTTCGGTTGCCCGGCCGCTGGGCGCAGGCTTTGCAGTCGCAAGTGGCCGCTGGGACCGGGGGCAGGGTTTCTTCACCACGCCTGCAGTGGAACGCGTGCCCGCCACGGCCCGCGCGCGGTTCGAGGGCTGGTCAGCAGGGCTGCGTGGTGCAGCGCCGCTGGGCCATGATCTCGAACTGCAGGCGCGCCTGCAGGCGTTTCGGGACGACCGCGTACTCCGCTTCGACGGCGCGGACTCAATGATCGAGGGCCAGGATGCGAGCCTGCGCATGGTCGGGCGCGGGGCATGGCAGTTCGACGCGCTGGCCTATCTCCAGGCGCGCAATTTCTCGAATGTGGTGATCAGTTCGACCCGCTTCACCCGCACGCTCGACCAGCGCAACACGCCTTCGAGCGGGATCGGCGGCAAGCTCGAGCTGCGCCCGCCGGTGGGGGGCAACCACACGCTGCGGCTGGGCGTGGATTACCGCCATGCCCAAGGCGAACTGCAGGAAGAAGCTTATAACGCCGTGTCTGGCGCCTTGACCGAGCGCCGCCGTGCGGGCGGCACCAACACCAATCTCGGCCTGTTCGTGGAAGACGACTGGCGCATCGGCGCGCTGACGCTGACCGGCGGACTGCGCGCGGATCGCAGTCGCATAGCCGATGGCTTCTACCGGGCGGTGAACGCTGCAGGCCTGCCGGTGAGCGAGACAATCGCGCCGAACCGTGCCGATTGGTCGCTGTCATGGCGCGCCGGCGCCGCCTTCGACGCCAGCGATGCGCTGCGGCTGCGCGCGGCCGCCTATACCGGGCTGCGGCTGCCGACCCTCAACGAGCTTTACCGCCCCTTCGTGGTCTTCCCGGTGGTGACGCAGGCCAATTCCGCGCTGGAGAACGAGCGGCTCGAAGGGTTCGAGGCGGGATTCGACTTCACGCCAGACGAGCGCTTCTCGCTGTCGGTAACCGCGTTCGACAACCGGGTCGAGGATGCCATTGCCAATGTCACGCTCGCGACCAACCTGCGCCAGCGCCGCAACCTGCCTGCGATCAAGGTGCAGGGGATCGAGGCTTCTGTCGCCGCCTCGCTTGGCGCGCTGCGTTTCGACGCGTCTCTAGCCTATACCGACGCTGCAATCGAGGGGCAGAGGGTCGCGCCCCCGCACGACGGGGACCCCCCCCCGCCCCCCCCCCCCACGGCCGCGTCCGCCTCGCTCGGCTGGGCGCCGTGCAACCGCTGCGAACTCGCCGCCACGCTGCGGCATGTCGGCGCGCAATTCGAGGATGACCTCGAAACCGATGTGCTTCCGGCTGCGACAACGCTCGGCGTTTTCGCGCAATTGCCGTTGACGGAGAAACTCGGATTTGTGCTGCGGGCGGAGAACTTGACCGGCGAAAGGGTGGTTACCCGCAATTCTGGAGGTTCAATCGACCTTGGTGCACCCCGCACGTTTTGGGCCGGTTTACGTTACGGCTTCTGAGGGTTTCGACCTCCGCCATCATTGGCGGGTGACGCGCCTGTGTCATTTCTGCAACCTTGATGGCGCTCATCCACTGGCAGTGGAATCGGCGCTCTTGTTATTTGAGTCGCGCGAATGATAACATCTGCGCACATAAATAAGGTTTTTTTGGGAGAGGAACCGATGGGACGTAAGTTCGCGACTTTCGCGGCTGGCCTGCTGGCCAGCAGTTTCCTTGTAACTCCGGCATATGCGCAGGACACTGGCGATGCCCAGGCCGAAACCGATTTTGACGACAACGTCATTATCGTGACCGCCACCTTGCGCGCGGCCGACGTGCAGGACATTCCGATCGCGGTTACCGCGGTCCAGCCCGAACAGCTTGACCGGCAAGGCATTGCCGACATCAAGCTGCTTTCTTCGATTTCGCCCAGCTTCAACATCCAGTCGTCGCAGACAGAAACGCAGGGAACTTCGATCAAGATCCGCGGTGTCGGCACCACCGGCAACAACACCGGTCTTGAAAGCTCGGTCGGCGTATTCATCGATGGCGTCTACCAGTCGCGCCCTGGCGTGGCGCTGGGCGACCTAGTTGACCTTGAGCGACTTGAAGTGCTGCGCGGCCCGCAGGGCACTCTGTTCGGCCGGAACACCTCGGCCGGCGCGCTCAACATCACCACCAAGAGGCCTAGCCTCAGCGATGTCGAAGGCTTCGTTAACGCGAGCTACGGCAATTACGACTTCATGAACGTGCAGGGCGGCGTTGGTGTGCCTGTTGTCCAAGACGTGGCGGCGGTGCGCGTGTCGGGCACCTGGCGCAAGCGCGATGGCTACTTGAAGAGTACAACCGGCGCCGAAAGCAACGATCGTGATCGTTACATGGTCCGCGGCCAAATCTTCGCTGAACCTTCTGCTGATCTCAGCATCCGCATCCTTGGCGATTATTCCAAGGTCGATGAGAAGTGTTGCGACGCGGTGATCATCACAGAAACGCCTCTGCAGCCGTTCTTTGCCTTCCATGGCTTGGCAAGCGACGGCGTGGGTCCGTCCGGTTTCTCAGCGCTTGAGGGCCTCGACACCAATTCGCAGGAATTCCGCAATGCAGCCAAGCAGTGGGGTGTTTCGGGTGAAATCAAGTGGACGATCGGCGCGGCAGAATTGACGTCGATCACCGCCTATCGCGATTTCTCGTCGTCCTCGCGCCAGGAATCGGACTTTGTCAGCCTCAATATCTTCTCGGTCGGTGTGGGCGGCAGCACCACTACACCCGGCTTCCCGAAGAATGGCGATGCAATCAAGACCTTCACCCAGGAAATCCGCCTGCAAGGCAAGGCTTTCGATGACAAGCTCGACTGGCTGATCGGTGGTTTCTACGGCGATGAGTCGATTGAGGCGCAGGGCTCGATGATGCTTGGGCCAGACTTCCAGCGCGCGGTTTCAGCCGGCAATTTCGCTAACGTCGCGGGCGTCAACCCGCTCTTCACGCTGACCGCGTTTGGTAATGGCGGCGTGCCGGTCAATGCCAATGGTGCATTTGCGGTCAACCTGTTCAACCAGGATGCCGAAACCTTCTCGATTTTCACGCACAATGTGTTCAGCCTGACCGAGAATCTCAGCATCACGCTGGGTGCACGCTATGTCGACGAGAAGAAGGTTGCGAATTTCGACCAGCTTTCCGCTTCGAACGCGGCCTGTCAGGCGAGTGTGACTGGCGTGCTAACAGGTGGGGTTCCTGCACCGCTGCGCGCGGGCCTTGTCGGCCTGAACTGCTTCCCGTTCGTGGCGCCGGTCAATCTTACCGCGCCGGCGGCGCTGGGCGGCGGCCTCGCCAGCCGGTTGCTCCCCGTGCCGCGCGAATGGGCGGAAACCTTCAAGGATGACGAGATCACCTATACCGCGCAGCTCAGCTACAAGCCTAATGACGACTGGATGCTCTACGGCAGCTTCAGCCACGGCTTCAAATCGGGCGGTTTCAACCTTGATCCGACTGCGGCCAATATCGCCAACAGCTCGGCGGTGCTGGCGAGCCTCGGGACCGCGAATCCGGTTGCGCCGATCTATGCCGATCCGCGCTTCGATTCGGAAAAGGTCGATGCCTACGAACTGGGCGTGAAGGCGACACTTGGCCGGATCAACGCCAATGTCGCGCTGTTCCAGATGGACATGAGTGATTTCCAGGTGCTTGAATTCACCGGGGTGCAGTTCACCACCTTCAACGTGAAGGGCGCGCGTTCGCGGGGCGTGGAAGTCGAGCTGTTCGGCAAGCTGCATGACTACATCAGTGCCAATATCTCGGGCACCTATGCCGATGCCAAATACGGCGATGATTGCGCCGATGGCGTGCCACTCGCGGTGGCGCTGACCGTCCAGTTGCTGTGTGGACAGCCGCTCACCAATGCGCCGAAGTTCACCGCGGTGGCCGGGATGACCTATGAGGGGCCGATCGGCAAGGGTGGCTGGGGCCTGTTGGCCAATTTCAACCTGAACTATTCGGACAAGCGGCGGACTTCGACCCAGCATCTCGACCGTTCATCGACGGGTGTGATTACGGAGTTGCCGTTCGACTACCAGGAGAACTACTTCAAGGTGAACGCGCGGCTTGGTCTGACCACGCCGAGCGAGAACATCACCTTCGAGCTTTGGGGTACCAACCTGACGAACGAGATCACCCGCGGGATCACTGCCAACACCCCCCTGCGCGGCGGGGCTGGCACACGCAGCCGCATCGGTTTCGTCGAGGAACCGCGTATGTATGGCGTGACGGTCCGCACCAAGTTCTGACGCGGACCGCCAATCGGCAAACGAAAGGGGCGGCTCGCACCGGCGAG
>JBMSNZ010000162.1:0-4532 GCA_049421965.1 Erythrobacter sp.
GTTATGTGGAAATGCGCGCCTTCATCGCATGGCATGAGCTCGATCGTTCCGCCGTGCGAATGTATTACGCGATGGCAGAAAGCGAGGCCAATCCCTGTGCCTTGCCCGGCCGGCTTAGTCGTAAACAGCGGTTCGAACACTCGCTTGCTGACATCCTGCGGGATTCCCGGGCCGTTATCGGCCACGTCGATCGCAATCGATTCACCGCCCGGAAGCAACCGGGCTTCAATGGAGATACGATCGCCCGTGCCGCTTGAGGCCATGGCCTGGGCTGCGTTGAGCAGGAGATTGCCGAACACCTGCTCAAGCTGGCTGCGTTCGGCCATGATGCGCGGCAGGCCTGCTGGCAGGTCGATCGCGATCTGTGGCCCGCCCTCTACCACCAGCGTGCTACACGCGCCTTCGATGATCGCGCCAAGTTCGACCGGCCGGGCATCGACTTTCTGCTGACGGGCCATGGCAAGGAACGACTTCACAATCCGTGCACAGCGCTCCGCAGCCTCGCCAATCTTCTCGATCCTCGCTATTGTCTGCGGGTCGCTCACTTCCTCACGCATCATCAGCGCATGGCCGACTACAACCGACAGCGGATTATTCAGCTCATGCGCGACACCGGCGAGCAATTCGCCCAGTGCCGAAAGTTTTTCGGCCTGGAATATCCGCTCGCGCTGCTGCGCCAGAGTCTTTCGCAGAGCGACTTCCTTGGTGATGTCGACGACGGATGACACCACGACATCGTCGCCTCGATACTCGATCAGTCTCGCCGACACGAGCGCGGGGAAGCGGCTGTCATCGGTCCGCTGCAGCTCGATCGCGCGTTCGTCGATCCGCCCTTCGGGCAGCAGCGCAGTGATGAAGTCGGCGCGTTCGGTGCGGCTGGCGAAATGGTTGCCGGCGTTGCGGCCGGGGCCGAGCAGGTCGCGCGCTGCGGGCGAACGGTAGATGATCTGCCCGTCGGTTATGCGCGACATTACGAGCGCGGCCGGACACGCTTCCATCACTTGCCGCAGCAAGGCATCGGCTTCACGCTCGTCTTCGGCGGTCTGGCTGCGCGCGGTCACATCGGACTGAGTCAGCACGAAGCCGCCCCGAGCCGTTGACCGCATGGCGAATTCGTGCACCCCCGCATCGCGCACTTCGACCATCAGCGGAGGAAGCGGCGCCTCACCCGGTTCGAGCCGACTTTCCATCCATAGCAGGCGTTCGCGCGTCGATGGGGTCACGGCTCCGCGAGCAACCATCTCGATTAACAGCTGATCCCATTCCAGGCCCGGCGCGACAATATCTGCCACCTTCGGATTGAGGAGTCTGAAGGCCTCGTTTGCACGGACCAGCCGGGCAGATGCGTCGAAGATCGCAACTCCGTCGCGCAGAGCATCGACGATGTCGTCGAGCAGGTCCTTCCCTGAAAGGGCGTTGGCCGCGCTCATCGCGGGCTAGCCCTGGCCGCCCTCAACTGCCGAAGCGATCGCGACCACATCGCTGCTCTCACCGCCTGCAATCTTGACGCTCCCGGCAGGCGAACTGGCGATCCCGTCGCTCATCAGCTCGGCGAGTTCGGCAGGCGCCACGATCTGCATCGGGTCGGCAGCCTGACGCAGTGCGCTTGCTTCGATTACCGCCGGGCCGAACACGTCGTAAATATATTTCTGAACACCGACAACCGAACCGATGACTGGCCCCATCGCAATCCCGATGCGGCATTGCCAGCCGATCGGATGGCTGCGGTTGCGCTGTTCAAGATAGCGCTGGAACCGGATCGCGGCATCGACCACAGATTGCAGCGCGCGCTCCGACGGATCGGGCATGCCGGCCACAGTGATATATGTATCGCCTACCGTCTTGATCCGTTCACAGCCAAACTGGTCACCGATCCGGTCAAAAGCCGTGTAAATATCGTTGAGCTCGCTCACCACGACACTGGCGTCCTGGTTGCGTACGGTGTCACTGAACCCGGCGAAATCGAGGCAGATCACCGCGACATTTTCGTAAAGGCGCGGCGTCACTACGCCGAAGGTCTTGTACTCGTCATAGACCGAGCGCGGCATCATGTTGAGCAGCAGTTTTTCCACTTGCTCCTTCTCTCGCTTGATCTCGCGCGTGTTGCGTTCAACCATCATCGAATAGGAATCGATCATAGATTCCAGTTCCTTGATCCGGCTGATATTCTGGCACACCAGCACCGCCACCCGCTCATTGCCGTCGAGCGCGGGGTTGAGCGTCATCGCGATCGTCATGGTACGGCGGCGCACTCGAAAGCTCGTTTCGCCGACATAACGCCCTTCGTCTTCAAGCGCCTTGCGCACTTCCACCGGATCTATGCCGACGAAAACATCGTTCAGCTGCTGGCCAAGTTCGGCCTCGCCGAACCATTCCTGAAAGGTGTCGTTAAAGAAGCGGAAGCGCAGGTCAGAAAGGTCGAGCAGCGAAACCCCAACCCCGATCGCCCGCAGCAATTGCTCGTTGATAGCCTCAATCGACATGGCGTCAGCTGTTTACAACCAGACTGCGGCGCTCGGTGAAAGTAGCGACGATGGTGCTTGCATCCTCATCGCTTATGCCATGCTCAAGCAACGTCTCTCGCAGGATGGCCGCTAGCTGATCGAAATGGCGGGCTGCGATGGTCAGGTGCGAATGCAGCTTTTCGATCTGATTGTCCGTAAATGACGCTGGGCCGCCCATGAGCGAAGAGACGAACTTCGTCTGGTGGTCGACGATCTTTGCCATATCGACATCGTCGAAGAACGGCCCGACCTCGTCGTCGTCGAGCAAGCGATCGTAGAGATCCATCACGATCTTGGAGATGGCGGAGAACCCGCCCTACTTGTCAAACAGGGTCCGTTGCATTGCCTTGATCCCAATAACGCGGTTGCCCATGGGAAGAGTGTCTCAAACCGCAAGCAGAATCAATTCCCAGAGTACCCTGTTACGCCGCTTCGGGCAGGCGGCCAAGGTGCGCGGCGATCCAGTGCTGGTTGGCCTTCATAGTGAGGTTGAGCGACTGGTGCAGCTCGGCCAATTGCGGCAGCGTCCACTCGAAGGCCGCGATGGTATCGGAAAGGCGCAACATGTCCTGCGACAGGGCATCGCGCGTCACTGCATAATCGTCGAGCCGCCCCGCGCTCCAGCTATCGGCCAATATCTGTGCATCGCGGAGGGCATCGGTAATGCCATGGGCCGTAATGGGATCCTTGAAGTAGCCGGCATCGCCAACCAATGCCCAACCATCGCCGCATGCCTGGCGCATGTAGCCGGGCTCACCCGAAAAGCCGGTCAGCCGCTGGACTAGCTGCCCGCCCTCTAGCTCATTTTCCATCTGCGGCATCAGCCTAGCGATCTGCGCGCGGAAGCCTGTGGGCTTAAGCGCTTCGCGGAAGGTGTCTCTGGCCTCCTGTGGCAAGTTTAGCGAGACACATGATTGGCCATCGTTCGTGGGAATGATGCCGCCGCCGCAACCGTCGCCCCAGTGCCAGCGATTTCCCCTCGGTGTAAGGCAGGCGAAGTAGCCATAAATGCAGCGCGACGCGTTTGTGCCGCGCTTGGTATAGGGGGCGCTTGCCAGCTTCGCGACCGCAGAATCGCGCCCATCGGCACCGATCACGAGCTCGGCGGAAATCTTGTGGAGTGCGCCGCTCGAATCGCGCAGGATCGCGCCCGCCACGGCACCTCCCTTTGACCGGACGAGATCGATGCATCTGATGCGGTGCTGGATTTCCGCGCCGCTCCGGCGGGCCGCATCGACCAGCACCTTGTCGAGCGCAAACCGGCGTGGGGCATAGAGCGCGCTGACCCCATGCTGTGCCGAAATTTCGATGTCGATTGGCGAATCTTCGCCATAGATGAACGAAGTGGTGCGTATCGGTGGAGCTCCCGTAGCCGCGACATTATGCACGAGGCCCCAATTGGTGAGCTGCATCACAGCCCCGCGCATCAGGGCGTGGGTCGACATGGTGTCGCTGCCGTAAGGCTCTCGATCCACGATCAGGACGCGTGCTCCTTTGCGGGCCAGTAGCATACCGGTGGCGGCGCCGGCGCAACGCGCGCCAACGATCACAGCATCGTAGTGATCATGGGAGAATCCGGCGAGAGTCATGGAAGAATCCTTTCAGGCGGCGCGGAATTTCTGGGCGCCAAGCTGCGCAATGATGGTTTGGGAAATGGCCTCGGCGTCCCGCCCGACGCCATCGATGAAGCTCGAGGCGCGGTGTCGCATGAAGGGCAGGCCGAGTATGTAGAGGCCGGGAAGCTTGGCGATGCCGTCTTGCTGTTCGATCTCGCCATGCTCGTCGAGCGCGTCGAGATGCAGCCAAGGGTAAGATCGCCGGTATCCCGTTGCCCAGATAACCGTCGATATGCCCTGGTCGCGCAAGTCGATTTGTGTCGGCCCGGCAGGCAGCGCCGCCGGTTCCGTCCATGCTTCAGGGTCCTGCTCCACGGAAAGCGACCACAGTGCGATCTCGGAATCGATCCGTTCCAGGATCGACTGTCTCCGCCGCTCTGCGGCGGGGCCGTCGGCGGCCAGGGCGGCGGGC
>JBMSNZ010000163.1:0-4474 GCA_049421965.1 Erythrobacter sp.
ACCCACTGAGCCCGCAACCAGCGCCCAGGCGAACAACCTTGCGCACTGGATGGCGTTGGTCGGCAGACTCTTGATCGCCGCAATCTTTGTCCTGGCAGGCGCCAACAAGCTGACCGACCCCGCCGGTACCATCGGCTACATCGCATCAGTCGGTCTGCCGACGCCGCAGCTCGCCTATGGCGGTGCTGTTGCCGTCGAACTGATCGGCGGCATCCTGCTGATTGCCGGTTTCAAGACGCGCTGGGTAGCATTGGCGCTCGCGCTGTTCAGCGTGGCTACCGCGGTCCTGTTCCACAACGACCTGGCTGACCAGAACCAGTTCATCCAGTTCTTCAAGAACCTTGCTCTGGCTGGTGGCCTGCTGCAGGTCTCCGCCTTCGGCCCCGGGCGCCTGTCGTTCGACGGCAAGTAAGGCCAGTAGGCCAGTCACCTCCGCCGGCCTGCTGCCGGCCCGATCAGCGAGGCAGCCGGGGCCTCAAGGCTCCGGCGCTTCGCGTTCAATCGATCCGCGGGTTCGGCTCCGCATTCATGGCCGCATAAAACTCCGGCCGCCGCGGGAACTTCACCACCAGCATCATCACCAGCTGGTACACGATGGCGCCGCCGATCACGGGGAAAAGCGAGCGCAAGCCGCCCAGGCTGTCGATCTGCGCCAGCACGAAGGCACCGAAGGTGATCCCGAAATTCCCCAGTGCCATGTAGATCGTGAACTGCGTCGCCGCCACGCGCGGGTCGCACAGCCGCATCGAGATCGGCAGTGCGGAAGCTGTCAGCAGCATGTCGAGCGAAACCCAGGCATAGACGAAAGCCATGAACAGCAGCGGCTCGCTCCATTGCTCGACGGTCAGATACATGGTCGTTGCCATGGCGAGCTGCACCACGATCCATCCGATCGACGTCCGCTTGGCACCGAACCGGTCGCCGAGCCAGCCTCCGAGCGTGAGGCACAATATCCCTGCGACCAGCCCGGCCGCTGCGACCTGCGAGGAAATCTGCGCTTCGCTCCAGCCGACATAGTTTGCCCCGATCAGCGGAGTAACCCCGGTCATTCCGCCATAGAAGATACCGCGACAGAACTGGGTCGGGATCCACAGCAGGCTGACCGGACGCAGCAGCGAGACCGCCGTGCTCTTGAGGATCGGCCACCAGGCATCGGCCTGGATATCGAGATTACGCGGATGGGCATTACCTGCCTGCCACGGCAGCCGCCGCTCCCCCTCACGCTCGGTGAAGGAAGCGATGTAGAGGCAAAGCGCAAGGATCAGGCCAGCGACAATCGCATAGGCAGCAGGTGCGCCATATTGGCCGATCACCGCCCCGGTCAGCGCGGTGGCAGTGGCAATGCCGATCGATTGCCCACCGAACATCATCCCGCTGCCGCGCGCGCGCTCGTCTTCCTCCATGATGTCGACCGCGAGGCCATCGACGGCGACATCCTGGAACGTGGTCGCCATATTGACCACAAAGCCGATCACGCCCAGCACCGCCACGTCGGCTGTAGTCGGGTTGAGCAGGATCGCCGCCAGCAGGGCTGCGATCATCACCCCTTGCGCGCCGAGTAGCCATATACGGCGGCGGCCCATCGGCAACCAGGTGTAGCGATCCATGAAGAAGCCGTTGACGAATTTGAGCGACCACGGGAGCGCGGTCATCCCGAGCACCGATCCGACATCGGTCGCCGTTGCGCCATTGGCCGCCATCCACGCCGGGATCGCGAACCAGAACAGCCCGATCGGCAGGCCTTGCCCGACATAGAGGATGAACAGGGTGAACAGTCGCAGTCTGCGGTTGTGCGCGAGCACCATGCCGCTCTGAAGTGGAAGCGTCGCCATCAATCCCCCGGTCCGGCATCAGCCGGAATAGCGCGCGACCGCTCGGCAGCAGCGTAATGGAAAGGGTGCAAAGCTCAAGGCGTTATCGGCAAGAGCTAGAACCGCGCCTTCACCAGCAGCGGCTTGAAGATATTGCTGCTGGGCCGCAGCACGATGATCGCCACGCCCACAATCGCCAGCGCACCGCCCGCCAGCAGGCGCCAGCCGATCGGATCATTGGTGATCCATGCACCCAAGGCAATCGTCAGCAGCGGAGTCATCAGCGTCAAGGGCACTACCAGATTGGCATCGTGCTGCTGCAGCACGCGGTAATAGGCAGTGTGCGCCCCGACCGAAACGACGATCCCGGCAAAGCCCAGCGCGGCAGCGAATTCGAGCGGGCTGGCCGCTACGGACGCCCATTGCCCGTCTTCAAGCGCCAGCGAAAGCGGCCCCAGCACCAGTGCCGATGCCACGCCTGACCAGGCCTGCATTGCCCGCGCATCGATCTCGATCCGCTTGAAGAACACCGATCCCAGCGCGCCGATCACCGCTGCGGCGAACAGCAGCAATTCACCGGTGCCGCTGCCCACTTCCGCAGGCGATCCCATCGCGATCAGCACGCCCGCCAGCGTCAGCAGGATACCCAGCCCACGCCGCCAGCGGACCCGCTCGCCGAGGAAAAGCATCGCAAACAGCACGGTCATGGGCGCGCCTGACAGGCTGATCACCCCGTTGACCGAAGGTGACGCGGTCTCGAGCCCCATGAACAGCAGCGCGAAGGAGCCACCGCCGATGGCAAGGCCGATCAGCAGCACCTTGCCAAGCTCGCGTGGCAGGGGCCGCAGCAGCCAGGCCAGCGCCAGCATCACCAGCAGCGAGCGCGCAAAGGCATAGAACAGCGGCGGGACGCCCAAATCGTCGACCACCAGCTTGCTCACCACCACGTTGAGCGCCCATGCGAGGTTGCACAACATCAGGATGAGGATGGT
This sequence comes from Erythrobacter sp., assembly GCA_049421965.1. GTDB lineage: Bacteria > Pseudomonadota > Alphaproteobacteria > Sphingomonadales > Sphingomonadaceae > Erythrobacter. Next base: position 2,804 of record JBMSNZ010000163.1, read on the forward strand.
GCGAAAGTTCATGCCGCCGCTCAGCCGAGATCGGGCGGCAGCGCGGCGCGCAATTCGTCAAGCCAGACATTGGCCACCGCATCCGATGGCGCGCGCCAGTCACCGCGCGGGCTGAGCGCGCCGCCCGCGCTGACCTTGGGCCCGTTGGGGATCGCGCTGCGCTTGAACTGGCTGAACCCGAAGAAGCGCTTGAGGAAGTTTTCGAGCCAATGGGCAATCGTTGCGAGATCGTATTCGTTCTTCTTCTCATCGGGAAAGCCCGCGGGCCAGCGCCCCCCGCGCGCGTCGCGCCATGCATGCCACGCCATGAAAGCGATCTTGCTGGGGCGCTGCCCCCAGCGGATCGTGTGGTGGAGGAAGAAATCGTTGAGCTCGTAAGGGCCGATAATGCTTTCGGTGCTCTGGATCGCTCCGCCCTCGCCAGGCGGAACGAGTTCGGGCGAGATCTCGGTGTCGAGAATCGACAGCAGCACCTCATCAGTGGCGGGATCGAACTGTTCGGTGCTCACCGCCCAGCGGATCAGGTACTGGATCAGCGTCTTTGGCACGCCGGAATTCACCGCGTAATGGCTCATCTGGTCGCCCACGCCATAGGTGCACCAGCCCAGCGCCAGCTCGCTAAGGTCACCGGTGCCGATCACGAAGCCCGAATGATGCCCGGCAAGGCGGAACAGATAGTCGGTCCTGAGGCCCGCCTGCACGTTCTCGAAGGTGACATCATGCACTGGCTCGCCCGCCGCGAAGGGGTGCCGCATGTCTTCGAGCATACGCGTGGCCGCCGGGCGGATGTCGATTTCCTCGGCGGTGATATCCAGCGCCTTCATCAGCGTCCAGGCAATGGACTTGGTATGGGCGGAAGTGCCGAAGCCCGGCATTGTGTATCCGCGAATGATACTGCGCGGAAGTCCCAGCCGGTCGCAGCACTTGGCCGCCACGACCAGCGCATGGGTGGAATCGAGCCCTCCCGATACGCCGATCACCATGCTCTTGGCGCGGGTCGATTCGAACCGTCGCATCAGCCCGTCGACCTGGATATTGAACGCCTCGTAGCAATCCTCGTCGAGCCGGTCCTGCCGCGCGGGCACAAAGGGGAAGCGCCGCATGGCGCGCACCAGCCCGCGATCTCCACCTGTCTCGGCAAAGCGGAACGCCACGGTGCGATAGCTGTCTTCAAGCCGCCCCGCCGCTTCCGCCGCGTCGTTGAAGGTCTGCATCCGCGCGCGTTCGGCCAGGATCCGCTCGCAATCGATATCGGCGATGCACAGTTCGGCATCAAGGCTGAAGCGCTGACTTTCGGCCAGAAGGTCGCCAAGTTCGTAGATCATGCCCTGCCCGTCCCAGGCAAGGTCGGTGGTGCTTTCCCCATGTCCGCTGGCGCAATAGAGATAGGCCGCAACCGCGCGCGCGCTCTGCGCCCGGGCCAGCAGGTGCCGCTCGTCGGATTTGCCGATGGTAATGTTCGAAGCTGAAAGGTTCGCCAGAACGGTCGCGCCGGCCAGCGCGCCGCGCGTCGAGGGCGGCGTGGGCGACCAGTAATCCTCGCAAATCTCGACACTTAACTTGAAGCCAGGGAGGTTCTCCGCCGCAAACAGCAGATCGACCCCGAACGGTGCCGTGTGGCCCGCGACCGCGATTTCGACGGCATCCTGATGGACTGCCAGATGCCCGAAA
>JBMSNZ010000164.1:0-4453 GCA_049421965.1 Erythrobacter sp.
GCAGTCACCATTCCCTTCGACAGTCTGCTTGCCGCGCGGTTCGCCGCGCCAGTCCTTGTAGGTGACGATCAGCGACTTCTCGTCGAGCATCGCGGTTTGGATGCGTGGCCACGGGCACATGTAAATGCACACCTGTTCGCGCAGGAAACCGCCGAGCATGAAGGTGGTGGCAGTAAGGATGGCGACAGTAGCATAAGCGACCGGGGCAGCCTCAAGCGCGAAGAAGTCGCGCATCAGAGTCGGAGCGTCGGCGAAATAGAGGATCCATGCACCACCGGTGGCAAAGGAAATGGCGAGATAGATTGTCCATTTGAACGCGCGGCGCGCGACCTTGGACATGGTCCAGGGCGCCCGATCGAGCCGCATGCGGGCATTGCGATCACCGTCGATGAAGCGGTCCACATGCTGGAACAGGTCGGTCCAAACCGTCTGTGGGCAGGCATAGCCGCACCATGCGCGGCCGACTGCACTGGTGACCAGGAACAGGCCGATCCCTGCCATGATCAGGAGTCCGGCGACGAAGTAGAATTCGTGCGGCCAGATCTCAATCCCGAACATGTAGAACCGGCGGTTGGCGAGATCGACCAGCACCGCCTGGTCTGGGGCGAACGGCCCGCGATCCCAGCGCAGCCACGGGGTGATGTAATAGATCGCAAGTGTGACCAGCATGACGAACCATTTGAACCGCCGGAACGGCCCGTCGATCCGCTTGTTGTGGACGGTCTTGTGACGCTCATAGAGAACGTCGACAGCAGGTGGGGGGCTAGGGCTGTTCATTATCCGTCGCTGCGGGCTGTTTGGCCTGGTTGGCGGTCGTATCGGCGGCGGGCGCTGGGGTTGCTTCGCCGCCGCCCAGCGAGTGGACATAGGCCGCCAGCATCTTGATCGTCACCGGATCGAGCCGAGCGGCCCAGCCTGGCATCACGCCATGGCGCGGCGACTTGATCTGCCGCCGGATATCGGCTGCGTTGCCGCCATAGAGCCAGATCGCATCGTTGAGCGCAGGAGCCCCCTGAAAGCGATCGCCGCCGCCATCGGCACCGTGGCAGGCCAGGCAATTGTCGGCATAAAGCTGCGCGCCAGCCGCATTGGATTGGCCTTCGCCGCCCAGCGAACGGACATGCGCAACCAGCCCGGCAAGCTGCGCTTCGCTGAACATGCCGTCAAACGCAGGCATCTGGCTGAAGCGCCTGTTTGGGTCACCCTCCCAGCGGATCCCGTGATTGATCGTGAACTCGATCGCCTCCAGATCGCCGCCCCACAGCCAGTCATCGTCATTTAGGTTAGGATAGCCTGGCGATCCGGCAGCGCCCGAACCGTGGCACTGGACACAATTGACCTTAAAAGCCGCCGCGCCTCCCGCCACCGCCTGCTGCAGCAGTTCGGGATTGGCTGCCAGTTGTGCGGTTGGCGTGGCGCCAATCTGTGCCAGGACGTCGCTGCGCGCGTCTTCTGCGGCCGACATCTCCTTGGCCAGCTGGCCGCGGCTGGTCCATCCCAGCACGCCTTCGGTGCCTTGCTCGATCATCGGCCACGCCGGATAGGCGACCGTATAGGCAAGCCCCCAAGCCACCGTGGCGTAGAAGGTCCACAGCCACCAGCGCGGCAGCGGGGTGTTTAGTTCCTCGATCCCGTCCCATTCGTGGCCGACGAACTCGGTGCCGGTCGGCGCGTCGATGCGTTGGGGTTTGTCGGTTTCATTCGCCATCGTCTTGGTCCTCAAGGATCGAATGGGCAGCATCGTGGTTGCGGCTTCTTGCACCTGGGCGGAACGGCCATGCGCACAGCGCCAGGAACAGCACCGCCATGGCCAGCAGGCCCCAGCTGTCGGCGAAATGGCGCCACGCGTCGTATTCGCTCATCGGCCGGTCTCCTCGGCCAGTTCCTGCTGCGCGGCAGCGCTCTTCACATCGACGAGCGTGCCCAGCATCTGCAGATAGGCGACCAGCGCATCCATTTCCGTGACCCTTGCCGGATCGCCGTCGAAGTCACGGATCTGCGCCTTGGGATAGCGTGTAGCGAGATCGCCGGGATCGGCCTCCGGGTCCGCCTGCGCCATTAGGTCGCTTGCCGCCTGCGCAATGTCTGTATCGCTGTAAGGCACGCCTACCCGCCGGAGCGCGACGAGATTGGCAGAGGGATCGGCCAGCTTGAGCGGGGTCTCGGCGAGGAAGCCGTATTGCGGCATGATGCTTTCCTTCACCACGCTTTGCGGGTCTCTCAGATGCTGAACATGCCATGCATCCGAATAGCGCCCGCCGACCCGTGCCAGGTCAGGTCCGGTGCGCTTAGAACCCCATTGGAAGGGATGGTCGAACATGCTCTCGGCCGCGAGACTGTAATGGCCATAGCGCTCAACCTCGTCGCGGAACGGACGGATCATCTGGCTGTGGCAGGTATAGCAGCCTTCGCGGATGTAGATGTCGCGTCCGGCCTGCTCGAGGGGGGTATAGGGGCGAACGCCCTCGACCTGTTCGATCGTGTTGTCGAGATAGAACAGGGGAGTGATCTGGACCAGACCACCAATCGCGACCGTGACCAGTGTGGCCACAGCCATGAGCGTTACGTTCCGCTCAAGCTTCTTGTGGCGCGAATAGGCTTCTTTGGGTGCCGTGTTCATGGAGTGCGCTCCTATTCGGCGGGAACAGCGGTGAGGGGGCGATCGGCGGCAGGATCGTGCCGGGTCTGGGTCATGGGCGCTTCGTCGCGCAGCCGGCCCAGCAGCGTCATCCAGACGTTGTAGACCAGCACCACCGCACCGCTCAGGTAGAGCAGGCCACCCATCACCCGCAGTGCATACATCGGCTTGAGCGCGGCAACCGTGTCCGCAAAGCTGTTCACCAGGTAGCCATCGGCGCCGTATTCGCGCCACATCAGGCCCTGGGTGATACCCGCCACCCACATGCTGGCCGCGTAGAAAACGATACCTGCGCTGGCGAGCCAGAAGTGCCAGTTGATCATGCGCATCGAATACATCCGCTCGCGCTCCCATAGTCGCGGAACGAGGTAGTAGATACAGGCGAAGGTGATCATGCCGTTCCAGCCCAGTGCGCCGGAGTGGACATGGCCGATGGTCCAGTCGGTATAGTGCGAGAGGCTGTTGACCGCCTTGATGCTCATCATCGGGCCTTCGAAGGTGCTCATCCCGTAGAAGGCGAGCGCCATCACCATCATGCGGATGATCGGATCGGTGCGAACCTTGTCCCACGCGCCGTTCAGAGTCATCAGGCCGTTGATCATGCCGCCCCAGCTTGGCATCCACAGCATCACCGAAAACACCATGCCCAGTGTCTGCGCCCAATCGGGCAACGCGGTGTAGTGGAGGTGGTGCGGACCGGCCCAGATGTAGAGGAAGATCAGCGCCCAGAAGTGGATGATCGACAGCCGGTAGGAATAGACCGGCCGCTGCGCCTGTTTGGGCACGAAGTAATACATCATGGCAAGGAAGCCGGCAGTTAGGAAAAAGCCGACCGCGTTATGCGCATACCACCACTGCGTGAGGGCATCCTGAACGCCCGCGAAGGCGCTGTAGCTGCGCGATCCCAGCAGACTTACCGGCACCGCCAGATTGTTAACGATGTGGAGCATGGCCACCGTTATGATGAAAGCCAGGTAGAACCAGTTCGCCACATAGATGTGCGGTTCGTGCCGCTTCACGATCGTGCCGACGAAGACGATGAAATAGGCGACCCAGACCACCGTCAGCCACAGATCGACATACCATTCGGGTTCAGCATATTCCTTCGATTGGGTAACGCCGAGCAGGTAGCCGGTGGCCGCCAGTACAATGAACAGCTGGTAACCCCAGAAAACGAAACGCGCGAGCGCAGGGAAAGCCAGTTGGGTGCGGCATGTGCGCTGCACTACGTAGAAGCTGGTCGCAAGCAGCGCATTGCCGCCAAAGGCAAAGATCACAGCGCTGGTATGTAGCGGCCGCAATCGCCCGAAATTGAGCCAGGGTTCGATGTTCAGCTGCGGAAAGACCATCTGCAGCGCAATGAACACACCGGCAAGGAAGCCTGCCATGCCCCAGAAGATCGTGGCGATTACGCCCCAGCGCACGGGATCATCGTCGTAGCGCGAAGCCCCCTGCGGCATCCGGAAGATGCTCTGTGCAGCGGCCAGCGGATCATAGCGGAACGCGGTGAACGCGAGCAAACCGAACGCGACTAGCGCGATGATGGTCATGTGCGTGGCAAAGGCTGCGTCCCTTGCCCCCACCATGGCCGCAATCGCCGCCAGCAGAACTATGGACCAGATGCCGATACGGCCTAGGACGGAACTCATGGTGCAATACCCTCCGGATCTGAGGCTGCGATAAACACGGGCTGGGGGGACTTCTTTGATCCAGCGCAAATTTCAGCGCCGGTCTTGGCGGGTAGCCTGTGGCCTGCCCGCACTTCGAGTTCATCGCGATCATGCAGCCACACCAGCGAACGGCCGGCGGTGGCAA
>JBMSNZ010000165.1:0-4405 GCA_049421965.1 Erythrobacter sp.
ACATGGTACAGGTGCGCGGGGCGGTGCAAATCCGCCGCGAGCGCCTGCATCCGCTTGAGATAGCGCGCCAGCACATCGATCTCCAGGTTCACGCGGTCACCTGCGCGCAGGCCGCCCAGCGTTGTGACTTCGCCCGTGTGCGGGATGATGTTGAGCATGAAGGTGCAGGCGCCGTCTGCCTCGTCGGTGAGCGAATTCACCGTCAGCGAGACGCCCTGGACCGTGATCGAGCCCTTGGGCGCGATGAACGGGGCAAGCGCCTTGGGCGCGCGCACGTCGAGCTGCCAGCTGTCGCCGGCCGGCTCGGCCCGCACCACTTCGCCCACCGCGTCGACATGCCCAGTGACGATGTGGCCACCGATCTCGTCGCCAACGCGCAAGCTCGGCTCGAGGTTGAGCCTTTGCCCTTCGTGCCACATGCCCGGCACGGTGCGCGAGACCGTCTCGCCCGAGACATCGACTTCGAACCAGGCTTGGCCTGCAGCGCCGCCGCGATCAACCACGGTGAGGCAGACCCCCGAACACGCGATCGATGCGCCAATGTCGATCCGCGCGGGATCCAGCGGGCCAGCGATGCGCAGCCGCAGGTCGCCGCGCTGCTCTGCCTTGGCGATGGTGCCGATTGCGGTGACTATCCCGGTGAACATGCGCGTTTCCCTTAACTGCGGCGCTGATAGGCGGCGAATGTGTCGCTGCCAAGCTGGCACTGCTCGACCTTGTGCCACGGGCCGGACACGTCATCGAGTTGCCCTGGCATGAGCCCAGCAGGAGCCCTGGTCCCGGCGCCGAACACCACTGGGGCGCGATAGAGATCGATCCGGTCGACCAGCCCGGCGTCGAGGAAGGCTGCAGCGGTTGCCGCACCGCCTTCGACATAGAGATATTGCACCCCTTCGAGCTCACCGATCGCCTGCGGGGTCGCGATCGCGCTTGTGCCCGCTGGCGCTGCGCCGCGCGTCAGCACGATGCGCCGGGGTGTGTGCGCTTCAAGACCGGGCAGCCGCACATCCAGCCGTGGCGCGTCAGTCCGCCAGGTGCCTCCGCCCACCAGGATCGCATCCTGCCTTGCCCTGCGTGCATGGACATGCGCGCGCGCCGCTTCGCCGGTGATCCACTGCTCCTCCCCGGGAGGGCGGGCGATGAACCCGTCGGCCGACATGGCCAGCTTCAGCGTCACAAACGGCCGGTTCTTGGTCTGCCGGGCGAGAAAACCGGCCAGGCTGGCGCGGGCGTCTGGATCATCGAGCAGTGTGACCGCGATCCCCGCTGCCTCGAGCCGTGCGATTCCCTTGCCGCTGGTGCGCGGATCGGGATCGACGGTGCCGATGACCACGCGTGCCGGCTTTGCCTCGGCCAGCACGTCGGCGCAGGCGGGGCCGCGCGGGCTGGCATGGGCGCAGGGCTCGAGCGTGACATAGATGGTGGCGCCTTGCGCGGCGCCGGGGGCAAGCTGGGCCAGCGCATGCGCTTCGGCATGGGGGCGCCCACCGCGCTGCGTCCACCCGCGTGCGAGAAGGATGCCGTCTTTCGCGATGAGGCAGGCGACCGCGGGGTTGGGATTGCTGGCGGGCCGGGCGCGGGCCGCAAGCCGCGCCGCAGCGGCCATCCAGCGCGCGTCGTCGGTCAAGGTGCCGCTATTCCGGGTCTGCCGGGGCCGCGGCGTCGGCCGCGCCCGGCTGGACGCGCTCGGCCAGGATCTTGGCACGCCGCGCTTCCTCGGCTGCCGCCGCTCTGGCGCGTTCAGCGGCGGCCTCGCGCTCCATCGCTTCGACATCCATCCCGCTGGCGGCACCAAGGCTGCGATAGAGTTCGCGCTTGCGCGCCTCGATCGCCTCGCGTTCGGCCCGCAGCGCGTCCTGCTTTGCCTGGTTGGCGAGATTGGATGCGAGGATTTCCTCGTCCGTGCGGCCCGGTTCCAGCGTCGAGATATACATCACCTTGGGCCGCTCGGGCGGCACGAGCACGGCTTCGGAATTGGCCCATGCCAGCGTGACGATGATCGGAATGGTCGAGATCGCCACGATCGGCCAGCGGTAGCGCTGCGGCCGCCGGAAATAGGCCCAGAAATCGGCCATGCCCGTGGTGGGGTTATAGCGTTGGAACGATCGCATTGCGCCCATATAGGCCAGCCGTGCCCGGCTTGCCAGTGGCCAGCGCTGTGCCGGTGCCGTGCCCGCGCTAGCCGAAGCTGGCGTAGAGCGTGCGCCCGTGCTGCTTGAGCCAGCGATCCGCGGCGGCGATCTCGCCTTCGTAGATCTCGCCCAGCAGCGTGTGGAACGCCGGGCTGTGATCGAAATGGACGAGATGCGTCACTTCATGCGCAACGACCGAGCGGCGCACGAAATCGGGTGCTTGCACCAGCCGCCAGTTGAGCCTGATGCGCTGGCGGTCCGAACAGCTGCCCCAGCGACGGTGCGCTCGCGTCAGCGCCACCGGCACCGGGCTGAGCCCGGCGGCGGCGCAGTAATGCAGCGCATCCGCTTCGAACAGCGCCAGCGCTTCGCGTTCGAGCCAGCGTAGCAGCCGCTGTTCCAGCGCGTCGCGCGGCCCGCCCAGCATAATGGCTGCGTCGATCAAGGTCGGCTGGCGCGGCGCCCGCGCGTGCCACTCGATCCGCAGTGGCTCGCCGCGATAGGTGATGCTGCCACCCGGCTCGGGCGGCCGGCGCTGTGGCAATTTGGCGAGCTGCGCGGCCAGCCAGTCGCGCCGGGCATGGGCAAAGGCGATGGCTTCGCGGCCCTGCGCCCATTGCGGCAGAGTGATCTGCACTGCGCTGGCATCCACGGCGAGCCGCAGCGTCAGCCGCCTCGCCCGTGCATTGCGCTTCAGCACGATCGGCAGCACCTGCCCGTCAAGTTCGATCTCGGGCTCAAGCGCCGTTCGCCGCAGCCAGTCGATCATCGCATGTCCCATTCGACGATGTGATGCTCCAGCGGCCCGGCGTCGGTCTCGCTCACGACCCGCCCGGCCACCGAAATCCCGGCTCGCCGCATCGCCTCGTGATCGCCGGCAATGAGATAGTGCCAGCCGGGCAGCGGGCGCCCGTCGGCGCGCAGGCGATAGGCGCATGTGGGCGGCAGCCAGGCCACTTCCTGCACAATCTTGAGCGTCAGCCGCAGGCAATCGGGCACAAACGCCTTGCGGTTGCGATAATCGGTGCAGCGTGCAGTCGATGTGTCAAGCAGCCGGCAAGCGACATTGGTGTGGCTGATCTCGCCGCTGTCCTCGTCCTCGATCTTGTGCAGGCAGCAGCGGCCACAGCCGTCGCACAGCGCTTCCCATTCCGCGCGGCTCAATTCGCCGAGCGGCATCTCCCAGAAGCGGTCTCTCAGTTCACCCATTTCGCCAGTTCGGCTGCAACTGCCTCTGCTCCCTGGTCGGTCGGAAGCGTGGCAAGCGGTTTGCCCTTAGGATCGAACAGGTAGACGATATTCGAATGGTCGACCAGATAACCGCCCCCGGCTGTGTTCTCGCCGCGCGAATAGAACACGCGGAACCTGTCAGCGGCCGCCTTGACCTGCTCCGGCGTGCCGGTCAGCCCGATCAGATCGTCGGAAAAGGCTGCGGTGAATTCGCCCACCACCTGCGGCGTGTCGCGCTCCGGATCGACCGAGATGAAGATCGGTGCGATCTTCGCCGCCAGCTCGGGCTCCTGCTGCGCGAACAGGCGTTGCCCTTGCATCATCCGCTGGACATCGGTCGGGCAGATGTCGGGGCAATAGGTGAAGCCGAAATAGACCATGCGGTAACGCCCGTCGAAATCGCTCCAGCGCACCGTCTCGCCCTTGGCATTGACCAGTTCGAACGGGCCGCCGATATCGGCGCCTGCCAGTGGCGGTTCGGCCTGCGGGGCGGAGGCCGCCTGGCATCCGGCCAGGGCCAGCGCGGCGGCAATGATCGGAACCCAGCGGCGCTTGCGGTTTTGGTGAGGCATGGTGTGTCGGTTCATGGTCTGCTAACCGGCTGTGGTGAAGAGCCGCGATATAGGGTGTGACAGGGTTTTTGAAAGGATGACAGCGTGACGCGTGCCGTTATGCGCAGGATAGCAATGCTGGGCGCCCTGTTGGGTGCAATTGCCGCAACACCGGTTGCAGCGCAGATGTTTTCCGAAGGGTATGAATTCCTCAAGGCGGTCAAGGATCGCGATGGCGAAGCCGTGACCGAAGCCCTCAACGACCCCGGCTCCACCATCGTCAACACCCGCGATCTGACCACCGGCGAGACCGCGATGCACATCGTCACCGCACGGCGCGATGCGGTGTGGATCAAGTTTCTCGCGCAGCGCGGGGCCAACCCGAACATCCGCGACAAGAAGGGTGTGAGCCCGCTCCAGCTGGCGGTGACGCTCGGCTTCGCGGAAGGGGTCGAGGCGCTCATCAAGGCGGGGGCCGAGGTCGAAGTCACC
>JBMSNZ010000166.1:0-4299 GCA_049421965.1 Erythrobacter sp.
GACCACGCCCGGCACGGCTTTCGAATATTCGAACTACGGCTATGCGCTGCTGGGGCGGATCGTCAGCAATGTCTCGGGGCGGCCATACCAGCAATATATCCGCGAAGAGATCATGCTGCCGCTGGGCATGGTCAACACCACTTATGACGTGTTGCAGAGCCCGCCGCAAAGCCGCGCGATCGGCTATCGCTGGGAGGATGGCGCGTTCCGGCGAGAACCCGACATGGCCGATGGCGCATTCGGCGCGATGGGCGGGGTCGAAACCACCGCCAATGACTATGCCAAATGGATGGCGTTCCTGCTTTCGGCCTGGCCTGCGTCGGATGCGCCGGACACCGGCCCGCTGCGCCGCGCGGCAGTGCGCGACATGATCAAATGGGTCGCGCTGCGTCCCGGCTATATGCGTCCGGAGAACCTCGGCCCGCCGTGCCGGGTCGGCAGCGGCTATGGCTTTGGCCTGAACCTGTTCGACGATTGCGACCTTGGCCGGGTGGTCCAGCACAATGGCGGCTACCCCGGTTATGGCTCGACAATGCAATTCATGCCTGACGCCGGGGTCGGTATTTTTGTTTTCAATGCAAGAACTTACTTCGGCAACTCGGGCACCGCGCGGCAGGCGCTGCACATGCTGCGCAATGCGGGGCTCGCGCCAGACCGCGCGCTGCCGGTGAGCGAGGGGCTGGCCACCGCTTACGGCTTGGCGAAGAGAGTCTGGGAAACCGGCAACCCCGAGGCCGCGCCGCTGGCGGTGAATGTTGCGCTCGATCGCGACATTGCGGACCGGCGCGGTGACCTTGCGGCGCTGCGGCGCGAGCTGGGTAGCTGCGACACCGGGCCTGCGATCCGGCCGATTTCGGCAATGGAAGGCACCTTCGAATGGCGCTGCACCAATGGCATGCTGGCAGGCCGGGTGCAGCGCGCCCCATCCAGCAAGATGGAGCTGCAGGTGGTTGATTTCAGGCGCAAACCGGACTGAGCTTCAGCAATGAAAAAGGGGGCGCGGCCCTGCGGCGGCGCCCCCAATTCAACTGCAACGATCCTGCAACTATGTTGCAAGGATTGTATAAGCACACTCAAGCGTCGCCGTCGCGATCCTCAAGCAGCTCGGCCGGGATCTCGCCGGGCTCGAGGTTCGGCTCGATGCGGGTTTCCGCAGCCGCTTCCTCGATCTGGCGCTGTTCGTCCTGGAACAGCTGCGCCAGAACGTCGACGCCCTGGCTTTGCAGTTCGGCTTCGTCGTCCGAACGGGCGACATTGGCCTTCACCGTGACGTGCACTTCGGGGTGCAGCGCGATGGTGACGTCGTGCATGCCGATCGACTTGATCGGGCTGCCCATGATCACCTGGCGCTTGTCGACCGAATGGCCCTGCGTAGCGAGGCCCGCGACGATGGCGCGGACGCTGACCGAGCCATAGAGCTGGCCGGCGTTGGACGAAGCGCGGATCAGCACCACTTCGGCGCCGGCCACCTTTTCGCCCTGCTTCTCGGCCACGACACGCTTTTCGGCGTTCTCGGTTTCGAGACGCTCGCGGTTGGCTTCGAACACCTTCTTGTTCGCTTCGTTGGCGCGCAGCGCCTTCTTCTGCGGCAGCAGGAAGTTGCGGGCATAACCGTCCTTGACGGTTACGACATCGCCGATCGTGCCGAGCTTCTCGATACGTTCGAGGAGGATGATTTCCATGTCTCTGCTCCCCTTACTTCACGATATACGGCAGGAGGCCGATTTGGCGCGCGCGCTTGATCGCCTTGGCGAGTTCGCGCTGCTTCTTGGCCGAAACGGCGGTGATGCGCGAGGGCACGATCTTGCCACGCTCGGACATGAAGCCCTGCAGCAGGCGCACGTCCTTGTAATCAATCTGCGGCGCATTCTTGGCTGCGAAGGGGCAGCTCTTGCGGCGGCGGAAAAACGGGCGGGCCATCAGTCACGCTCCTCACGGTCGGTGCGGCGCTTGCGCTCGCGGTCCTGCTTGCGCATCATCACCGAGGGGCCGTCCTCATGTGCGTCAACGCGCACAGTCAGGTAACGGATCACATCTTCGTTGATGCGGGTCTGGCGCTCGAGCTCTTCCACCACCGAGCCGGGGGCTTCGATGTTGAGCAGCACGAAATGCGCCTTGCGGTTGCGGTCGATCTTGTAGGCGAGCGACTTGAGACCCCAGGTCTCGGTCTTGGTCACCTTGCCGCTGTTGGATTCGATGATTTCGGTGGCTTGCGCAGCCAGCGCGTCAACCTGAGCCTGGCTCAGATCCTGACGCGCCAAGAATACATGCTCGTAAAGCGGCATGTGCCTGGTCCTTTCACTTCCTGCCGATCGCTGGCTTGTCCGCGCGGATCGCGGGGCCCCTCCGGCTTTCTTCACAAATCCCCTGTCGCCGGGCTTTCCGGCGCAAAGGATGCGCGCACATAGCGGGTTTGCCCCATAATGCAAGGCTTGCGTGGCGGGGCAGGCGCGGGCAGTGCTGCACAGGCAACAACAGGGAGCAAAGCGGTGCCGGGCGGATTGATGGCGTTACTCGATGACGTTTCGGTCATCGCACGGGCAGCAGCAGCTTCGATCGACGATATCGGCGTCGCCGCGGGCAAGGCCGGGACCAAGGCGGCCGGGGTGGTGATTGACGATGCCGCGGTTACCCCCGGCTATGTCACCGGCCTTTCTCCCGCGCGCGAGCTTCCGATCATCTGGAACATCGCCAAGGGCAGCCTCAAGAACAAGCTGCTGATCCTGCTGCCCGGCGCGCTGCTGCTGAGCTGGCTGCTGCCGCAGGCGATCATCTACCTGCTGATGCTGGGCGGCGCTTTCCTGTGCTATGAAGGCGCGGAAAAGGTGATGGAGAAGCTGGGCGAGCCCAGGCACGGCCAGACGCTCGAGGATCCGATCGAGGATCTGGAACAGTTCGAAAAGGAACGGATCGGCGGGGCGATCCGCACCGACATGATCCTTTCGGCCGAGATCATGGCGATTTCGCTCAACGAGATCGCGCCGCTGATCGAGGATTTCTGGACCCGCGCCGCAGCGCTCGCCGCCGTCGGCATCGCCATCACCGTGATCGTCTATGGTACCGTGGCGCTGATCGTGAAGATGGACGATGTCGGCCTGCACCTGGCCGAGCGCAAGAACGCGTTGGCGCGCGGTGTGGGCAGCGCCTTGCTCCATGCCATGCCGCGCCTGCTGACCTTCCTGTCGGTGGTCGGCACGGTGGCGATGCTGTGGGTCGGCGGCGGGATCATCCTGCACGGGCTGGAGGAGATCGGCCTGCCAGCACCCGCCCACTGGGCGCACAGCGTGCAGCATGCGGTCGAACATGCCAGCGGCGCGCTGGGCGGGCTGCTGGGCTGGGCAACTTATGCCGGGATTTCGGCGGTGCTTGGCCTGGTGCTGGGCGCAGCCATCGTGTTCGTGCTGCACCATGTGCTGAAGGTGGGCGCGCATAAGGAGGCGCATTGAGATGAGCGATCGCCCGGTTCTCTACACCTGCGCCCGTTCGCGCGGGCTGCGCGCCACCTGGGCTGCGGAAGAGGCAGGCGTCGAGATCGACCTCAGGCTGCTGCCGTTCCCGCCGCGCTATCTCGCGCCCGAATATCTCGCGATCAATCCGCTCGGCACCGTGCCGCTGCTGATGGACGGGGATGCGCGGATGACCGAAAGCTGCGCCATCGCGCATTACCTCGCCAGCAAGGACGGGCCGAACTCATTGGTGGTGATGCCGGGCGAGGCGGATTACGCCGCCTATTGCGACTTCACCTACCATGCCGATGCCACCATCACCTTTCCCCAGACGGTCTATATGCGCTTCGTGCTGTTCGAGAAGGAGCGGGGCCTGGAAGAAGCCGGACATGCCTATGCCAAATGGTTCTGGAAACGGCTGGTGAAGCTGGAACAGCGGCTGGAGACGCACGAGTTCCTGTGTGCCGACCGTTTTACCGTGGCCGATATCTGCTGCGGCTATGCGCTGATCCTGGCGCAAAGCGTGGGGCTTGACGAAGGCGTGCCCGCCAGTCTCAAGGCCTATCGCGAGCGGCTGACCGCGCGCGAGGGTTACAAGCGCGCTTTCGCCCGCGAGGAAGCGGCGAGGAAGGCGCTGGAAGGCAAGACGGGCTGAGTGAGCGCTATTCCCCCAGCCACGTCGCCCCGGGCTTGAACCGGGGCTGGAAGTTGTTTGCTTTAGCCTGCGACAAGATCTGCGCGCTTTTCCCGTTCGCCCTGAGGAAGCGCTGAAGCCGAAGGCTGAGGCGCTGTCTCGAAGGGCCCTTCGAGACGGCCTTCGCAATGGCTCAGTCCCTCCTCAGGGCGAACGGGT
>JBMSNZ010000167.1:0-4290 GCA_049421965.1 Erythrobacter sp.
CGATGGAGCAGTTGCTGGCAGCACCCTCCAGCCTTCTCGATGCCTTGTGGAGTTTCGAGCGCGACGCGCAGGAATTGCGCACGCCCGAAGACAAGGCTGGGCTCAAGGCACGCCTGCTGGCTCATGTCGATGCGATCCAGCACCCCGATATCCGCGCGCTGTACCGCCGCGAACTGCTGGACCGGTTTTCGGCCTTCGCTTTCCCCCAGCGCCCTCAGCGCGAATGGAAGGGTGGCCCATCGCAGCGCGCCGCACAGCCGATTGCCTCCGACACAGCCTCGCGGCTGCGACGCGTGGCCGCAGGCGGTGCCCGTGACGAGTTTACGAGTGCCGTGATCCATGGCCTCTTGCGCCATCCCCAGCAGATCGCGCGGCATTCCGAAGCGCTGGGCCGGTTCGCACGGCTCGATCCACGAATGACCGAGACCGTCGAATCCCTGCTCGAATTGTCGGAAACGCTTGATTCGCGCGGTGGGATGTCCATATCAGGCTTCAGCGGCCTTCCCGCCCAACCGGATCAAACACGATACGCTTTCCTGAGAGAAGGCATAAACCCGGTAGATGCGTGCGAGGAACTTGCCGAAGCTGTTGCGTTGCTGGTCGAAAGGCCGGCCCTTCTTGCTGCGCTTGATGCAGCCAAGGGCCGATTTGCGGAGGATCCGGAAGGAGCCTTCGCTGAACAGACCCGCTTGCGCGATCGGCTTGCCGCATTAAACGAACGCCTGAAAGACTTCGGTCGCAGGAAGGTCGCCGTGGCGACCAAAACGGAAATTGCCAGCGAGGCGGCGGACGCGCCGTACTCTGGCCACGAAACGGACTGATACGGAAACATGGCATCAAAGACCAAAGGGGCAGCCGGCAGCAAGGATGACGATGCGCCGCTGATCGATCTCAACGAAGCCTCGATCAAGAAGCTGCTCAACAAGGCCCGCAAGAGGGGCTACGTCACCTATGACGAGCTCAACGAAGCACTGCCATCCGGTGAGATGAGCCCCGACCAGATCGAGGATATCCAGACCGCGCTCAGCGAAATGGGCGTGCAGATCGTCGAAAGCGACGAGGACGCCGAGGCTGAAGGCGACGGCGATGGCGACATGGATGATGCCGGTCTCGACGATGACGACCAGGACGACGACGAGGACGACGAGAAGAAGAGCGTTCGCAAGGCTACGTCCGCTAGCTCCGCCAAGAAGACCGCGACCGGTGACCGCACCGATGACCCTGTGCGCATGTACCTGCGTGAAATGGGCGCGGTCGAACTGCTGAGCCGCGAAGGCGAAATCGCGATCGCCAAGCGGATCGAGGCGGGCCGCGACATGATGATCATGGGCCTGTGCGAAAGCCCGATCACTTTCCATGCCATCATCCAGTGGTCGGAAGCGCTCAACAACGAAGAGATGCAGCTGCGCGAGATCCTCGATCTCGATGCCATGCTCTCGAAGGAGCCGCCTGCCGACAAGATGGAGGAAGGCGCCGAGGACGATGACGACGACGGCGAGATTTCCGAGGAGACCGCCGGCCCCACGATCCGCGACGACGACGAGATCGAGGAAGAGGAAGAAGACACCGAAGAGGACGAGGACGGCGAAGAGCGCGCTCCGCGTCGGCGCGAAGAGGAAGACGAAGACGACAACACCATGTCGCTCGCGCAGATGGAAGCAGCACTGAAGCCCGAGGCGCTCGAGCGTTTTGCCCGCATCACCACGCTGTTCAAGAGCTTCGAGAAGCTTCAGGCCGAGCGGGTCGAAACCCTGGCGGCCGGGCAGGAATTCCCCAAGGCCAAGGAAAACAAGTACGAGAAGCTGCGCGAGGACCTGACCGCCGAGGTCGAGAGCGTGCAATTCCACGCGACCAAGATCGAGTTCCTGGTCGACAATCTCTATGCCTTCAACCGCCGCCTGACCGCGCTGGGCGGGCAGATGCTGCGCCTGGCCGAACGGCATAAGGTGAAGCGGATGGATTTCCTGAGCGCCTATGTCGGCAACGAGCTCGATGATGCATGGCTCAAGGACCTGGCCCGCAAGGACAAGAAGTGGGCGGCATTTGCCGAACGCGAAGCCGACGCGATCGAGCGCATCCGCACCGAGATCGCCGATATCGCCAGCCAGACCGGCATGTCGCTCCCCGAACTGCGCCGCATCGTCAACATGGTGCAGAAGGGCGAACGCGAGGCGCGCATCGCCAAGAAGGAAATGGTCGAGGCGAACCTGCGCCTGGTGATCTCGATCGCCAAGAAATACACCAACCGCGGCCTGCAGTTCCTGGACCTGATCCAGGAAGGCAACATCGGCCTGATGAAGGCGGTCGACAAGTTCGAGTATCGCCGCGGCTACAAGTTCTCGACCTATGCCACCTGGTGGATCCGGCAGGCGATCACGCGTTCGATCGCCGACCAGGCCCGCACGATCCGCATCCCGGTGCACATGATCGAGACGATCAACAAGCTGGTGCGGACCAGCCGCCAGTTTCTGCACGAGGAAGGCCGCGAGCCGACTCCGGAGGAAATGGCGCAGCGCCTGTCGATGCCGCTCGAAAAAGTGCGCAAAGTGATGAAGATCGCCAAGGAGCCGATCAGCCTCGAGACGCCGATCGGCGACGAGGAGGATTCGCATCTGGGCGATTTCATCGAGGACAAGAACGCGATCATCCCCGTGGATGCCGCGATCCAGGCCAATCTCAAGGAAACGGTCACCCGCGTGCTCGCCTCGCTCACCCCACGTGAGGAACGCGTGCTGCGGATGCGCTTCGGTATCGGGATGAACACCGATCACACGCTGGAGGAAGTCGGGCAGCAGTTCTCGGTTACCCGCGAACGTATCCGCCAGATCGAAGCCAAGGCGCTGCGCAAGCTCAAGCACCCGTCGCGCTCGCGCAAGATGCGCAGCTTCCTGGATCAATAGGCCGTGGCTGAGCGGACCGGATCCAAAGCCGCATGGATTTTCGGTCTGATCCACGTCTTCGTGGGGACAGCGATCCTGTTCGGATCGCTCCACCCTATCCGGGACATGCTCGACGACCAAGCCTTTGAGCTTTGCCGCGGGATGGCTACCCTGCAGACCTTGAACGGGCTTGGCCTGCTGATCCTTTCAGGACACGCGGCCTATTCTCGGCCAGGATTGCTGATAGCAGGCGGCACGACTGTTTCTGCCGTCATGGCATACTGGATTGCATTCACCGGCACGCATCCCCTTGATCTGGCAGTGCCGCTTGGAGGCGCACTGGTACTCGCAGGCTGGCTGTGGGTTATCGCCACAAGTACAAAGTCAGAGCCGACCCTTCGATAGACAAACAGTCCGCCGCGTGGCAGATGCGGCCCAGGGAGAGGACATAGCCTGACCGCTTGTGAAGGAGGTCCGAAGCATGTCCGTTATCGCCATCGTCAGCCAGAAGGGCGGCTCCGGCAAGACCACTATTGCCCTGCACCTGGCCGCCAGCGCCACCCATGCCAAACGCCCCGCGTGCGTGATCGACACCGATCCGCAGGCAACTGCGGCGGCCTGGGGCGACTGGCGTGGCGATTTCCTGCCGCTGGTCGTAACCAGCCCGCCGGCGCGGCTGGCGCGCACCATCGAGACTGCGAAGAAAGAGGCAGAGATCGTGGTGATCGACACGCCGCCCCATGCCGAAGCCGCGATGCGCGAAGCAATCAAGGCAGCCGATCTGGTGCTGATCCCCTCGCGCCCGCGCGCGTTCGATCTCCATGCACTCGAAGCGGTGGCCGATTTCATTACGCTTTCGGGCAAGCCTGCTTTCGTGGTGTTCAATGCCGTGCCGTCGGGCGCGACCAGGCAGGTTGCGGAAGCAGGCGAAACAGTCGCCCGGCTTGGCCTCAGGGCTTGCCCGGTAACTTTCGGCGAGCGCGCCGATTTCCACCGGTCTTCAGCAAAAGGCGAAGTCGCGGCCGAAATCGATGCCAATGGCAAGGCTGCGGGCGAAGCGGCCGCGCTCTGGAAATGGGCGGCACGTCAGTTGAAAGCCGCCGCAGGCTGAATTCGCGCAGCACCCGTGGGAAAGCCGCACATTCGAGGTGGCATCCCCCGTTGCAGCGCACTATGTGGCACCCATGCGCATCGCCATCGCCTCCGACCATGCCGCCATCGAGCTCAAGGCCGAACTCAAGGAGTGGCTGATCGAGCTTGGATATGAAGTGGCAGACCTCGGCCCGGGCCACCGTGTTCTTCGACATCGGCAACGTGTTCTCGACGCGCGGGTTCTACGAGTTCAAGGGTCTCGACGGGGTCACCCCGGTCGATTACAAGTTCAAGTATGATAATATCCGTCAGTCCACCG
>JBMSNZ010000168.1:0-4243 GCA_049421965.1 Erythrobacter sp.
CAGGAATTGGGCTTGAACGCCCCGCCCCACGGGCTCTACTTCGTGCGGGCCACTTACCCAGGAGAGGAAACAGCGACATGAGCACCACCGGAAAGCAGCTTTTCACCACGCTCGAGGCAGATGGCACGCTCACTGTCGCAATCGAGGAAGTGGCAGTGCCCGATCCCGCCGGCAGCCAGGTGCTGGTGAAGATGGAGGCAGCACCGATCAATCCGTCTGACCTCGCGATCCTAACGGGCGCCGCGGATCTGGCCAATGCTGCCTATTCACCAGGCAAATATGTCGCCAACATGCCCGAACCGTTCAACACCGGCTCCAAGGCGCGCCATGGCCAGAAACTGCCGGCCGGCAATGAAGGCGCCGGCACCGTGGTTGCGACCGGCGACGCGCCGCATGCCAAGGCGCTGATGGGCCAGCGCGTCGCCTGCGTGCCGGGCAATGCCTACAGCCAGTATTGCCTGGCCGATGCCGCGATGTGCCTGCCGCTGGGCGAGCATTCCTGCGAGGCGGGTGCCAGCGCTTTCGTCAACCCGATGACGGCGCTGGGCTTCGTCGAGAACGCCAGGATGGATGGCGCCAAGGCGATCGTCCACACGGCGGCAGCGTCCAACCTCGGCCAGATGCTGATCAAGATCTGCCAGGAAGACGGGCTCGAGCTGGTCAACATCGTGCGCAAGGCCGAACATGTCGACATGCTGAAGGCGCTGGGCGCGCAACACGTCGTGAATTCGTCCGACGGCGACTTCATGAAGCAGCTGCGCGACGCGATCGATGCCACCGACGCCTTCTACGGTTTCGACCCGATTGGTGGGGGGCAATCGGTCGACAATGTGTTCAAGGCCATGGAACAGGTCGCGGTCGGCAAGATGAGCGAGTATTCGCGCTATGGATCGAACCAGCCCAAGCGTATGTTCATCTACGGGCGGCTCGACCTTGGCCCGACCATCCTTACGCCCAGCTACGGCTTTGGCTGGACGCTGTCGGGCTGGCTGCTGACGCCGTTCCTGCAGCAGGCCGGGATGGAAACCGTGCTGCGGATGCGCCAGCGCGTGCTCGACAATCTCACCACCACCTTCGCCAGCCACTACAAGCGCCGCGTCACGCTCGAGGAAATGCTCACCAAGGAAGCGGTCACCGATTATCGCGCGATGAAGACCGGCGAGAAATACCTCGTCACGCCCTGGGGTTAAGGGTTAGCGCTCGTCGAACGCGGCCTGGATCGCGGCGGGATCGGTGATCCCGCTAGCGACAAGCAGCATCAGCAGGATGCGCGACTTGGCCGGGCCCAGCGCGCGCGCCGCAACAAAGCCCCGCGCATCGTCGTCCACTTCGACATTGCGGTCGACCATGCCTTCGTCGACCCGGCTAGACCGCACCACCGGCACCCCGCTGCGGGCCGCGCGTTCGAGCGCGTCGAGCACGCTGGCCGGTGCGTTGCCCTGCCCCATCCCGGCCAGCACGATCGCCTTGCAGCCGATGCCGAGCAGCGCCTCGACCGGCAGCCCATCCATCCCCGCACCCGCGATCAGTATCGCGACGCGTGGAAGTGCGTGGGGCCATTTGAACCGTGCCTTCGCCCCGCTGCGCGCAGCGGGAGCGAACCAGTCGAGCGTGCCCGGTGTGACCCGAGCCAGCGGTCCGCGGGGAAAGCCCTTGAAAGCGTCGATGCTGCTGGTTGCGGCCTTGCGGACATCGCGCGCGGCGAACACCGCATCACCCATCACCACCAGCACGCCGCGGCCCTCAGCGGCTGGATCGCTGGCCACCAGCACGGCATTGGCGAAATTGCGCATCCCGTCGCTGCCGACAGCATCGGCCGGCCGCATCGCGCCGACCAGCACCACAGGTTTGCCCGAATCGAGCGTCAGGTCGAGGAGGAAGGCGGTTTCTTCGGCCGTGTCGGTGCCATGGGTGATGATAATGCCGCAGATCGCGGGATCGGCCTGCGCGCGCAGCACTTCGGCATGCAACAGGTTCCACTCGCGCCAGCCGATGTCCTGCGAGCCGATATGGGCGATTTCGACGTGATCGAGCTCGGCCTCGATTCCCAGCGCACGCGCTTCGCGCAGCATGTCGGCGGCAGCAATCTGGCCGGGGCGATAACCGCTGCCGAAGGCCGAACCTCCGCTTCCCGCAATCGTGCCGCCGGTGGCGAGCACCCTGATCCTGGCTGATGTCATGCGCGGGCGATAGCGCGGGATGCGGCCTCGCGCCACATGGCCGATTGATTTTACGCCGCGGCCCGCTAGATAGCGCGCACCCGGCGGCAACGCCCTGGGGCGGTTAGCTCAGTTGGTAGAGCATCTCGTTTACACCGAGAGGGTCGGCGGTTCGAGCCCGTCACCGCCCACCATTTGCACGGATTGCGGCGAAGCGAGCGCAAGCGAGTAAGCGGTATCGCCCGCTATTTCGCCAGAGCTTCCTCGATCGCCGCCAGCGCGTCCTCGCTGTTCCAGTGATATCCGCCGGCCACGCGCAGCACTTCCTTGCCCGAGGCATCGTAAAGCACGGTCAGCGGCATCACTCCGCCCCCGCCGTAACTCGCGGCCAGGTTGTTTTCAGGATCGAGCCAGGGTTCCAGCCGGGTGAAGCCGCGCTCGGCAAAGAACGGCTCGACCACTTCCGCGCCGCGCATGTCCTGGCTCACTGTTACCACTCGCAGCTCGCCGTCCTTCAGCGCGGCCAGCTCGTCGAGCATCGGCATTTCTACCACGCAGGGCGCGCACCAGGTCGCCCACAGATTGAGCAGCACCGGCTGGCCCTTGAGCGCGCCGAGATCAAGCGTCCGGCCCACCGGGTCGGTGACGGTCACCGCCGGGATAAGTTCGCCTGCAAAGCTGCGATCGATCTCGCCCGTCAACTCCTGCTTGGGTGCGCCCAATTGCTCCTGTTGTTGCGCCTCGCCTTCCGCGCCACTATCGCAGGCGGCCAGAAGCAGCGCCGAGGCGAGAACAGTGAGCGATAGCCGTAAGGACATGTCAGGCTCCAATCAGATGTGGGGCGGCAGGTTTGCCGAGGGCCCTAGCGCCATAATGCGCGAGATCAATGCTTCGATCCCGTTCGACAAGGCACTGTGGCGGCAGGATATCGCCGCGTCGAAAGCGCATGCGGCAATGCTGGGCGCACAGGGCATCATCTCGAACGAGGACGCTGCGTCTATCGCGGACGGGCTCGACCGCATTGCCGCCGAATACGCACGCGACGGTGTGCCCGAGAACTGGGACCTCGAGGACATTCACATGACCACCGAGGCGCGGCTTGCCGAACTGATCGGGCCGGCCGCCGGGCGGCTCCACACCGCACGCAGCCGCAATGACCAGGTGGCGACAGACTTCAAGCTGTGGGTGCGCGATGCCTGCGCAGAGGCCGATGCCGCGCTGGGTGCGCTGCAGGTGGCGCTGGTTACCCGCGCCGGCGAACATGCCGCCAGCATCATGCCCGGCTTCACACATCTCCAAACCGCGCAACCGGTGACGCTGGGCCATCACCTGATGGCCTATTACGAGATGTTCGCGCGCGACCGTTCGCGCTTTGTCGATGCCCATCGCCGCGCTGCGCAATGCCCGCTGGGCAGCGCCGCTCTGGCTGGCACCGGCTTCCCGATCGACCGAGATGCGACCGCGCATACGCTCGGTTTTGCCATGCCCACCGCCAACAGTCTTGATGCCGTGTCCGACCGCGATTTCGCGCTCGATTACCTGATGGCGGCCAGCCAGTGCGCGCTGCACCTTTCGCGCCTTGCCGAAGAGCTGATCATCTGGGCCAGCCAGCCCTTCGGGTTTGTGCGGCTGCCCGATGCGCTCAGCACCGGCAGCTCGATCATGCCGCAGAAGAAGAACCCCGACGCGGCCGAGCTGGTGCGCGGTCACGCCGGGCGCGTGATCGGCTGCGCGACCGCGCTGATGGTGACGATGAAAGGGCTGCCGCTCGCCTATTCGAAGGATATGCAGGACGACAAGCCGCCGGTGTTCGAAGCCGCCGGACTGCTCGCGCTCAGCCTGGCGGCCATGCGGGGCATGATCGCTGACTGCGAATTCCGGACCGACCGGATGCGCCAGGCGGCAGAGCTTGGCTATGCCACCGCGACCGATCTGGCCGATTGGCTCGTCAGGGTGCTCGGAATGCCGTTTCGCGATGCGCACCACGTCACCGGCTCCATTGTCAAAGCCGCAGAACCCCGGGGCTGCGACCTGGAGGCCCTCCCGCTCGAGGAGGCTCTCAAACGATACGGCCCCGGGGTCAG
>JBMSNZ010000169.1:0-4235 GCA_049421965.1 Erythrobacter sp.
GGTACTTGACCAGCAGCTGCTCGAAATGCGGCGGGGGAAGAAACCAGGCTTCGCCAATCGGCCTTCCACCAGAGGTGCGAAAGGGGGCGGGGAGATCCACTCGTCCCCACACTTTTTCGACCAGTCGCCGCTCCAGCACCTGCGCGCCGGTCATTGCCCGCGTGCGCCGCGCAATTGGCCCACCTGTTGCGCTGCGGCGCGGCTGGTCACCAGCACATCGTTGCCATCGACCCCCACGCAGACATCTTCGAGTCCGACAACGGAAATGCGCGGCCCATCGCTTAAGGCCAGCACACCGGCGCATTCGACCAGTTCAACATCGCCAACCGCGCGATTGCCCGCATCGTCAGCCGGGAGCGCATCGGACAGGCTTGCCCAGTTCCCGATATCCGACCAGCCCATCGCCGCCGGCACCATCGCTGCACGGCGGGTGTTCTCCATTACCGCGCGGTCGATCGCTTCCGCAGCGATCTCGGCGAGCGGCTCTGCCGCCGGATGGAAGCGGGTGCCTGCGCTCCTGCCAGCGGCAACCGCCCGCGCAATCCCCTCTGCCAGCGCGGGCCGGTGCAGCGCGAGTTCCTCAAGCAAGGTTGCGGCCCGAAAGGCAAAGATGCCGGCGTTCCAGGCATAGCCACCTTCGTCCAGGTACCGCTCGGCCTCTGCAAGCGGAGGCTTCTCGACAAAGCGCTCGACGGCGAAGCCGCCGGGCAGCGATGCGCCTTGCTTGATGTAACCATAGCCCGTTTCCGGGCGATCAGGCGTGACAGCCAGCGATACCAACCAGCCTTCGCTTGCGAGACGCGCCGCAGCCACGGCTGCCTTATGGAAGGCGATGGCATCTGCGATGTGATGGTCGCTCGGGCAGACCAGCATCACCGCATCGGCCGGAAGCCGCGCCGCCGCCAGTGCGATGGCAGCAGCGGTGTTGCGCGCCACCGGCTCGACAATCAATGTGGTCTCTGCGCCGGTGGCAGATTGATGTTCGACCAGTGCCACATGCTCGATGCCGGTCACCACGATCGGTTCGGCGAAAATCGATCGGTCAGCGCAGCGCGCCAGCGCCTGCTGGAACAGCGTCTGATTGCCAAGCAGCGGCAGAAACGGCTTGGGGCGCTCACTGCGGCTGCGTGGCCACAGCCGTGTGCCGCCACCCCCGCACAGGATGACCGGATGGATCGGCGCGGGCAAAAGCGACGCCAGGGGCGCGGGGGGCTGCGACATGATCAAGCTCTAACAAACCGGTCCACGCCCGGCCATAGCCAAGCGTCAGTCCGCCCGGCGGAAACGCTGTTCCCACCCGAATTCGGCTTCGACCGGATCGCCGCGCGCAGTGCGGGCAGGCTCGAAGCGGAACCGCGCCATGGCGAGCTCACAGGTGCGCGCATCGGTATCAGGCAGCCCGCTCGAGCGAAACACGCGGCACCGCTTGGGCAGCCCGTCCGTGCCAACCAGCAGCGCGATCCGCACTGCCGTGCCGAAGCGGACCTCGCGCCCGCCTTCGGGCACGGGGTAGTCGCGCGCCGAATTGATCGTTCCGGCGATCTTGACCGGGCCGCTTGCAGCGCCCGAGCCCTGCCCGCTGCCTTGGCCCCCGCTGCCGGTGCCCTGCCCCGCGCCGCTGGCGCCGGTCCCCGCTCCGCTGTCACGCGCGCCGGAGCTGGCCGCATCGCCGGTCGAGGAGGCGCGCGGCAAGGTTCGCTCGGGCTTCGGAGTGGCCTTCGGCGTGGGTGCAGTCACAGGTTGCGCCACGGCTTCCTTGCCTGGCTCGCCCGCAGCGCCTTCGTCGGGCCCGGCCGGCGGATCGGGCGGCGTGGTGGTGACCGTCACGGTAAAGGCTTCCACCACGCTGCGTTCGATGGTGTCGGTCACCTGCGGGGCGAACACGCGGGTGAGGCCATAGAGCGCGGCTAGATGCAGCAAGACGAGCAGCACGACCACCCCGGGGCGTAGCCGCTGTCGCCGCGCGGAATAGCGCTGATCGGCCATGTCCATGATTCCAGCCTAGCTTGCGATCAGACCAAAGAAAACGGCGGAGCCCAGGGGACACCGCCGCTTGTCTTTGTGATAATCCGAAACGGAGATCAGAAGTCGTAGCTCACGCCGAATTTGATCCGCCATACCGACGAACTGACGTTTACACCATTGTCGCTGTCGAATGCATTCTGACCTGCGAAGCCACTGATGATGTAGCGCCCTTGTGCATCAACACCGGAGATGTTCGCGATGTCCTGGCGACCGGCAAAGTCGCGACGGCGCTGAACGTTCCAGCTGCTATCGAGCAGATTCAGGAAATTGTCGAACATCGCATAGACGCGGAGCTTGTCGTCATGCCCAAACAGACGACCCGGACCGGGAATCTCCTGCGAAACCTGAAGATCGAGATCGTAGTACCAGTCGTTCGAACAGGTGTTTCTCGGGATCGACTGGCCAAGGTACTTCCTCGCGCAGCCAAGGTTGCTGGCGAATTCGACCAGATCTTCCACCGCCGTCAAGTTAGATGTCGGGGCGATGTTCGGATCGTTGATCCCAGTCGGTAGATAGACCAACGCATTGTCCGAGCCAGACGCGGTATCGTTGAATACGCCATCGCCGGAGAAAGTCAGGCTGTACGGACGACCCGAACGAGCCACGAACGACAGAGCCAGGCGAGTGGACAGATCCTCGAAAAACTCCTCGCGGAATGCAAGGCGCGTTACGATATTGTGCTTCGAGCTGTAGAACCCGCGTGATGCCGCCGGATTCTGGCGGTCAAATGCGGCCGTCAGGTCGTAGTTCGAACCAGCGGTCGAGTTGTACATGTTCCGCCGATCCTGCGCGTCGGTGTAAGAATAACCTATGTTGAAATCTACCGAGCCACCTTCGGTGAGAAGGCCCCCTTCGAACCGCTTATCGAGAATGATCGAAGCGATGTGGCTCCGGAAGCTGCCGACATTCGTCAGCATCAGTTCGTCATCGCGGCCGGTGTTGAAACAGGCTGCAGTAACGCCCTGAAAAACCGGGCCAGGATTGAGACCGACCAGTTCGGCATTACACCCGGCGACCGTCGGATCAATTGCGCGATAGATCGGGCGACCGTCGATGGTAAATCCGTTGAGACCCAGCGCCGGATTGACCGTCTGCGAGAGGTCAACCAGCGACAGCGGATCGCGATACTTGCTGTAGATATAATCGAGCGTCAGGTTCCAACCGCTGAAGAAGCCGTTTTCGCTGAAGTCGAGGTCCGAGGTAAAGCCGATGTTGGCACGCAGCACGCTCGGCATCTTGATGTCGGGGCTGATCGACTGGGTATCGCCCAGGCCGGCTGCCGCACGAGCCGAGCCTGCAGACCGGAAGCAGGTCGGCACTCCGGTGAACTGGCCATTAGCAACTACGTCGATCTGGCCCGCAGGGCAGGGAGCGTCCTGCGTTGTGCCCTGCGCAAAGCCACGTCCGTCGTTCTGGAAAGCGTTCCCGAACCACACGCCCGGATCGCCACCCGAGAAGATGCCCACCCCGCCGCGCAGCTGCGGACGGCCGAACACGGCGAAGTCGTCGAGCTCATAGGTAAGCGCAATACGCGGCATAACGATCGGATCGAGCGAGCTGAACCCGGTGTTGTTGCCGAAGCCGTAGCGCGCCAAGAAGTTGGGATTGAGCACGGGGGCGCCGCCATCGTACCAGTCAACTCGCACGCCCATCACAGCGTCAAGTCGGTCGCTGATTTCCCACTCATCCTGCGCAAAAACAGAGTAGATCGTGCGGTCGAAAGCTGCAGCCGCGTCAGTAACATCCCCAGTAGCAGAGAAGTTGCCGAAGGCGCCTTCCGTATTGCCTGCGATAACGTTAGCTGGCGAAGTGCTGGTCTGGTTACTCCCAAGACCGGGCGACAGCAGGCCCTGCTGAAGATCGCTTAAGTTGCGGAAGACCAAGGTGCCGGTGGCATTCTGCACGAATAGATTGAAAATCGAGGCCTTGTTAATTTCAGCACCGAACTTGATCCGATGCGCGCCCGCATCAAGAATGCCTACGGCGCGGAACTGGTCAACGTCCGTCTTGAGGTCATTGGCTGAACGCGAGGTGCCTGGTCCAGCAAGCACCGCACCATCGCGGCCTGTGGGGTTGTCGATACCGACAATGATACGCGGGATCGGACTGGCCGACTGGGCTTCGCCCCCACCGATGGGATCCTGCAGGTCCTGAATTTCAGCGCGGGAGTAGCGAATCTCGGTAGAGAAAACATCGCTCCACTGCGAATA
>JBMSNZ010000170.1:0-4182 GCA_049421965.1 Erythrobacter sp.
AGTAATAGCCCGGCACGCCCAGTTCCTCGGTGACGAAGAAGGCGAAATCTTCCGCACCCATGTTCTGCTGGCGGAACGGCGGCACCGCGGCCTCGCCAAAGGTCCGCTTCATCGCCGCATTGAGCCGCCGCGCCAATGCCTGATCGTTCTTCGTTACCGGCGTGCTTTCGGTCACTGTCACCTTGGGAAGCAGATTCTCCGGCAGCCCATGCGCGCGGCCGATATTGACCGCGATCCGCTCGATCGCAGCGAGCGTGGCGGCGCGCACCTTTTCGTCATTGGTGCGCACGGTCAGCTGCAGGTCGGCGCGGTCAGAGATGATGTTGTGCTTGGTGCCCGAATGGAACGAGCCGACCGTAATCACCACCGGATCGAGCGGCATGGTCTCGCGGCTGTCGATCGATTGCAGCGCGGTGACAATCTGCGAGGCGATATAGACCGGGTCGCGGCCCGAATGCGGGCTGGCGCCGTGCGCACCGATCCCCGGCACCACGATGTCGACCGAATCCGCGCTCGAATACTGGATGTCTTCGGAAGCCGAAACCACGCCTGTCGGCAGAACGGACGCGACGTGGAATGCGACAGCGTAATCGGGCTTGCCGAACCGCTGATAAAGCCCGTCCTCGACCATCGCCCTGGCCCCGCCCACGCGCTCTTCGGCGGGCTGCACTACGAACATCAGCGTGCCGCGCCACTGGCCCTTCATCGCCATCAGGCGCCGTGCGGTACCGACCATCGACGTGATGTGCACATCATGGCCGCAGGCATGCATCACCGGGTATTCGACCCCGTCCTGGCCTTTCTGGCGCACGGTTGAGGCATAGGGCAGCCCTGATTTCTCCGGCACCGGCACGCCGTCCATGTCGGCGCGCAACAGGATCAGCGGGCCATCGCCATTGCGCAGCATGCCGACGACGCCCGTGCCACCCACGCCTTCCGTCACTTCGAGGCCCGCCGCGCGCAGCTCGGCTGCCATACGCGCCGCGGTCTTGGTCTCGAGAAACGACAGTTCGGGGTTGCGGTGGAAGTGCACGAAGAGATCGTCGAGATAGGCGTCGTAATCGGCTTCGACCGCCGTGGCGATGGCGTCCGGATTCGCGATCGCGGGCGTCGCGATCCATGTCGCCCCGAGCATCGCCGCCAGCATGGCCTTGCGCACCTGTGTCATCGAGTCTCTCCCATTTTCCTGCCGCGTCTTCTCCAAGCAGCTTCGCAAGCGGTGCGCAAGTTAGCCGGCACGATTGCACACCTTCGTAGCTGGCATTAAGCGCTCAGGTGATGACTGCCTCGCCCCGCAATCTGCCGCGACTGCTTGCCCGCTGGCTTGCAAAGGCGATCATCTGGTTCGTCGGGCTCAGCCTGGCCCTGGTGCTGGTCTATAAATGGGTTCCGGTGCCGGTGACCGCCACCATGCTGCTCGACGAGAAGGTGTGGGAAAACGGGCTGACCAAAAACTGGGAGCCGCTCGACAATATCGACCGCAGCCTGGTGACCGCGGTGATCGCGGCCGAGGATGGCAAGTTCTGCAGCCATAATGGGTTCGATGCCGAAGCGATCGCAAAGGCGGCCGCTCGCAACATGCAGGGCGGGCGCATCCGAGGCGGTTCGACGATCACGCAGCAGACCGCCAAGAACGTGTTCCTGTGGCAGGACGGGGGCTTCTTCCGGAAGGGTCTGGAAGCGTGGTTCGCGCTGCTGATCGAACAGATCTGGGGCAAGCGCCGGATCATGGAAGTCTATCTCAACGTCGCCGAGACCGGGATCGCCACCTACGGTGCCGAGGCCGGCGCGCAGCGGTATTTCGGGCATTCGGCAGCACGGCTGAGCCGCAACGAGGCCGCGCGCATGGCTGCGGCCCTGCCCCTTCCCAAACAGCGACCGGTGGTCAATCCTAGCGGTTTCACAAGGCGTTACGGCAACATGATCTACGCCCGGATGGGCGTTGTGAGGCGTGACGGGCTCGATTCCTGCGTCTATGATTGACCGGGATGGCAGCAGGTCACGCACATAGCCACCGCGCCGGGCCAGATAGTGCCCATGGCCATGCGCACGATCATGCCCACGGTCATGCGCATCATCACCATGCGCCCGCAGATTTCGGCCGCGCCTTCCTGGTCGGTGTGGTCCTCAACACCGCTTTCGTAGCGGTTGAGGCAACCTACGGCTTCCTTTCCGGCTCGATGGCGCTGGTGGCCGATGCCGGGCACAATCTGTCCGATGTCCTTGCGCTTATCCTCGCCTGGATGGCCAGCGTGGCCGCGCGGCGCGCGCCGTCCGCGGGCTTCACCTATGGCTTCAAGAGCTCGACCATCCTGGCGGCGCTGGCCAATGCCCTGCTGCTGGCGATCGCGGTGGGTGCGATCCTGTTCGAGACGATCCACCGCATCATCAACCCTGCGCCGGTCGAAGGCATGACGATGGTGGTGATCGCGGGGATCGGGATCGTCATCAATTCGGCCACGGCGCTGATGTTCATGCGCGGGCGCAAGCACGATCTGAATATCCGCGGGGCCTTCCTGCACATGGCGGCCGACGCGCTGGTTTCGCTGGGCGTTGTGGTGGCGGGGATCGCAATCCTGCTGACCGGGCAGATGTGGATCGACCCGCTGGCAAGCCTGCTGATCGTCGCCGTAATCGGTTGGGGCACCTGGGGCCTTGCCCGCGACAGCGTGCGGATGGGACTACATGCCGTGCCCGAAGGAATCGACGAAGCCCAAGTACGGGCGCGCCTGGCCGAATTGCCCGGCGTCGCGAGTGTCCACGATCTCCACATCTGGCCGATGTCGACCACGGAAACCGCGCTCACCGCCCATCTGGTGATGCCCCATGGCCATCCGAGCGACGCCTTTCTGCAGCAGGCAGCGCAGACGCTCGAGCATGGCTTCGGGATCGGCCACGTCACGCTGCAGGTGATGGTCACGCCGGACCGGGTCCGGTGCTGCGGGGAGAGCAAGCCATGACGCGCGAAGGCGGCTGCGGTTGCGGCCACGTCCGTTACCAGGTCGAAGGCGATCCGATCTTCGTCTACAATTGCCATTGCTACCAATGCCAGCACCAGACCGGTTCGACCTCGGTGGTCAATGCCTTCTACGAAAGCGAAGCGCTGGCGCTGTTGGCAGGTGAGCTGAGCGAACATGTGGTCAAGGCCGGAAGTGGCGGACCGCATACCGTCTGCCGCTGCGCGCAATGCGGCACTGCGGTGTGGAGCCACTATCCGCGGTTGGGGCGGCTTGGCCTCGGCCTCAGGGTCGGCACGCTCGATGACAACGCCGCGCTGGTGCCCGATGCCGTTATCTTCACAAGCGAGCGTATGCCGTGGGTGGCCCTGCCCGAAGGCATCCCACAGTTCGACAGGACCTATGATTATCGCGAACTGCTGCCGCCCGCCCGGGTCGCGCGGATGGACGAACTGATCCGGCGGCGGCAGGCCGGTGAAGGCTGAAGTCAACGTGTCGAACGGCGTGATCCATGTCACCGACGGGGTGTTCCTGCCGGCCTGATCCCCTTCCCCCCGGCGCTGCCTGGGCGGTTACCCCTCACCGGCCGTCGCAGCGCACAAGAGACCCCGCCTGGCCTTATCCGGCCGGGCGCGCCGCAAATGGCTGGGCCTGTCAGGCTGCGGCTTCCTTGCCGGCCTTCTTGCCTTCCACCACGCGCACCGGATCCTTGCGGCCTTCGACCACATCCTTGTCGACCACGATTTCGCTCACGCCGTCCATGTCTGGCAGGTCGAACATGGTGTCGAGGAGGATGCCCTCCACGATGGAGCGCAGCCCGCGCGCACCGGTCTTGCGCTTGATCGCGCGTTCGGCAATCGCCTGCAGCGCCTCTTCGGTAAAGGTCAGCTCAACATCCTCAAGCTCGAACAGCTTGCGGTACTGCTTGACCAGCGCGTTCTTGGGTTCCTTCAAGATCTGCACCAGCGCTTCGACATCGAGGTCGTGCAGCGTGGCGATAACGGGCAGGCGCCCGACGAACTCGGGGATCAGCCCGAACTTGAGCAGATCTTCCGGCTCGCTCTTCTCGAGCAGTTCGCCCACCCGGCGCTTTTCCGGGTCGGCAACATTGGCGCCGAACCCGATCGAACGCTTCTGCAGGCGATCGGCAATGATCTTGTCGAGCCCGGCAAACGCTCCGCCGCAGATGAACAGGATGTTGGTCGTGTCGACCTGCAGGAATTCC
>JBMSNZ010000171.1:0-4165 GCA_049421965.1 Erythrobacter sp.
G
Organism: Erythrobacter sp.; assembly: GCA_049421965.1. Lineage (GTDB taxonomy): Bacteria > Pseudomonadota > Alphaproteobacteria > Sphingomonadales > Sphingomonadaceae > Erythrobacter. The sequence goes on from JBMSNZ010000171.1 coordinate 2, forward strand.
ATCGAAAGCCGGGTGAGGGGCGCGGATGCCGGCTGGCAGGTGGTGGTCGATCACGGCCAGCCGGTCGAACAGGGGGTCGCCGCACTTCCCCCCGGCACGCGGGTGCTCGTCGAGCACCTGTTCGCCAAGGTGCCGGCGCGCCGCAAGTTCCTGCGCAGCGAGCGGAGCGAATATGCCGCCTGCCTCGACGTCGTGCGGCGGCTGGCGATGGCGCGCCCCGACATCGCCTTCACGCTGGAACATGGCGGACGACGGATCTTCGCGCTGCAAGGCGGTGAAGCGCTGGGTGACCGGGTGGCAGGGCTGATCGCGCGCGAACTGCGCGACAACGGCGTTGCCATCGCAGCCGAACGCGAAGTGCCGGGCGGAATCATGCGCCTTGGCGGGGTCGCCGGCCTGCCGACCTACAATCGCGGCGTCGCCGATCACCAGTATCTGTTCGTCAACGGGCGTCCGGTGAAGGACCGGCTGCTGGTGGGGGCGGTGCGCGGCGCCTATGCCGACATGCTCGCGCGCGATCGCCATGCGGTGCTGGCGCTGTTCCTCGAGCTCCCTCCCGAAGAAGTCGATGTCAACGTGCATCCGGCCAAGACCGAAGTGCGCTTCCGCGATGCGGCCGGGGTCCGGGGTTTCATCGTCTCCGGCCTGCGGCAGGCGCTGGCGACGGGCGACCGGCGCAGCGCGCAGGGGCCCGATCGCACCGCGATGGACCGCTGGCAGCAGGAACCGGTTTTCCCGCCCGCGGCCGGCGAAGCGGCAGGCCAGCAGACCCTTCGTTCGATCTTCGAAGGGCGCGACTGGAGTGCGCAGCGCCCGCGCGTGAGCGAGGCGGGCAGGGCGTGGCGGGCCTACGAAGGCGAGGTGCTGGCTCGCGAGGACTTCGCTCCGCAGGGCCGTGCGGTGGAGCCGGAGGTGCAGGACGATGCCGCGCCGGAATATCCGCTGGGTATCGCGCGCGGCCAGGTCGCCAACACCTACATCGTGGCCGAGGCGGCAGACGGGCTGGTGCTGGTGGACCAGCACGCCGCGCACGAACGGCTGGTGCTCGAACGGCTGCGGGCGGCCGGGGCTGGCGATGCGGTGGCGCGTTCGCAGGCGCTGCTGGTGCCCGATGTGGTCGAATTGGACGAACCCGATTGCGACCGGCTGGAGCAGGCGAGCGAGGGTTTCGCGCAGCTTGGGCTGGTGATCGAGCGGTTCGGCCCATCCGCCATGCTGGTACGCGCGCTCCCCGTTGCCCTCGCCAAGGCCGATTCCAGTGCCTTGCTGGCCGACCTGGCAGACGACATCGCCAAGCACGGGCCGTTCGAGCGATCAGGAGCCTTGCTGCTCGAGGAAAAGCTCGAACATGTGCTGGCGACCATGGCCTGCCATGGATCGGTGCGGGCCGGGCGGACCATGCGGGTCGAGGAAATGAACGCATTGCTGCGCGAAATGGAGCGCACGCCGCGTTCGGGCCAGTGCAACCATGGCCGCCCAACCTGGGTGAAGCTCAGCATGTCGGACGTCGAGCGGCTGTTCGGGCGGCACTGAATTCCGGCGCGAGGTGAGGGGAAAGGAATATTGATGGCAAGATGGATGACCAGTGGCGCCCTGGGGGTGTTGCTCGCTGCGACCCTGGTCCCGGCTGCGCCGCTGCTGGCGGAGGATGCTTCGGTCGCCGAACGCCTGAAGGCTCGAGGATTGACCTACGAAGTCGATGGCGATGGCGATTTCAAGATGATCTACAATTACGAGAGCGAGGGCCGCACCCAGCTGGTCTTTGTTTCGGGCAGCACCGAGGAGGTCAATGGCTTGACCATCCGCGAGGTCTTCTCGCCTGCCGCGCGGGTCGAGCAGCACCGGATCGATGGCGCGAAGGCGCTCGAACTCCTCAACAAGAGCGGCCAGACCAAGCTCGGCGCGTGGGAGATCCGCGGCGATGTTGTCTATTTCGTGGTCAAGGTGTTCGACGATCTGAGCGCCGCGCAGCTCGAAGCGGTGATGGATATCGCCGCCGAAACCGCCGACGACATGGAAATCCAGCTTACAGGCGGGGCGGACGAGCTCTGACTTCGTCTCGCCTCACCTGAAGGGCGGCTCGTTGAAGGCGCGCAGCTTGCGCGAATGCAGCCGGTCACCCTCGTCGCGCAGCTTGCGGCAGGCGACAATGCCCATCTGCAGGTGCGCGGCGATCGCCTCTTCGTAGAACTGGTTGGCCTGCCCGGGCAGCTTGATCTCGCCATGCAGCGGCTTGTCGCTCACGCACAGCAGCGTGCCATAGGGCACCCGGAAGCGATAGCCCTGCGCGGCGATCGTGGCGCTTTCCATCTCGATCGCGATCGCCCGGCTTTGCGAGAACCGCTTGGCGCTGCGCGAATAGAGCAGTTCCCAGTTGCGATCGTCGGTGGTGACGACGGTGCCGGTGCGCATGCGCTGCTTGAGATTGGCGCCCTGCGTTCCGGAAACCTCTTCGGCCGCACCCGCCAGCGCCTGCTGCACTTCGGCGATCGGCGGAATCGGGATTTCGGGCGGCAGCACGCCATCGAGCACATGATCGTCGCGCAGATAGGCATGGGCCAGCACGAAATCGCCGATCCGCTGGGTGGAGCGCAGCCCGCCGCAGTGGCCGATCATCAGCCAGCTGTGGGGCCGCAACACGGCCAGGTGGTCGCAGATCGTCTTGGCGTTCGAAGGGCCGACACCGATATTCACCAGGGTGATGCCGCTCTTGTCCTCGCGCACGAGGTGATAGGCCGGCATCTGGTGCTTGCGCCAGGCGGTGTCGGACAGCTGGGCCCGCGCATTGTCGGTCTTGGCCGAGATGTCGAGGCCGCCCGCGCCGGTCAGCCCGACATAGCCTTCATTGCCGATCTGCTGCGCTGCCCAGTCAACGAATTCATCGACATAGCGGTGATAGTTGGTGAACAGGATGAAGTGCTGGAAATCCTCGATCCGGGTCCCGGTGTAATGCGCCAGCCGCGCCAGCGAGTAATCGGTGCGCAGCCCGTCAAAAAGCGACAGCGGCATTTCGAAATCGGGTTCGGCCACTTCATGCCCGTCAGCCAGTTCGTCTCCGATCAGCGAGAGATCGGTCGAGGGGAAATGCTTGGCCAGTTCCTGCGGCGCGATCCCCGCCATCAGCGCCCCGGCTTCGCCGTCCAGCACATAGGGGAAGGGGATTTCCTGCTTTGACCGCGCCACTTCGACCTCGACGCCGTAATCGCGCATGATCAGTTCGAGCTGTTCCCTGAGATATTCGGCGAACAGCGCGGGGCGGGTGATGGTGGTGGCATAGGTGCCCTGCTGTTCCAGCCGCCCGAAGGCGCGCGAACGGTCGGCCGGGGCACCTTCGCCCGCATAATGCACCCGCAGTTCGGGATAGGCATAGCTGCCGTCGTGGCGTTTCTCCGGTGCCGGCAGAGCGCCTGTGCGCGCGAATTCGAGCACGTCTTCGCGCAAGGTCGCAACGGCGGTATCGTAAATCCGGTTAATCTCGTCGAGGATGCTGGAAAAGCTTTGCATGAGCGGCCTCTAACGCCTCCGTGCGACAATTCAAGGATGGCGCTCCGGCGGCACTTGCCGCCGGCTCGATATCGGGCGATCAAGGCGGCGTTGTGGAAGGGGAAATAATCTGATGATCGGAAAAAGCTTGGCCACATGCACGGGCCTTGTCGCGCTGGCATGGTCGGGGCTGTACCCGGCCGCCGCGCAGTCGAGCGAGACTGCTGCCTCGATCGATGCGATCGCGCCACAGATCGAGTCGATCTTCGCGCAGTCGAAGGAAGAGGCGCATGTTCCAGCGCTCGTCTATGGCGTGGTCAAGGATGGTCGCCTGGTGCTGTTCAAGGCGATGGGCGATCGCGATGTCGGCACGCCCGAGATAGACCCGATCGACGGCGACACGCGGTTCCGCATCGCTTCCATGTCCAAGGCCTTCACCGCCGTAGCGATCCTGAAGCTGCGCGACGAAGGTCGGCTGGCGTTGAGCGACCCCGCAGTGAAGCACGTCCCCGAACTGGCGCAGTGGCGCAAGCCGACGGTCGATGCCCCCGATATCACTATCGACGACCTTCTGCGTCACACCGGCGGGCTGGTCGAGGATAACCCATGGGGCGACCGCCAGCAGATCCTTCCCGAGGACGATTTCACCCGCATGATCGCCAGCGGGATGGACTTTGCGAC
>JBMSNZ010000172.1:0-4113 GCA_049421965.1 Erythrobacter sp.
GAGCTTGATCTCGTAGCGGGTCCACTCGGGCGTGAGCGTGATCTTCTCGAGCTTAGGGACTTCAAGGCGGTTCTTGTAACCGAACTTGTCGGTCATCGCCTTGACGATGGCGTCCTCATACTGCTTCTTCAGGCGGGGGGTATATTCAGCCATTGATGATCTCCCCACTCTTCACGGCAACGCGCACCTTCTTGCCGTCCTTCTGTTCGAAACGGACGCGAGTGGCCTTGCCGGTTTTCGGATCGGCCACAGCCACCTTCGAGATGTGCATCGGGGCCTCGCGGCGCTCGATGCCACCCTGCGGGTTGGCCTGGCTCGGTTTGCGGTGACGGGTGGCGATGTTCACGCCCTCGACAACAACCTTGCCTTCCTTCGGCATGACCAGGGAAACCGTGCCGGTCTTGCCCTTGTCCTTGCCCGAGAGGACGACGACGCTGTCACCCTTCTTGATCTTGGCAGCAGCCATCACAGCACCTCCGGCGCGAGCGAAATGATCTTCATGAAGCCGCGGCCGCGCAGTTCGCGCACCACCGGGCCGAAGATACGGGTGCCGATCGGCTCCTCGTTCTTGTTCACCAGCACGGCAGCATTGCTGTCGAAGCGGATCACGCTGCCATCGGGACGACGCACGTCCTTCTTGGTGCGCACGATCACTGCGCGGTGGACGTCGCCCTTCTTAACGCGGGCGCGCGGCTGGGCTTCCTTGACGGAAACCACGATCACGTCGCCGACGGACGCGGTGCGGCGCTTCGAGCCACCCAGTACCTTGATGCACTGGACGCGCTTCGCGCCGCTGTTATCCGCGACGTCGAGATTGGATTGCATCTGGATCATCGATCCGGTTCCTTCTCACTGGCTTGCCGGGACATTCCTGTTTCCAGGGCCCGCCCGGCAGTTCCTACGTCTAAATCAGTTGCTCGCGGCCGCGACGTCGAGGTCGGCTTCCACCGCCTGCACACCGCCTGCCTGCACCCGGTCCTTCACGGCCCAGGTCTTGGTCTTCGAAATCGGCCGGGTTTCTTCGATGCGAACCACATCGCCCACCCGGTATTCATTCGCTTCGTCGTGCGCGTGATACTTCTTCGAACGACGGATAATCTTCCCGTAGAGCGGGTGCTTTTCCTTGCGTTCGACAAGCACGGTCACGGTCTTGTCGGTCTTGTCGGAGGTGACGGTCCCGATCAGGATACGCTTCGGCATCGTTTAACTCCTCAAGCCTTGGCTGCGGCAGCAGCCGCGCGCTCGTTCTGCAGCGTCTTGATCTTCGCGATCGAGCGACGCACTTCGCGCACCCGCGACGGCGCTTCGAGCTGGTTGGTGGCAGCCTGGAAACGCAGGTTGAACTGCTCGCGCTTGAGCTCGACGAGCTCGGACGCCAGCTGGTCGTCGGTCTTGGTGCGCAGATCTTCGATCTTGCTCATCATTCGCCTCCCAGGTGCGAGGTGTCGCCCAGGCGGGCCACAACCTTGGTCTTGATCGGCAGCTTCATCGCTGCGCGCTCGAACGCCTCAGCGGCCAGCGGGCCGGCCACGCCGTCGAGTTCGAACAGGATGCGGCCCGGCTTCACCCGTGCTGCCCAGTATTCGATCGAGCCCTTGCCCTTACCCTGACGGACTTCGGCAGGTTTCTTCGACACCGGCACATCGGGGAACACGCGGATCCAGAGGCGGCCCTGGCGCTTGATGTGGCGGGTGATGGCACGACGCGCGGCTTCGATCTGGCGAGCGGTGATCCGCTCTGGCTCGAGCGCCTTGAGGCCATAGGAGCCGAAGTTCAGCGTGGTGCCACCCTTGGCATCACCCTTGATCTTGCCCTTGAAGGCCTTGCGGAACTTGGTTTTCTTCGGTTGCAGCATTTTCTCTACCTATCCTGCAATCAGCGAGCCGGACGCACGCCGGAAGTCTGCGCTTCCATCATGAGGCGGTCCTGCGCGGTCGGATCGTGAGCGAGGATCTCGCCCTTGAAGATCCACACCTTGATGCCGATGATCCCGTATGCGGTCAGCGCCTCGGCTTCGGCATAGTCGACATTGGCGCGCAGCGTGTGCAGCGGCACACGGCCTTCGCGGTACCATTCAACGCGCGCGATCTCGGCGCCGCCCAGACGGCCGCCGCAAGTGATCTTGATGCCTTCCGCGCCCAGACGAAGCGCCGACTGCACCGCACGCTTCATCGCACGGCGGAACGCCACGCGGCGGATGAGCTGGTCCGCAATGCCCTGCGCGACGAGCTTGGCATCGATTTCCGGCTTGCGGATCTCGACGATGTTCAGCTTCACCTCGCTGTCGGTCATGCTGGCCAGCTTCGAGCGCAGCTTCTCGATGTCAGCGCCCTTCTTGCCGATGATAACGCCCGGACGCGCCGCATAGATCGAAACGCGGCAAAGCTTGGCCGGACGCTCGATCACAACCTTCGAGACGGCTGCCTGCGGCAGATTCTCGACGATGTACTTGCGGATCGCGATGTCTTCCTTGAGCAGCTTGGCATAGTCGCGCCCTTCGGCGTACCAGCGGCTGTCCCAGGTGCGGTTGATCTGCAGGCGCAGACCGATCGGATTGCTCTTCTGACCCATCTTACGCCTCTTCCTGCTCGCGCACCACAATCCGCAGCCGGCTGAACGGCTTGAGGATCCGGGTCGACTTGCCGCGACCGCGCACGTGGAAGCGCTTCATGGTGATCGACTTGCCGACCGAAGCTTCCGCAACGATCAGAGAGTCGACATCCAGGTTGTGGTTGTTTTCCGCATTGGCGATCGCCGAAGCGAGCACCTTGCTGGCGTCCTTCGCCATCGCCCGCTTCGAGAAGGCGAGGATGTTCATGGCCTCTTCGGCCTTCTTGCCGCGGATCAGTTCAGCGACGAGGTTCAGCTTCTGCGCCGAACCACGGATCGTGGTGCCGACGGCCAGCGCCTCGTTAGCGCCGACGCGGCGGGGTGCCTTTGCCTTGCCCATTAGCGCTTGCCCTTCTTGTCGGCGGCGTGGCCGGGGAAGTTGCGCGTGGGCGCGAACTCGCCAAGCTTGTGACCGACCATCTCTTCGGAAACCGAGACGGGGATGAACTTCTGCCCGTTGTAGACGTTGAACGTCAGGCCAACGAACTGCGGGAGAATGGTCGAACGGCGCGACCAGGTCTTGATCGGCTTGGTGTTGTTCGATTCCTGAGCGTCCTCCGCCTTCTTGAGAAGGCTGAGTTCGACAAACGGACCCTTCCAGACGGAACGTGCCATGTGTCCTTACCTCTTCTTCTTGGCGTGGCGCGAACGGATGATCATCTTGTCCGTCTGCTTGTTGTGGCGGGTGCGAGCGCCCTTGGTCGGCTTGCCCCACGGGGTCACCGGGTGGCGGCCACCGCTGGTGCGGCCTTCACCACCACCGTGCGGGTGGTCGACTGGGTTCTTGGCGACGCCGCGGGTCAGCGGCTTCACGCCCATCCAGCGCTTGCGGCCGGCCTTGGCGAAATTCTGGTTCTGGTTGTCGGGGTTCGACACCGCGCCAACCGTGCCCATGCAATCGGCCCGCAGATAGCGCTGCTCGCCAGAGTTGAGGCGCGCGATCACCATGCCACGGTCACGGCCGACGACCTGCACATAGGTGCCGGCCGAACGGGCGATCTGGCCACCCTTGCCCGGCTTCATCTCCACATTGTGGCAGATCGTGCCGACCGGCATCTGGCCCAGCAGCATCGCGTTGCCCGGCTTGGTATCGGTCTTTTCGCCGGCCACAACCTGGTCGCCCACAGCAAGCCGCTGCGGCGCAAGGATATAGGCCAGTTCACCGTCTTCATATTTGATGAGCGCGATGAACGCGGTCCGGTTCGGATCGTATTCCAGGCGCTCGACAGTCGCGGGCATGTCCCACTTGCGGCGCTTGAAATCGATGAAGCGGTACTTCTGCTTGTGGCCACCGGCCATGCCGCGCGACGTGACATGACCCTTGTTGTTGCGGCCACCCGTCTTGCGCTTGCCTTCGGAAAGCGCCTTGACCGGCTTGCCCTTCCACAGCTGGGTCTTGTCGACGAGGATCAGGCCGCGGCGTGCGGGGCTCGTCGGATTGTAGTTCTTGAGTGCCATTGTTCGTTCCTAGATCCCTTGGCCTCAGATACCGCTCGTGATGTC
>JBMSNZ010000173.1:0-4090 GCA_049421965.1 Erythrobacter sp.
CTAGAATGCGCGCATGAAAATCGTCATTACCGGCACTTCCGGCCAGATCGGCCGCCACCTCACCTCACTCCTTGATTTCAAGCAGAACGAAATCGTGCTCATCACGCGCCAGGCCGCCAAACTCAAGGCCGAGCCGGCCAAGGGTGCACCCGTGCTGGGGACCGGGCGCAAGCGCGACCGGCTGGATTTCATGCGGGCCGAGGGGTTCGAAGCGATCGAGGCGGACCTTTCGAGTGCGGCAGGGGTTGATACGCTGCTCAAGGCGCTTGGCGAGCGCAGCTTCGATATCCTCGTCAACAATGCCGGGCAGGGGGTGGACCACGATTTCCGCAACAGCCTGCCCGATCCCGATGCGGCGGATGGCTGCATCTATGCCAATCTCAACGCACCGATCCGCCTGATCACCGCGCTCGTGCCGATGCTGGGGCGGCGGCCCGAGGCAGCGATCGTCAATGTCTCGAGCGGGCTGGCCATTGCCCCGCGGGCGGGCAGCCCGGTCTATTGCGCCACCAAGGCTGGGTTGCGCAGCTACACCATGGCGCTGCGCAAGCAGCTCGAACACACCAACATCCATGTAATCGAAGCACTGCCGCCGGTGGTGGATACCCAGATGACCGCCGACCGCCAGACACCGAAGATGCCTGCTGCCGAATGCGCCTCGCAGATTCTCGACGCGATCGTGAGCAATGCGGACGAGGCCAATGTCGGCCAGGTCAAGCTGCTGCGCGCGGTCTATTCCATCTCGCCCGCGCTCGCGCGGCGCGTGATGCTGCGTTTTTGATACGTTGACGCTGGCGCCGGTCCGTCGCTAGGCGGGTTGCGCATTGGCCAGCAGGGAGAGCGCATGTCCGCCAATATCGCCGAAATGGAACGTCGCCGTGCCGCCGCAGAGATGGGCGGGGGGCAGAAGCGGATCGACGCGCACCATGCCAAGGGTAGGCTGACCGCGCGTGAGCGGCTCGAAGTGCTGCTCTACGAAGGCAGTTTCGAAGAGCTCGATGCCTATGTCGAGCATGATTGCAGCGATTTCGGCATGGATCAGCAGAAGATCCCGGGCGACGGCGTTGTCACCGGGTCGGGCACGATCAACGGCCGGCTGGTCTATGTTTTCAGCCAGGATTTCACGGTTTTCGGGGGCTCACTGTCGAAGCGCCATGCAGAAAAGATCTGCAAGGTCATGGATAGCGCGATGAAAGTGGGCGCGCCCGTCATCGGCCTCAACGATTCGGGCGGCGCGCGCATCCAGGAAGGCGTTGCGTCGCTGGGCGGTTATGCCGAAGTGTTCCAGCGCAACGTGCTGGCATCAGGCGTGGTGCCGCAGATCAGCCTGATCATGGGGCCTTGCGCTGGCGGCGCGGTCTATTCGCCCGCGATGACTGACTTCATCTTCATGGTGAAAGACAGTTCCTACATGTTCGTGACCGGCCCGGATGTGGTCAAGACCGTGACCAACGAAGTGGTGACGCAGGAGGAACTGGGCGGCGCTGTCACTCATACCACAAAGACCAGTGTGGCCGACGTGGCTTTCGAGAACGATATCGAAGCGCTGCTTGCGACCCGCCAGTTCTTCGATTTCCTGCCTCTGTCGAACCGCGAGGCTGTGCCAGAGCGGCCGACCAGCGACCCGTGGGACCGCGAGGAGATGAGCCTCGACACGCTGATCCCCGACAATGCCAATCAGCCCTACGATATGCATGAAGTGATCCGCAAGGTGCTGGACGAAGGCGACTTTTTTGAGGTTCAGCCGGCCCATGCCGCCAATATCATCTGTGGGTTCGGGCGCGTTGAAGGGCGCACGGTAGGTGTGGTGGCGAACCAGCCGATGGTGCTGGCGGGCGTGCTCGACATCAATTCCTCGAAGAAGGCGGCACGCTTCGTGCGCTTTTGCGACGCTTTCGAGATCCCGATCCTTACCTTCGTTGACGTGCCGGGCTTCCTGCCTGGCACCGCCCAGGAGCATAACGGGATCATCAAGCACGGGGCCAAGCTGCTGTTCGCCTATGCCGAAGCGACCGTGCCCAAGATTACGGTGATCACGCGCAAGGCTTATGGCGGCGCCTATGACGTGATGGCTTCGAAGCACCTGCGCGGCGATCTCAACTATGCCTGGCCTACTGCCGAAATCGCGGTGATGGGCGCGAAGGGCGCGGTGGAGATCATCTTCCGCAGTGAAAAGGACGATCCGGCCAAGATTGCCGAGCGCACGAAGGAATACGAAGACCGCTTTGCCAACCCCTTCATCGCGGCGCAGCGCGGCTATATCGATGACGTGATCTACCCGCACGCAACGCGCAAGCGGATCGCGCTGGGCCTGCGCAAACTGCGCGGCAAGAGCCTCGAGAACCCTTGGAAAAAGCACGACAACATTCCGCTGTGAGCGATGCCGCGGTCTCGCAAGAAATGGTCCGGCGCGCAGCAAGACGCCATGGCAGGACGGTTCCTGGCCGGGATGGGCGCAGCTGCCGCCACGTCGTCAGTGGCCGGATGGCTTGGCGGCGGGCGTGCAGCGCTGACAGTAGTTTGCCTCGCCATGACCATTCTCTTGCCTTACGCGGCGCTTATCCAGTGGCGCGATTTCAAGGCGGGGGCTATGCGCCACGGGCCGGGACTGACCTGGCATGTCACCCGTAAGCGCAACCCTTTCCGCTTCTGGATGGTGAGCATCGTCGGGTTGGAGCTCGTACCGATCGGTATCGCAATGATGGGCTTCCTGTGGTGGTCCATTCTCTGGGGAAACTGGAAATGAAACTCGGACGTCTGAACCATATCGGCGTGGCCACGCCCTCGATCGAAGCCTCGATCGCCTTCTATCGCGACGTCATGGGCGCAACCCATATCGAGCAGCCCTTTGATCTGCCCGAACAGGGGGTGAAGGTCTGTTTCGTCAACACGCCAACTGATTCGGGCCAGGGTTCAGCCATGCACGGGACCCAGATCGAGCTCATTGAACCGCTTGGCGAGACGAGCGCGATCCGCGGCTTCCTGGAAAAGAACCCGCAAGGCGGGCAGCACCATGTCTGCTATGAAGTGCCCGATATCGCTACGGCACGCGAAGAATTCGAAAGGCTTGGCAAGCGCATCCTGGGCCCCACGCGCATCGGTGCGCATGGCACGCCTATCTTTTTCGTCCATCCCAAGGACATGCAGGGCGTGCTTACGGAGATCATGGAAACGCCGGAAGGAGCGCACTGATGTCCTACGAAACCATTCTCGTCGAACGCGATGGCCCGCTGCTTACCATCACGCTCAACCGCCCCGAACGGCTCAACGCCATGCCGCCCGCGATGGCGGACGAGATCGGCGCTGCGCTGTATGACCTGGGCGATGCGCGCGCGGTGCTAATCACGGGCGCGGGGAAGGGCTTCTGTTCGGGCGCGGATCTGGCTGCGCGGGGCGAGGCAAGCGCGCTGACGCTGAAGGGCGGCAGCCACCGTGCGCTGCAGAACCATTACAACCCGGCAGTCAACATGGTGCTCCGTGCGCCGGTGCCGGTGATCACTGCGGTCAATGGCCCGGCGGCGGGTGTCGGCTGCTCGCTCGCGCTCGCGGGCGACTTCGTACTGGCCGGGAAGAGCGCCTATTTCCTGCAGGCTTTCGTCAATATCGGCCTGGTGCCCGATGGCGGCAGCACCTGGCTCTTGAGCCGTGCGATCGGGCGTGCCCGCGCCACCCGCATGATGATGCTGGGCGAGAAGATCGGCGCTGACCAGGCCGAGGAATGGGGCCTGATCTACAAGGCCTGCGACGATGCGACGTTGCTGGACGAGGCGCGTGCCTTGGCCACCCGGCTCGCCAACGGGCCGACGCTCGCCTATGCCACGATGAAGAAGAACATCGCGCTGGCGATGGATGGCACGCTGCCCGAAGTGTTCCTGGCCGAAGCCGAAGGCCAGCGCATTGCTGGCGCCAGCGAGGATGCCCGCGAAGGCGGCATGGCGTTCCTCCAGAAGCGCAAGGCCGAGTTCAAGGGGCGATGATCTTCCCGGAAACCAGCCCCCGTTCGCCCTGAGCTTGCCGAAGGGCTGCACTTCTTCGGGTGCATGGTTCTAGTACAGGGGCAGGGCTTCGACAGGCTCAGCCCGAACGGATA
>JBMSNZ010000174.1:0-4019 GCA_049421965.1 Erythrobacter sp.
CAGGACCTCAGCGATGAGGAAATCCTGCGCATCCGCGAAGCGATCGATGCCGATTTCACCGTGGAAGGCGATCTTCGTCGCCAGACCGCGATGAACATCAAGCGCCTGATGGACCTGCGCGCCTATCGTGGCCTGCGCCATCGCAATGGCCTGCCTGTTCGCGGGCAGCGCACGCACACCAACGCACGCACCCGCAAGGGCAAGGCGAAGCCGATTGCAGGCAAGAAGAAGTAAGCTTGCGGGGCTTTAGCCCGGCACGCTTTTCCCTTCCTTGACCGTTTAAAGAGGAATACGAGACATGGCACGCGAACCCGGCCGTATCAGGCGGCGCGACAAGAAGAACATCACGAGCGGCGTCGCGCACATCAACGCCAGCTTCAACAACACGATGATCACCATCACCGATGCGCAGGGCAATGCGATCAGCTGGTCAAGCGCCGGCATGATGGGCTTCAAGGGCAGCCGCAAGTCGACTCCCTATGCTGCCCAGGTCGCCGCTGACGACGCCGGCAAGAAGGCCGCCGAACACGGCGTGCGCACGCTGGAAGTCGAAGTGAAAGGCCCCGGCTCGGGCCGCGAGAGCGCGCTGCGCGGTCTCGCTGCGGTTGGCTTCAACATCACTTCGATCCGTGATGTGACGCCGATCCCGCACAATGGCGTGCGGCCTTCCAAGCGCCGTCGCGTCTGATCCGTACCTGCCCGGCGGTCTTTGGCCGCCGCCTCCCAACGGACCGGACGCGCTGCCAAGTGCGCCGGTCCTGTCCGCACCTGAACCCTAGGGGAAATCCATGTCCGTCAATATGAAGAACTGGCAGGAACTTAAGAAGCCCAACGCGCTCGAAATCAAGGAAAGCGGCGACAAGACCCGCAAGGTGACTTTCGTTGCCGAACCGCTCGAGCGGGGCTTCGGCCTCACCCTCGGCAACGCGCTGCGGCGCGTGCTGCTGAGCTCGCTGCAGGGCGCCGCGATCACCTCGATCAAGATCGAGAACGTGCTGCACGAATTCTCCTCGCTCGCCGGCGTGCGCGAGGACGTGACCGACATCGTCCTGAACGTGAAGCAGATCGCGCTCCGCATGGAAGGCGAAGGCCCCAAGCGGCTGCAGCTTTCGGCGACCGGCCCCGGCGAAGTGAAGGCGGGCGACATCGCCGTTTCCGGCGACATCGAAGTGATGAACAAGGATCTCGTGATCTGCCATCTCGATGAAGGCGCCACGCTCAACATGGAACTCACCGCCGACACCGGCAAGGGCTATGCTCCGGCCGTGGCGAACCGCCCGGTTGACGCGCCGATCGGCCTGATCCCGGTGGACTCGCTCTATTCGCCGGTCCGCCAGGTCAGCTACAAGGTCGAGAACGCCCGCGTTGGCCAGGAACTCGACTACGACAAGCTGTCGCTTACGGTGGAAACCGATGGCACTGTCACCCCGGAAGATGCCGTGGCCTATGCCGCGCGCATCCTGCAGGACCAGCTGACCCTGTTCGTGCACTTCGAGGAAGGCATTCCGCAGCCGTCGGGCGGGCTTATCGGCCACGCCGCCGAGCCGCAGGAATCGGACGCCAACCAGCTCAACCGTTACCTTCTCAAGAAAGTCGACGAGCTCGAGCTTTCGGTGCGTTCGGCCAACTGCCTCAAGAACGACAACATCATCTACATTGGCGACCTGGTCCAGAAGACCGAAGCCGAGATGCTGCGCACGCCGAACTTCGGCCGCAAGTCGCTGAACGAGATCAAGGAAGTTCTCAGCTCGATGGGTCTGCGCCTCGGCATGGACATCCCGGGCTGGCCGCCCGAGAACATCGAGGAAATGGCCAAGAAGCTCGAACAGGAGCTGCTGGGCTAAGGATTGCGTGAGCGGGTTCCGGGCTCGACCCGGAACTTGCCGGCTCCTGCCTTGGCAGGAGGTCACGAACGGGCTGAGGTTCGGAGCCCTGATCCGCACCAGAACTGGGGTACCTGAAACGGCCCCTTTGCGAACGAAGGAAGAAGACAATGCGTCACGGAATGAAGCAGCGCAAGCTGGGCCGCAAGACCGGCCACCGCAACGCCCTGCTGCGCAATATGGCAGCCGCGCTGATCAAGCACGAGCAGATCACCACTACGGCCCCCAAGGCCAAGGAACTGCGTCCCTATGTCGAGAAGCTGGTAACGCTGGCAAAGCGTGGCGGCCTGTCGAACCGTCGCCTGGCGATGAGCCGCCTCGGCGACGAGGCGCAGCTCAAGAAGCTGTTCGACGTGCTGGCCGAGCGCTATGCCGGCCGCGACGGTGGTTACACCCGCGTCATCAAGGCTGGCGTGCGCGCGAGCGACGCGGCGCCGATGGCAGTGATCGAGTTCGTCGAGCGCGATACCGGCGCCAAGGGCCAGGATTCGGGCCCGGTGATGAACGAGGATGCGCTCGAAGACGCGTAAGTCGCGCTTGGGCCAGACATACGAGGGGCCGGTGGAGCAATCCGCCGGCCCCTTTTCTTTTGGGCCCGGCGGCATACATTCACCCGCATGATCCGCGCCGTCTTCGCCCTTGCGGCCTCATTCCTTGCCACGCCGGCGGCGGCCTCGTCCGGCGGGGCGGGCCCGGAACCGCCGACCTATCCGGCAACCCGTACCGAGTCGCTGGTGGAAGTGATCTTCGGCGAACAGGTCGCCGATCCCTATCGCTGGCTCGAGAATGATCCGCGCAGTGATCCGGCGGTGGCGCGGTGGGTGGCGCAGCAGAATGCCGCAACGCAGGACTTTGTGCGGCAGTTGCCCCAGCGCGAGTGGTTCGCGAACCGGATCACCGACTTGATGGATTTCGAGCGCTTCGGCCTGCCGCGCAAGGCGGGCGAGAGCTATTTCTTCACGCGTAACTCGGGCCTGCTCAACCAGCCGCAGCTCTATGTGCAGCGCGGGCTGGATGGCGAGCGGCGCCTTCTGCTCGATCCCAACGCCTGGTCAGCCGATGGCACGGCTGCGCTCGCGGCGTGGGAGCCGTCGCCCGATGGTTCGCTGCTCGCTTACAGCGTGCAGGAGAACGGGAGTGACTGGCGCACCATCCGAGTCATCGATGTCGCTTCGGGTCGCCAGCTGGGCGAGGAGATCCGCTGGGCCAAATTCACGACCATCGCCTGGGTCGGGCGCGAGGGGTTCCTCTATTCGCGCTTCCCCGAACCGGCGCCGGGCCAGGATTTCCGCGCGGTGAACTACAACCAGGCGGTCTGGTTCCATCGGATTGGCTCCACCCAGGCGGAGGATCGCCTTGTCTTCGCATCGCCGGAACATCCCGAACGCAGCCATTCGGCGCGCACCACACATGATGGTCGCTGGGCGGTGATAACCACTGCGTTGGGAATGGAGGACCGGCACGAGATCCACCTGCTGGACCTTTCCCGACGCGGTAGCGAGCGATGGCGCCCCCGGCAGTTGGTGAGCGGCTTTGCCAACAACTGGCAGTTGGTCGAAGCGCTCAGCGGGCAAGTGCTGTTCATCACCGATGATGGCGCGCCACGCCAGCGCATCCTTGCAGCCGAGCTAGACCGCAAGAAGCCGCGCTGGCGCGAAGTCGTGGCGGAAACTGACCAGCAGATTTCCGGAGCATCGATCGTGGGCCAGCGGCTGGTGGTCGAATATGTGCGCGATGCTGTCACCACGGCCATGGTGTTCGATGCTGTCGGGCAGCCGGTCGGGCGGATCGCGCTGGGTGCACTGGGCGCGGCTGGCGGCTTTCGCGGCAATCCGGCCGATCCCGAAACCTTTTACAGCTTCACCAGCTTCAACCGACCCGCTTCGGTTTACCGGCTCGACCTCGCCAGCGGTGAAAGCAACATATTCGCCGCCCCCGAGCTGACCTTCGACCCGGACCGCTACGAGATCGAGCAAAGGTTCTATTCCTCCAGGGACGGGACGCGGGTGCCGATCTTCATCGTGCGCAGCAAGGCACTGGCACAAAGCGGCAAGCCCGCGCCAACGCTGCTGTATGGCTATGGCGGGTTCGACATCTCGCTCACCCCCGGTTTTTCAGCGGCGCGCATGGCCTGGC
>JBMSNZ010000175.1:0-3951 GCA_049421965.1 Erythrobacter sp.
AGGGACGGCCGCGGCCATGCAACCCGCGCGCCGACCGATCCGGCGCACCGCCTCAGCCAGCGTCAGCCGCCCGGACAGATAGGCAAGCAGATTGCCGAGCCCGAGCCGAGCCGCCACTTTCCATGGCCGCTTGCGGTGCTGCTCGACCTCCTGCCACATCTCTGCCACCCGCCGCGCGGCAGGAGTGCGCAGCAGGAAGAGATTGCAGCCTGACCACTCGCCATCGCGGAACCTGGCGTAGGTGCGGCGCGTGCCCGGCACCGCCAATTCGATCGCACTGCGATGTGCCAGCATCGCGCCCAGATCGGCTTCGGGCGGGCATTCCTCGAGCAGCTGGCGGACCCACTGCGGCTGCAACAGCGCATGATCCCCGGTCGTTACCACCACCGGAAACTCCATCCCGTCAAGCGCCCGCAGCACGCTGGTGCTGGGCCGTTCCGCTGGTGCGGCAACTTCGACAGCCAGTTCGCGTACGAGACTGACGACCTCCGGGTGATCGCACGAGACGACGATCCGCGCCGCGCCGGCCTGGCGCAGTGCCCCCACCACCCGCGCTAGCAACGGCTGTCCGCCCAGTTCGATCAAGGCCTTGTGCCGATAACCCTCCAGCCCAGCGAGCGGATCGGCTCCCTGGCGCGAGCCGGCCAGAACGAGCGCGGTGAAGCTGGCGGGGATGGCAGTCATGCCGGTGCGATACTCCGGCACGATGCGCCTGCCCAGTCACCGCCTGCAATTTATCCGGCGGGCATGATGCGGGGATTGCTGTTCGTGACCGATCTGCGTAATCGCCGCAGCCATGAAAGCAACGATCGGCGCAAGAGTTGAAAGTGTTGGCGACAACCCCACGCTGCTGTGGGGGCTGACCATGGCGGAGCGGACCCGCCGGATCGGAGCGTCGGAACGTTTCGACGGGCTGGCCGAGAGCGCGTTGCTGCTCATCAACGCGCGTTACACCGCCGATCCGGCATGGATCCGCCATGTCGCGGCAAACCCGGGCCTGGTGCTGACAATCGAAGGCGTGCCCGCGCTCGCACATGCGCGTGACCCCGGTGAGGTCGAGCTTGTGCGCACCGCCATGCAGGGCGGGACAGCGCTGGACGCAGCGCCGGCGGGCGCCACCGTGATCGCCTATGAAGACGGGCCGACCATCGAGAACAAGCAGCTGCGCAAGCGCGAAACACCGTTTCTGATGCGGCTTGAACCCGCCACCGTGCGCGCCATCGAACGCGCCAGCTATTTCGGCGCCTACAAGGGCGTGACCGACGTTCTGACCATGTATCTCTGGCCCGAATGGGCCTTTGTGCTCACCCGGATCGCGGCGCGGATCGGGATGACGCCGAATGCCGTCACAACGATCGGCGCATTGTTCTGCCTGGCCGCCACTTTCGCCTTCGCTTGGGGCCATTACTGGTCAGGCATGGCGATGGGCCTGGTGTTCATGGTGCTCGACACGGTTGACGGCAAGCTGGCCCGCTGCACCATCACCTCCAGCTGGTGGGGCAATGTGTTCGATCACGGGATGGACCTGGTGCATCCGCCATTCTGGTGGTGGTTCTGGGCAACCGGCCTCGTGCATTGGGGCCTTGCCCTCGACGATACCACCTTCTGGTGGGTGCAGGTCGCGATCCAGGGCGGCTATGTCGTCCAGCGACTGATCGAAGGCACCTTCATGCGCCGCAATGGCATGATGCATATCCATGTGTGGCGGAAGTTCGACAGCCAGTTCCGCCTGATAACCGCGCGCCGCAACCCCAACATGGTGATCCTGTTCGTTGCGACGCTGTTCGGCCGCCCTGACATCGGGATCATCGCAGTTGCATGGTGGACCGTGATCTCGCTCGCTGTGCACATGGTGCAGCTGGTCCAGGCCGAAATCGCCCGGGCGCGGAAGGGCTCGCAGCTCACAAGCTGGCTGGCGGGCGACGGCGCATGAACCCGACAATCGAGAAATTCGGCTATCCCGCCACGCTGCTGCACGAAGGCGAGCACTGGGTGATCCTGCTGCGCCCGGCGCAGCCCACGCTTGGCAGCCTGGTGCTGGCGGCGAAGTCGGACGCGACCGAGTTTTCCAAGCTGCCGCTCGCTGCGTTCGCCGAGCTCGCAGGGCTGACCAGGACGATCGAGGCCGCGCTTCGCGCATTCGTGCAGTACGAACGGATCAACTACCTGATGCTGATGATGGTCGATCCGCATGTCCATTTCCATGTCATTCCCCGCTATCAAGGAAGCCGGGAATGGCAGGGCCTGGAATTTCCCGATGCCGGCTGGCCGAAGCTGCCCGAACTGGGACAGGCAGTGGCCTTGCAGCCGCAGCAGATCGCCAGCCTTGTCAACGCCCTCAGGCCGCTAGTCGCCTGACAGCCAGCGAGAGAAACATGTCGCTAAGCCAGATTGCAGATCTCCTTCTTGCCGACCAGCGCCTGACGCTGGTCGATGTCGGCGCTGCAGGAGGGTTGCATTCGCGCTGGCAACCGATCCGGAACCATCTGCGGCTCATCGGCTTTGAACCGCTCGACCCCCAGAGCGATGACGGGACGACGCTGACCCTTCCCTTTGCCCTCGGTTCCAGCGAGCGGCCGGGCGAGTTGCTGGTGACCAAGCGGGTCAGCATGACTTCGCTCCTGCCGCCCGCCGCCGAATTGCTGAACCGCTTCTGGGACAAGCCCGGCCATACGCAGATCGTGGAGCGGCTGCTGGTCGAACTGCGGCGGCTGGATGATCTCGCCGCGCAGAACGATTTTCGCCCGGACATGATCAAGATCGACGTCCAGGGCGGCGAAATGGACGTTCTGGCGGGAGCCGAACAATGCCTCCGATCCTCGCTGCTTGCCGCTGAAATCGAACTTTCCTTCATCGAGCGCTACGAAGGCCTGACGACCTTCGCGCATGTCGTTGCCCGGATGGAGGAATGGGGATTTGAGCTGTTCGATCTGTGGCGGGTCAAGCGTTACCGGCACCGCAATGATGCCGGTATTGTCAATCCCGGGATCAGCAAGGGTTTGCGCGCCGGGCGGCTGGCGTTCTGTGACACGCTGTTCATCAGGCGCGATGCGGATCTCGTGGAGATGGCGGCTACCGACAGGCGGCAAGCGGCCAAGCTGATCATCATCGCGCTCACCTATGGCAAGGCTGATGTTGCAGCGCGCTTTCATGATCTCTCGCGTGGCCTGTTCGACGCTCAGGCCAACGCGGCGCTGGACCGCTACTTCAAGGGTCTATCCGGCCGCCACTTCGGGCTTCGCGGCGTCCACCGCGCGCTCGATTACCTCGCCAGCAAGGTCTGA
The DNA here is from genome assembly GCA_049421965.1 of Erythrobacter sp. Taxonomy (GTDB): domain Bacteria; phylum Pseudomonadota; class Alphaproteobacteria; order Sphingomonadales; family Sphingomonadaceae; genus Erythrobacter. The sequence goes on from JBMSNZ010000175.1 coordinate 3,285, forward strand.
GCGCTTACGAACCTGCCACCCAACTGTCGGTAAGCGCCGTCGCAACCTCGATATCGTTGAGGAAGTCGACTTCGGCCCAGGCATGACCCGCGATCGAGCGCGTGCCGACCTTGCCGGTACCGGCCAGCATGTCGATCACCTTGAGGTACCAGTGGTTGACCCCATCGGCTGTGCGCATGGTCTCGCGCACCTTCTCGCGGAACAGGTCCGCGCCCTCACCCCGGAAGGCCAGGAAGCCGATCGATTCGGCGTTGCTCTCGTCCGCAGTCAGCGTCTTGCCGATCCGCAGCAACCGGCCGCCGGCCTCGCGGCTTACCTTCATGTCATCGCTGTCGTAGCTGTCCTTCACGTCCACCGTGACGGTGATCGGCCATTCCGAATGCGCCTGCACGCTGTGCACTATCTCTTCCGAGACTAGCGTGTCGCCGTTGAGGATCAGGAAATCGCCGCGCATCTGCTCGCGCACGATCCAGCATGAGCCGAGATTGTCGGCCACCTTGAAGAAGGGATTGAAGTGCAGCCGGATCTCGCAGCCCGGATGCGCGATCCGCGCAAGCGCCGCTTCGACCATGTCGGTCATGAAACCTGTCACCACTTCGATCTGGCGCACGCCGCCGCGCACCAGCATCTCGATCTGCCATTCGATCAGGCTTCGCCCCGAAAAATC
>JBMSNZ010000176.1:0-3929 GCA_049421965.1 Erythrobacter sp.
GCGCTCGATCGTGGCCGATTTCAAGCACGCCGCCGACCTCGCTCGCGTCAAGTCGCTTGTCGCTGGGGCCGATGTGGTGATCGAGAATTTCAAGACAGGCTCGCTTGCCAAGTTCGGGCTCGACTATGCTTCGCTCTCTGCTGCCAACCCGCGGCTGGTCTATTGCTCGATCACCGGCTTCGGGCAGACCGGCCCGCGCGCGCAGGAAGCCGGCTATGACTTCGTGATCCAGGGTATGAGCGGTTTCATGGCGCTGACGGGCGAGCCCGATGGCCAACCGATGAAGACCGGGGTCTCGATTTCCGACCTTACCTGCGGCCTTTATTCGGTGATCGGGATCCAGGCCGCACTGGCCATGCGCGAGCGCACCGGGCGCGGCCAGCATGTCGACATGGCGCTGCTCGATTGCTCGGTCGGGTTGCTGGCCAGCCAGGCGCTGCATTACCTAACCACCGGCGAAAACCCGCCACGCATGGGCAACGGGCACGCACAAGTGAGCGCCTATGGCGTTTTCCCGACACAAGGCGATCCGGTGATCCTCGCCCCCGCCAATGACGGGCTGTTCCGCAAGCTGCTGAACATGCTCGGGCGGGCCGACCTGCTCAGCGATCCGCGTTTTGCCACCAACGAGGCACGACTGGCGCACCGTGCCGATCTCGATGCAATGATCGCTGCGGAAACCGCAGGCCTCGATCGCGAAGAATTGCTGCGGCGATGCGCCGAGGCAGGCATTCCCGCTGGCGCGATCAACAGCGTGAGCCAGGTCTTCGCCGATCCGCAGGTCGTGGCGCGCGGCCTTAGGGTCGAACTCGGCGGTATTCCCGGCGTTCGCAGCCCGATCCGCTTTTCGGATGCCGAGCTGGCGCTCGACCGCCCCTCGCCCATGCTGGGCGAGGACGACGCAGGCTAGCTGGGTTAGCCCAGCGCAGCCTTGAGCTGCTCGACAAGGTCGGTTCGTTCCCAAGGAAACAGATCGCCCTCGGGCGTGCGCCCGAAATGGCCATAGGCGGCAGTTGGGCGATAGATCGGCTTGTTGAGCCCCAGATGCGTCCGGATGCCGCGCGGGGTCAGCCGCACCAGCTGCGGCAGAACCTCTTCCAGCCGCGCCTCGGTCACGCCCGAGCCGGTGCCGTGCAGATCGACATAGATCGACAGCGGCTCGGCCACACCAATGGCATAGGACAGCTGGATCGTGCAGCGCCGTGCGAGCCCGGCCGCGACGATATTCTTTGCCAGATAACGCGTGACGTAGGCCGCTGAGCGGTCGACCTTGGTCGGGTCCTTGCCGCTGAAGGCACCGCCACCGTGCGGGGCTGCGCCGCCGTAGGTGTCGACGATGATTTTGCGGCCAGTGAGCCCCGCGTCGCCATCAGGCCCGCCAATCTCGAACCGGCCGGTGGGGTTGATGTGATAGACGGTGTTTTCGGTCAGCAGTTCGGCCGGCAGCACATCGGCGATCACGCCCTTCACATAGTCGCGCAACACGGCGTATTTTGCCTCGTCGCCCGCGCCATCATGGAAGAAATAGCCCGGCGCATGCTGGGTCGACACGACGATCGCGGTTGCTTCGGCTGGGCGTTCGTTGCGATAGCGAAGCGTCACCTGGCTCTTGGCATCAGGCTCTAGGAAAGGCGCCGCGCCGCTCTTGCGATCGGCCGCCATGCGCTCGAGGATCTTGTGACTGTAATCGAGCGTCGCGGGCATCAGGTCGGGCGTCTCGTTGCTGGCATAGCCGAACATGATGCCCTGGTCGCCCGCGCCCTCGTCCTTGTTGCCGCTGGCATCGACACCCTGCGCAATATGCGCAGACTGCGCGTGAAGGTGGTTCTGGAACTCGAACTCACGCCAGTGGAAACCGGTCTGTTCATAGCCGATCTCGCGCACCGTGCGGCGCACTGTCGCTTCGATTTCCTCGAGCGCGCCGGGCGCCCATTTGCCGTTCTCGAACACGCCCTTGCAGCGGATCTCGCCGGCCAGCACGACCAGCTGCGTGGTGGTGAGCGTCTCGCAGGCAACGCGTGCCTCAGCGTCCTTCGACAGAAACAGGTCGACGATCGAATCCGAAATCTGGTCAGCAACCTTGTCAGGATGCCCTTCCGATACGCTTTCCGAAGTGAACAGGAATTCGCTGCGCATGATGCCTCGATATAAAGAGTTCTTTATGTGTGGGTGCGGTCACTAGACGCGGCGGCGGCGCATGGCAACCAGCGATGCGACAAGAACCACCAGCGCCCAGCCGAGCGGCAGCGCATTACCCAGCCGCGCGAACAGCGTGGCTGCATGCGCAGGGGGCACGAAGCCGTCGAGCCGCGCCGCCACGCCGCTCGCGACATGCTGACGAACCACGCCGCGCGCATCGATCACCGCGCTTATCCCCGTCGTGGTTGAACGCAGCACTGGCAGGCCTTCCTCGATCGCGCGCAGCCGCGCCTGGGCGAGGTGCTGCGGCGGTCCCCAGTTGCCGAACCACCCATCGTTCGAGGGATTGAAGATGTAATCGGGGCGATTGGCGCGATCCACCACCTCGCCCGAGAACACGATCTCGTAGCAGATCTGCACCCCGGCGTGTCCGAACCGGCCCAGGTCGAGCGTCTGCGGGCCAGGCCCCGGCAGGTAATCGATCGAGCCTGCGACCAGCCGCGACAGGCCAATCGGTGCAAGAATCTCGCGCATCGGCAGATATTCGCCATAGGGCACCAGATGCGCCTTGGCGTAACCCGCCACGATCCGGCCACGCCCGTCGATCGCACTCACTGCATTGCGCGCACTGACGGCAGTGGTGCGCCCGTCGCGCTGGCCCATGTCGAGATGCACAAGTCCGGTCAGCAGCATCGATCGGGGGCCGACCAGCGTGCCGATCCTCTCGCGTGCGAACCCGGGGTCTGCCCCGGCGGTGCGTGCGCTGTAATAGCGCAGCGGATAGCCATCCTCGAGATAATCGGGGATCGCCGCTTCGGGCCACAGCACCAGCCGCTCGCGGTCGCGCCCCGGCATGGTCAGGCGCGCAATGCGCAGGAACTGGTCCTCGAACTTCGTGGGGTCTTCGCGCTCCTGCTGCGGGATCAGCGGCTGGATGAGTGCATAGCGCAATTTCCCTTCCGCTTGCGGCAGGCTACCCAGCGGAAACAGCATTGCGCCCGATAGCGCCGCGCCAAGCATGGCAAATGCGCCATATCGCCCGTGCTGGACCAGCGCGAGCAGCGCTCCTGCCAATAGCACCGCCAAACCCGAAAGGGCATAGGTGCCCAGCCACGGCAGCAGCAATGCCACGCCCGGGCTGTCGAAATCGCCCAGCAACATCAGGCCGAGCGGCGGCCATGGATAGCCGGTGAAGACCCAACTGCGCAGCCACTCGGTAACAATCCAGGTGGCCGCGAACACCCCCGCGAACGCGAATGGGCCGGCATCCCGGCCTATCAGCTTCGCAGCCAGCGCGGCTAGCGCCGGATAGACCGCAAGGTAGAGGCACAGCAGCGGCACCGCGAGATAGCCCAGCGCGGGTGGCATTTCGGCCTGGAAGGTAAAGGCGGTCGCGATCCAGTTATTGGCAGCCGTAAGGTGCGCCAGCCCGAACAGCCAGCCAAGCAGCGCCGCCGCCTTCCAGCTGGGCGCTTCACGCAAAATCGCAATGAAAAGCGCCAGGGCGGCGAGACCCAGCGCCCACAGGCCGTAAGGGGGATAGGCCAGCGAGGCGATCGCCCCCAATCCGATCGCGGCGAGGCGCGGCCAGTCTGCAACCGCGCGCCACGCCTTTCCCATTCGGGATTCCATCGGCTTCGCCTGCAACCGATCGATCAGCGGACCGGCCCGCCGATCAACCTACGGCGCGCAGCGCGTCGCCGTCCTGTTCTTCGTCCTTGCTGCGGCGCCGACGGGGCTTGCCCACCGGTTCTTCGCTGTCATCACCGCTGGCGCCCATCGACGCCGGC
>JBMSNZ010000177.1:0-3868 GCA_049421965.1 Erythrobacter sp.
TCAACAATGTCCGAACGCTGGCGGGCGATTTCGCGCCCCCCGCCGCCGGCCTTGGCCTGGCGTTCGCTGCCATCCGCTTCGACCACGCGTAGGGGCCTTGTCAGCGGCTCGAGGTTGCCGTGAAAATCATTGAGCCCGATCACCCGCAGGCTCTGCGGCTGCCGCGCGGCCGCGGGGGGCTGAACAGTGGCGCAGGCGGACAGAGCCAGCGCGGCCAGGGCGGGGGCAAGGAGGATCGGGTTCAGTCTGGAGGGCATCGCCATCACATGGCGCGGGCTTGCGGCAAACTCAAGACAGTGTCCAGGCGCAGGGCGCCAGGCGCGGGGGGGCTAGCTCAATTCAGCCGCCGCGGTGCGCCATCGCCCCGGGCAAGCGCCAGTTTGAGGCTCCCGCCGATCATGATCGCGGCAAAACCGGTCAGCAGCAGCGCCCACAGCCAATGCGGCAGCTGCAGGCTGGCGGCGATTGCGCCGGTATCCGACAGGATCACTTGGCCACCCACGACGGCGCTTTCCATAAACAAATAGTCCCAAGACAGGAACATGCTGAGGCCGGCCAGCATGCCCAGGAACTGGAGCATGAACCGGACCAGTGTGTCGCGGCCCTTCCACGCCATCCAGGCGAGGCCCACGGCGATCAGCGGCAGTACGATCCCGCCGGTCGGGGTGCGTACCCAGATCAGCACAGACAGCAGGATCGTGCCCGCCAGCAACAGCAGCGCCGGGCGCCATATCCGGCGGCGCCCGCTCGCGAGGATCAGCAAGGCACCTGCCAGGCTGGGCGCGATCGGGCCGCCAGCGGCAATCGCTGCGCGTGAGAAGGGCGAAAGATCGGCGGGGGTGACGCTTTCGGTGATGCCCGATCCATCGGCGAAAATCAGCAGCCGGTCGAACTCGTGGCCCAGCGCCAGAGCGGTCAGCCCGTGGCCCATTTCGTGGAACCAGGTGCCCAGGATCATGAAGGGATAGATCAGGAAGTTGCCGAAGGGCAGGTGCGGCGCGAACACCACCAGCACAGCGGCCAGGAACAGCCGCCCCACCTGCTCTGCCTGCGATCCGGGGGCAACGCGCCGCATGGCTGCTGCCTCAGGCCTCGCTCTCGGTGCTTTCGGCGGCCTTGTGGTGGAGCAGGTAATCCTGCGCGATCGACCAGCTGGCCAGGAACAGGCCGGCCAGCAGCGGGCCCAGCACCACCCCGGCCAGCCCCATGGTCGCGATCCCGCCCAATGTGGTCACGAGGATGATCCAGTCCGGAATGCCGGTGTCGCGGCCCACCAGGATCGGGCGCAGCAGATTGTCGGCCATGCCGATCACAGCAAGGCCGGAAATCACCACAAAGATGCCTTCCCAGGTCGACCCGGTGGCAAGGAGATAGATCGCGGCGGGCACCCATACGATGCCGGTGCCGACTGCCGGCAGCAGCGAGAAGATCGCCATCAGCAGGCCCAGTAGCAGCGCGGCCTCTACCCCCACGATCCAGAAGGTGATTGCACCAAGCCCGCCCTGGACCAGCCCGACCACGCCCGAACCCTTGATTGTGGCGCGCACGATCGACACGAAGCGGTCGGCCAGTTGCTGCGCGATCTCGTATTCGAGCGGAAGTCCGCGCAGGATCGCGCGGGTGATTGCACGCCCGTCACGCAGCAGGAAATAGGCGACGTAAAGCCCGAGCAGGAAAGACAGGACGAAGCTGAACAGCCCGCCGCCGATCGCTACCGCCTGCTGTGCGATCATACCGGCGCTCTGGGTCAGCAACGCCTGGGCCCGTGCCTGCATCTGCCCGAAATCGGTCCAGCCAAGCACCTCGAGCTCGGACCGCAGCTTGGCCGGCAGCGCCTGCAGGATCTGCGTGAACCAGGCGGCAACGTCGAGATCGCCATCCTGGAATGCGATCACCACATTGGCGGCCTGCTCGACGATCAGGCTGCCGATGAACAGCGCGGGGAGCAGCACGGCAAAGGTGATGAACAGCAGCGTGGCCACTGCTGCGCGGTTGGGCCGGCCCTTCAGCTTGACGAAGAACCAGCGATACAGCGGCTGGAACATGATTGCGGCCAGCGCCGCCCACAGCACCGAAGTGGCGAAGGGCCAGACCACGAACACCACCCCGGCGGTGAGCAGGGCGAGCAGCAGCACGAAACCGAGATGCTCGTAACCGTCGCGCACCTGGTCTGGCTTCATGGGCTAGTTTCCTCCCTGTGCCGCAGGCGCGTGCGGGTCAGACATCGAGATTGGCCACGTTGAGCGCATTGTCCTGGATGAATTCGCGGCGCGGCTCCACCACATCGCCCATCAGGCGCGTGAAGATTTCGTCGGTCACGTCGGCATCCTCGACCTTGACCTGCAGCAGCGCGCGGTTCTCGGGATCGAGCGTGGTCTCCCACAGCTGTTCGGCGTTCATCTCGCCCAGCCCCTTGTAGCGCGCGATCGACAGGCCCTTGCGCCCGGCCGCCAGCACAGCATCAAGCAGCTCGGTCGGGCGCGAGATCGAATCCCCGGTTGCGGCGACCGGCAGGTCGTCGGTGTCGCCATCGTCTTCGGCAACAGGCTCGGGCTCGGCCCCGGTCTTCACCAGTCGGGCCGGGCGGGCATAGGGTTCGGCCTGGCTGCCGGCGAGCGCATGCAGCTTGTGCGCCTCGGCGCTGACGAGGAACTTGGCCTCGATTTCGTGGACATCGGTGACTCCGCGCCACAGCCGTTCGAACCGCACCACGCCGTCAGTGCCGATCCGCGCCGACCAGCGAGCCTCAATGTCGCCCAGCTCCATCCGCTGTGCCGCCAGCTGCAACGCCTGCGCCCTTGTGGCCGGGTCAAGTGACGGGTCGAGCGCGCCCGACAGCGCCATCTGCTCGATAATGGCAGGATCGTATTTGCGCGGGATGAAGCCCAGCAGGTTGCGCAGCCGCAGCGCATGATCGACCAGCACGCGCAGGTCTTCGCCCGAACGCGCCCCGGCAATCGTTTCCAGCACCCGCCCTTGCAGGCCGGCGTCTACCAGGTAGCGATCGAGCGCGGCCTGGTCCTTGAGGTAGACCTCGCTGCGGCCCTTCGAAACCTTGTACAGCGGCGGCTGGGCGATGAACAAATGCCCGGCCTTGATGATCTCGGGCATCTGGCGATGGAAGAAGGTCAGCAGCAGGGTGCGGATGTGCGCGCCGTCGACATCGGCGTCGGTCATGATCACGATCTTGTGATAGCGCAACTTTTCGAGGTTGAATTCGTCGCGCAGGCCCGTGCCCATTGCCTGGATCAGCGTGCCGACTTCCTTCGAGCTGATGATCCGGTCAAACCGGGCGCGCTCGACATTCAGGATCTTGCCCTTCAGCGGCAGGATCGCCTGGGTCTTGCGGTCGCGGCCCTGCTTGGCGCTGCCACCGGCCGAATCCCCTTCGACAAGGAACAGCTCGCTCTTGGCCGGGTCACGTTCCTGGCAATCAGCCAGCTTGCCGGGCAGGCTGGCGATGCTCATCGCGCCCTTGCGGCTCATTTCGCGGGCCTTGCGCGCCGCCTCGCGCGCGGCGGCGGCGTCGATGATCTTCTGGATGATCGCGCGCGCATCGGCCGGATTTTCCTCCAGCCACTCGCTCATCTTCTCGCCCATCAGGCTTTCGAGCGGCTGGCGCACTTCGGACGAAACCAGCTTGTCCTTGGTCTGGCTGCCGAACTTGGGATCGGGCAGCTTGACTGAGACGATCGCTGTCAGCCCTTCGCGCATGTCCTCGCCCGAAAGGCTGACCTTTTCCTTCTTCATCAGCCCCGAGGCCGCGGCGTAATTGTTGACCGTGCGGGTCAGCGCGGCGCGGAACGCGGCCAGATGCGTGCCCCCGTCGCGCTGCGGGATGTTGTTGGTGAAGCACAGCACGTTTTCG
>JBMSNZ010000178.1:0-3868 GCA_049421965.1 Erythrobacter sp.
CGTCCTGGTGCACGCCGCCAGGGCGGAACCAGGCGCTGTGCATCCGGGCGCCCGCTGCACGCTCGAAGAAGTTGAGGCAATCCTCGCGCAGCTCGAACACCCACAGGTTAGGCGTCATGGCGCCCACGTCCATCACATGCGCGCCGATGTTGAGCATGTGGTTGCAGATGCGGGTCAGCTCGGCGAACAGCACGCGCAGATATTGCGCGCGCTGCGGCACCTCGAGATTGAGCAGTTTCTCGATCGCCAGCACATAGCTGTGCTCCATACACAGCGGGCTGCAGTAATCGAGCCGGTCGAAATAGGGCAGTGCCTGGAGATAGGTCTTGTGCTCGATCAGCTTTTCCGTGCCGCGGTGCAGCAGGCCGATATGCGGATCGATCCGCTCGATCACTTCGCCGTCAAGCTCCATCACCATCCGCAACACGCCGTGCGCGGCAGGATGCTGTGGCCCGAAATTGATCGTGTAATTGGTGATGACCTCGTCGCCGGTGGTGGGCGACTGCTCGAGCTGCATGCTCATGCCTTGCCTCCTTCGGGCTTGGCGTCTGCCTTCTCGTCACCCGGCAGCACGTAATCCGCACCTTCCCAGGGACTGAGGAAATCGAACTGGCGCAGATCCTGCGCCAGTTGCACGGGTTCATAGACCACGCGCTTTTCCTCTTCCGAATAGCGCAGCTCGGTATAGCCGGTGAGCGGGAAATCCTTGCGGAAAGGATGCCCTTCAAAGCCGTAATCGGTGAGAATGCGGCGCAAATCCTGGTTGCCGGCAAAGGTCACGCCATAAAGGTCGAACACCTCGCGCTCGAGCCATCCCGCATTGGGCCACAGCGTGGTTACGGTGGGCACCGGCGTCGCTTCGTCGGTGTTCACCTTCACCAGCAGGCGGTGGTTCCGGGTGAGGCTGAGCAGCATGTAGACCACTTCGAAGCGCTCGGCCCGCTGCGGGTAATCGACCCCGGCGATCTCCATCAGCTGCTGGTATTCATGCTCGTCGCGCAGCAGCTTCAGCGCATCGGTAATCGCCTCGCGCTTCACCGTGATAACGATTTCGCCGTGCGCCTCGTGCGAAGCTACCACCATCTTGCCGAGCGATTTCTCCAGCGCGGCGCGCACGCCATCGTTGCTGGCGAATTTCGGGGCTGAGTGGAGAACGCTCATTCCGCAATCTCCAGGGAATTGAAGAAACGATCAGCCGCAGTGTCGGCTTCTTCGCGTGTGCCGGGGAAATCGGCGCGGATGTCGGCAATCAGCATGATCAACGCAAGCCGCTTCACCTCGATCACCGCAATCTTGGTTCGCGCAGCCTCTTTCTCGACGGTCTTGATCATCGAGCGGCGTCCCTTGAAGGTCACCTCTGGAACAGGATTTTCCGAGTTCTGCTTTGACAAGGCGGTGAACAGGTCCGGCGCTCCGCCCAGAAGACGGTCGGTTTCCGGGGATTTGGTATCATCGGGCAGTGCGGCAAGGCCGATGAGAACGGCCGTGAAGCCTGAGGATGCCTTCATGCAGGCTCGCGTACTGCCTACAGGCAGGCTTGCCTGCGATATAGCGAGGACCTGGCCGAAGGCATCGGCTTGCCGTTCATCACAGGGCAGCTCGACCGAAAAGACACCAACCTCCGGCTCGAGCCGTTGCCAGGTCCACTCTGCGGGCGGCGCCGAGCAGCCTTCGCCATGGAAGGTGCACAACGGATTGGCCGAGTCCCCGGAAGGAGCGGGACCTGCCTCCTGCGCCGACAGCGGCGCGCAGGCCGCACCGATCGCGGCGAGCGTCGCGAATGCAAGGGACCCGAACCGGCTCATCGTTCGATCGTTCCAGCGCGGCGGATCTTGCGCTGCAGCTGCATCACGCCATAGAGCAGCGCTTCTGCGGTCGGCGGGCAGCCGGGCACATAGATATCGACCGGCACGATCCGGTCACAGCCGCGCACCACAGAATAGCTGTAATGGTAATAGCCGCCGCCATTGGCGCAGCTACCCATCGAGATCACGTATTTCGGTTCCGACATCTGGTCGTAAACGCGGCGCAGCGCAGGCGCCATCTTGTTGCACAGCGTACCGGCCACGATCATCACATCGCTCTGGCGCGGGCTGGCGCGCGGCACCACGCCGAAGCGCTCCATGTCGTAGCGCGGCATGTTGACGTGGATCATCTCGACCGCGCAGCAGGCGAGGCCGAACGTCATCCACCACAGGCTGCCGGTGCGCGCCCACTGGAACAGCTCCTCGGTGCTGGTGACAAGGAACCCCTTGTCGTTCACTTCGGTCTGCAGCGCGCGGAAATAGTCCGCATCGGGCTGGCGGATTTCGCCCGGCTGGGCGGCGGCTGGCAGGCCGGCTGCTTGAGGGGTGACGATGCTGCTCATTCCCAATCCAGCGCCCCCACTTTCCAGGCATAGGCCAGGCCGATCGCCAGTTCGCCAAGGAACACCATCATGGTGATCCAGCCCGGCCAACCCGTCAGATCAAGGCTGACCGCCCAGGGAAACAGGAAGGCGGCTTCGAGGTCGAAGATGATGAACAGGATCGCGACCAGATAGAACCGCACATCGAACTGGCTGCGCGGATCCTCGAACGCCGGAAAGCCGCACTCGTATTCGGTCAGCTTTTCGGCAGTGGGGTTGTGCGCGCCGGTCAGCCGGGCGACCCCCATCGGCAGGAACACGAAGGCCAGCGAAAGGCCGAGTGCGATAAACAGGAAGATCAGTATCGGCAGATACTGGCTAAGGTCGACCACAGATTTGATCCCGTCGCTGCAATGACGCGCCCGCCTCTAAGCGCCTCCCCCGAAAGGCGCAAGGGCACGAATCGTGTAATTCATAGCACGTCCGTTGCGTTGTTGGGGAAGGATCGGCGCAAGCCCGCCTAGCGGGTGAGCGGCAACTTGCGGATCTGGGTCGGCAGCGCCGGTTTCCCCGCTACGGGTTGCCCTTTCTCGAACCTGTCCCACTGCCCGTTGCCGACATAGAACAGCGCATCACCGGCGATCGAACCGCCCAGCGGCTCGGTCCAGTCGGGATTGGCCTGCTCCAGCACGCGGTGGCCGCTCACGCGCGTTCCGTCACCTGACAGCGCGAAAGCGCTGATCCGGATCGGGCTGGTCCCGTTCTGAACCGCGATCAATTCATTGCCATGCCGCCACAGCCCGTCGATCCCGTCGAGCAGCGCCGGGACATCGGCGGCAAGGCGGGTCACCTTCCGGCTCGCCAGATCGACCATCGCAATCCCGTAGCGATAGTCGCTGACGTATAGCCTCTGCCCGTCCTCGCTGACCGCCAGGCCCTGCGGCGAACGTAATGTGCCGGGTTCCAGCAGCGCCTCCAAACGCTCGGCGCCGGGCGACGCGAAATAGATGCCACCGCCTAGCGGATCGCTCGCATAGACCGTGCCGTCAGGGCCAAGCGCAAGGTCTGACAGCGCCACGCCTTCGGGTGCCGGAACGTACTTCAGATCGTTGATATCGCCGGTAAGCCCGATCAAACCGATAAAGGACTGTTCTTTCTCTTCCGATCCGTCGATATTGGCCGACGCAACCCAGCCAATGTCGCGCGCCGGATCGGTGACGATGCCCGATAGGTCAGACCCGTTCCGGATCGGAGCGTTGATCCAGCGGCCGTCTGGATCCGAAATGAAAAGTTCCCGCTCGCTTAGTGAAGTTGCGATGAAAATCCCTGAGGGCCCTGGAGCGAGCACGGTTTCGACCAGACCCGCTTCGGCCGGGACAGTCGCCACTACTTCGCTCGAGCCGATCACTGTCACGTCCTGAAGGAGCAACGTCTTTGCCTCGTCCGCGCGTTCGCCCAACAAGCCCGGGATTTCGGCCTGGGCAGCCGCGCTGAACACATAACCGCGTACCTTGAGCCAGG
>JBMSNZ010000179.1:0-3834 GCA_049421965.1 Erythrobacter sp.
CGGCAGCGGGGAATCCGGGGAACACCATCACGCCCAGCGCCTCGGCCTGCTCGGCCAGCCAGCGGCACAGATTGCCGAGCGAACCGGTGTAGCATCCGTGGTTGCTCATCAGTGGCGGCATGAACAGGTGCGGCAGCGCGGTCTTGCCGCCCTTCGACAACACCCAGTGCCAGTTGTCGGTGACGGGCGTCTGCGCCATCGGGCAACCCATTTCGCGCCATTCGGGCAACAGTTCCTCAAGCGCCTTCGGATCGACCACCGCGCCTGACAGGATATGCGCGCCGATTTCCGAGCCCTTTTCGAGTACCACAACTTCCAGCGCATCATTTACCTGCTTGAGCCGGATCGCCGCCGCAAGACCGGCTGGGCCGCCCCCCACAATCACCACGTCACAGGGCATCGATTCGCGTTCAACAGATCCGGCGCTCATGCAGCAAATGTCCTTCGAAAATTCCGTGACCAAACTCGCGCCAAGCCTTGATTGCTGTGGTTTCGAAGGTCAAGAGCCGCATTGGATAGTATGACCGTGGCTCAGCGCATTGCCCCCAGCGATATCGAAGCTGCCCTCGATTGGTGGCGTGAAGCTGGTGTCGATTGCCACTTTGCCGATGTGGCAATAAACTGGCTGACAGAGCCTGCGCCTGCCGCACTACCGGAAGTCAAGCCTGCCAAACGCCTTGCTGCGGCTGAGGCTGAAGCGGCACCCGCACGGGGGCGGATCGACCTGTTCGGCGCTGCCCGACCTGCAGACCTGATTGCCTTTCGCGAATGGTGGCTAAGCGAGCCCGCGCTCGACGCGATTGGCCCGCGCGGCCGGATCGCACCACGCGGGGCTCAGCAGTCGCGGCTGATGGTGCTGGTGATGGACCCGGAGGAAGGGGACAGCACCAAGCTATTGTCGCAGGCGCAGGGCCGCTTGCTGGCGCGGATCCTGGCTGCAATGGAAGTGCCCGAAAGCGAGGCCTATGTCGCTTCGGCATTGCCGCGGCACACGCCCATGGCCGATGGCGCGGCGCTCGCAGCGCAGGGCTATGCCGACGTGCTCGCGCATCACGTCCGGCTCGCTAACCCGCGGATGATCATGGCATTTGGCAGCAACATCCTGCCGCTTTTGGGGCACAATGTAGCGCAAGACCCTGCCGCGGTGGAGTTTTTCCAGCATGAAGGGGCCAGCGTTCCTTTGCTGGTGTCGGAAGGGCTCGACAGCATGATGGCAATGCCTCGCCTTAAGGCCCGTTTCTGGCGCCGGTGGCTCGATTGGACAGGCAAGCAGGCATGAAGATCGCCACAGGCTTGAAATACATCACGATTGCGTTGTCCGGCGGAATTGCGGCTTTGGCCGCAGCACCGCTGTCCGCGCACACCAGTGCGGCCGAGTATTTCCGCGCACGGGCCGAGAGCAAGAATGTGCCGCAGGTGCTGAGCGAGCGCGACCGCGACTATTACCGCGAAGTCTTCGCCGCGATCGGACGTGAGGACTGGACCAGGGTCGACGCGCTGATCAAAGAGCGTGAACCCGGGCTGCTGCATCAGGTAGCACTGGCCGAATTTTACACCCACGCCCGCAGCCCGCAGGTTTCGGCCGAACAGATCACCGCCTGGTTTGCGATGGGCACCGACTTGCCGCAGGCCGAACAGCTCGGCCGGCTGGGGCTCAAGCGCGGGCTGACCGCCATTCCCGAACTCCCGGCCGAGCAATCGCTTGCCCGGCTGCCCTACTCCTCGAAACGCCTGCGCCCGAGGTCGATCGAGGACGGCACCATGCCCGAGGAGATCCGCAAGGAAATCCTTCAGCATATCGTCGATGACGATCCCGATGGCGCGCGGCTGCTGCTCGACGGGATCGACGCCTTGCTGAGCCCCGAGGCACGCGCGGAATGGCGCCAGCGGGTGGCGTGGAGCTACTATATCGAGAACCGCGACAGCACTGCCCTGGCGCTGGCGCAGTCGGTTTCGGACGGGGCCGGACCGTGGGTGGCCGAAGGCGAATGGACTGCCGGCCTTGCAGCGTGGCGTCTGGGCGATTGCACCGGCGCGGCACGCGGATTTGCTCGCGCGGCGGAGCTGTCGGGCAATATCGAGCTGACCACCGCCGCGCATTACTGGGCCAGCCGCGCCTATACCCGCTGCCGTCAGCCTGCTCAGGCGACGCAACACTTGCGCTCGGCCGCTCGGAATGACGAGACGCTCTATGGCATGCTTGCGCTCGAGCAGCTGGGGCAGAACCTGCCCGTGGCCCATTCCGGCGCCGATTTCGCACCACAGGACTGGCAGGTGCTGCGCGACGACGGCAATGTCCGCGTGGCCGTTGCACTGCTCGAGATCGGGCGCGGCGATCTGGCCGATGAAGTCCTTCGCCACCAGGCGCGGATCGGGGCGCCGGGCGAATATGCCGCACTGTCGCGGCTGGCGCGCGAACTTGGCCTGCCGCAGACCCAGTTGTGGATGGCACATAATGCCCCGCGCGGGGCTCAGCCAGTGCCTGCGCTGCGCTATCCCACTGCACGCTGGCGGCCCGCTGGCGGGTGGCAGGTCGATCCGGCGCTGGCTTTTGCCCATGCGCTGCAGGAATCGAACTTCCAGACCAACGCCGTGAGCCCGGCGGCCGCACGCGGGCTGATGCAGATCACCCCAATCACAGTGCGGCAGCATGCCCCGCGGCTGCAAATGGATGCCAGTTACGTCAATCTGGACGATCCTGAGGTCAACCTCGCCTTTGGGCAGCGCAATCTCGAAATGCTGCGCGATTCGCCCGCCACGCAGGGCCTGCTGCCCAAGATCATGGCCGCCTATAACGCCGGGCTTTCGCCGATCGGCCGCTGGAACAGTGAAGTGCGCGACCAAGGCGATCCACTGCTCTACATGGAAAGCATCCCGTTCTGGGAGACGCGCGGCTACGTGAACATCGTGATGCGCAATTACTGGATGTACGAGCGGCAGTCTGGCGCGCCGTCAACGAGCCGCCTGGCGCTGGCGCAGGGCATGTGGCCCGCCTTCCCTGAAAGCCGCGGGCCGAGCGCGATCCGCCTGACACGTTCGAACTGAAGGGGGCAGCATGGCGATCGATCCCGGCCGCGGTTTCAAGGCGATCAACATTGCCGTGCTGACCGTATCCGACACCCGCACGCCTGAAACCGATACTTCGGGCGATATTCTGGCTGAGCGCGTTCTGGCCTCCGGGCACAGGCTGGCCGCCCGCACGATCGTGAAGGACGACGCCCACATTCTGGCCAAGCAGTTCGATGCCTGGATCGACGATCCGGCGATCGATGCGGTCGTCTCGACCGGCGGGACCGGCCTCACCGGTCGCGACGTGACGCCAGAAGCGCTGGCAATGATTGAAGGCGCGCGCGACATCCCCGGTTTTGGCGAACTGTTTCGCTGGCTCAGCTACAAGTCGATCGGCACCAGCACCGTGCAAAGCCGCGCCTGTGCAGTGGTGGCGCGCGGCACCTATATCTTCGCACTGCCCGGGTCGAACGGCGCGGTGAAAGACGGCTGGGACGGCATCCTGGCCGAGCAGCTCGACAGCCGCAACCGACCCTGCAATTTCGTCGAACTGATGCCGCGACTGAAGGAGCAATAGGCTCTTCCGTAATTGCATTGTTCTGTATATGTTCTTATATATGGAACGTTCGCCCAAACTCTCCATGCACGGCCGCGGCGCGCAGTCCGCTGCCACGTCGCAGCGTTTCGGGCTGCCTGAACGCGAGGTCGACGGCGACTGGCGCGACTATGTGCAGCAGCTTGACGGCCCCCCGGTGAAACTGCGCACATCAGTCACCGAGGAACACCCGCGCAGCATCATCAGCTTCAACAATTCACCCGACCTGC
>JBMSNZ010000180.1:0-3826 GCA_049421965.1 Erythrobacter sp.
AAGCCGAGGTGAAGCTGTTCATCACCGCCAGCGTACATGAGCGCGCACGTCGGCGCTGGCTCGAGATGCAGGGGCGCGAGATCGAGCTGACGCTGGACGAGATCGAGCACGACATCGTGGCGCGCGACGAGCGAGACATCGGCCGCAAGGATGCCCCGCTGCGCGCCGCGCCGGATGCCCATGTGCTCGACACCACACATATGACACGCGAACAGGCGATCGAAGCGGCGATCACTGCGGTGGCGCAGGCGCGCCGCTAGCCCGCATTTTCCTTGCTTTCGCGGCTGCCTTGGCCTAGGCGCGCGCCGTTCTCGCAATCGTCAGATTACCAGAACCTCTGTGGCGGCATTCGGCCCCATGGAGATGTCGGCCCTCTTGCCCCGCTGAACCCGCAATGGTGCGGGAGGCGGAGAAAGACCCCGGTAAAACCGGTGGCCGGTAGCAAAAGTGAACAGGAAACTGATTTTATGGCAACTTCTGCCAACCCCACTCGCGCCGATTTCGAGGCGCTTCTCAACGAACAGCTCGGCGGCGCCGGCGAAGACGGTTTCGAAGGCCGTGTCGTCAAGGGCACCATCACCGCGATCGAGAACGGCTTTGCCGTGATCGATGTCGGCCTCAAGAGCGAAGGCCGCATCCCCCTGCGCGAATTCGCCCGCAGCGAAGACGAGCATGGCCTCGCTGTCGGTAGCGAAGTCGAAGTCTTCGTCGACCGCGTCGAGAACGCCGATGGCGAAGCGATGCTGAGCCGTGACCGCGCCCGCCGCGAAGCCGCCTGGGACAAGCTGGAAAGCGAATTCGGCGAAGGCAAGCGCGTCGAAGGCCGCATCTTCGGCCGCGTGAAGGGTGGCTTCACCGTCGATCTCGACGGCGCCGTGGCCTTCCTGCCCGGCAGCCAGGTCGATATCCGCCCGGTGCGCGATGTCACCCCGCTGATGGACGTTCCGCAGCCCTTCCAGATCCTCAAGATGGATCGCCGCCGCGGCAATATCGTGGTGTCGCGCCGCGCCGTGCTTGAAGAAACCCGCGCCGAACAGCGCAGCGAACTGATCGACAAGCTGACCGAAGGCCAGGTGATCGACGGCGTCGTCAAGAACATCACCGACTACGGCGCCTTCGTCGACCTCGGCGGTATCGACGGCCTGCTGCATGTCACCGACATGAGCTACAAGCGCGTCAACCACCCCAGCGAAGTCATCAATATCGGTGACGTCGTGAAGGTGCAGATCGTACGCATCAACGAAGATACGCAGCGCATCAGCCTAGGCATGAAGCAGCTTGAAAGCGATCCGTGGGATGGCGTGGCAGCAAAGTACCCGGTCGGGCTCAAGTTGCGCGGCACTGTAACCAACATCACCGAATATGGCGCCTTCGTGGAACTCGAAGCCGGCATCGAAGGCCTGGTCCACGTGTCGGAAATGAGCTGGACCAAGAAGAACGTCCACCCCGGCAAGATCGTCTCGACCTCGCAGGAAGTCGACGTGATGGTGCTCGAAGTCGACAGCGACAAGCGCCGCATCAGCCTCGGCCTCAAGCAGGCCCAGCGCAATCCCTGGGAAGAGTTCGCCGAGAAGCATCCGGTGGGCAGCGAAGTCGAAGGCGAAGTCAAGAACGCCACCGAATTCGGCCTGTTCATCGGCCTCGACGGCGATGTCGACGGCATGGTGCACATGTCGGACATCGCGTGGGGCATCTCGGGCGAAGACGCGCTGGCGCTCCACCGCAAGGGTGAAATGGTCAAGGCTGTCGTGCTCGACGTCGATGTCGAGAAGGAACGCATCAGCCTTGGCATGAAGCAGCTCGAAAAGGGTGCGCCGTCGGCGGCCGGTTCGGATACTGGCTCGCTGCGCAAGAACCAGACCGTGACCGTGACCGTGCTCGAAGTGCGCGACGGCGGCGTGGAAGTGCAGGTTGGCGAAGACGGCGCGACCGGTTTCATCAAGCGTTCGGATCTCGGCCGCGACCGCGACGAGCAGCGTCCTGACCGTTTCCAGGTCGGCTCGAAGATCGACGCCATGGTGATCGGCTTCGACCGTTCGAAGAAGCCCAACTTCTCGATCAAGGCGCGCCAGATCGCCGAGGAAAAGGAAGCCGTGGCACAGTTCGGTTCGTCGGATTCGGGTGCGTCGCTGGGCGACATCCTGGGCGAAGCGCTCAAGGCCAAGAAGGACTGACCCAATCTTCAGCCGCATGGCTGGATAGCAAGGGCCCGCCCTCCGAAAGGAGCGGCGGGCCTTTTCTATTGCGGCGCGCGCGCCTAGACAGGGCCCATGCTACAGATCCATCAATTCCCGTGCCTGTCCGACAATTACGGATATCTGATCCACGATCCCGCGAGCGGCGAGACCGCCGCGATCGACACGCCTGACGGTGCCGAATATCTGCGCCAGGCGGCAGCGAAGGGCTGGACCATAACCCAGATCTGGAACACCCATTGGCATCCGGATCATGCTGGCGGCAATGCCGCGATCGTGGCGGCCAGCGGCGCCACGGTCATCGCTCCGCAGGAGGTCGAGAAGATCTCGCCAATCAGCCGCGTGGTGGCACATGGCGAACGCGTGTCGCTCGGCGCCTTGACCGCCGAAGTGATCGATGTATCAGGCCACACCAACGGCCATATCGCCTACCACCTACCTGAAGCAGGCGTGGCTTTCGTCGGCGACAGCGTATTCGCGTTGGGCTGCGGGCGCATGTTCGAAGGCGAGCCACGGCAATTCTGGGACAGCCTCTCGCGGATCAAGTCATGGCCGCCGGCAACCGTGCTCTATTGCGCGCATGAATACACCCAGTCGAACGCCCGCTTTGCGCTGCACGCCGATCCGGACAATGCCGCACTGCGCGATTATGCCGCCGAAGTGGACGCGAAGCGCGCCGAAGGCCAATGGACCGTGCCCACCCGGCTCGACCGCGAGCTGGCGACCAATCCCTTCCTGCGTGCCGACGACCCTGCAATGCAGGCGCGCTGGGGCGGCAGCGCACCGTACGAGACTTTCGCCGCGCTGCGGGCGGCCAAGGACAATTTCTGATCGCGATGCAGGCGCTACAGGTCGAAGCGCTATCCGGGGATCTCTCCGGCGTGACGCTGGCCGATATCGCTGAACCGCAACGCCAGACGGGCGATGTACTTGTGCGGGTACGGGCCGCCTCGCTCAACTTTCCCGACTTGCTCATGACGCGCGGCGACTATCAGTTCAAACCCGAGCTGCCCTTCACCAGCGGGCTCGAACTGGCGGGCGAAGTGGTCGAAGCCGATGCGGACAGCGGTTTTGCGCCGGGTGACCGTGTGATTGGCGGCAACAAGACCGGGGCCTTTGCCGAGCTGGCCAGCATCCCGGCGCGCGGGCTGCGTGCCCTGCCCTGCGGCCTCAGCTTCGCCGAAGGCGCCGCGATGGGCGCGGCTTACTCAACGGCTTACACCGGGTTGGTCGAACTGTGCGGGCGCAAGCCCGGCCAATGGGTGCTGGTAACCGGTGCGAGCGGCGGTGTGGGCCTCGCGACGATCGACCTGGCAAGGGCGCTGGGCGCGCGGGTAATCGCGGCGACTGGCGTGAACGAGAAGGCGGGGCGGATCGAAGCGCTCTATGCCCCCGATGCGCTGATCGTGAGCCAGGGTCGCTTCCGCGAGCAGGTGGCTGCGATCACCGGCGGCGAGCTGTGCGATATTGTGTTCGATGTCGTTGGCGGCGATGTGTTCGACGAATGCACGCGCTGCGTGGCGTTCGATGGCAAGCTGGTGGTGGCAGGGTTCACCAGCGGGCGCATCGCCGAAATCTCTACCAACATCCCGCTGATCAAGGGCTTTTCGATCGTGGGCTTGCGCGCAGGC
>JBMSNZ010000181.1:0-3769 GCA_049421965.1 Erythrobacter sp.
AAGAAGGGCGTGTCGATCGTCGGACACCACGAAACCTCGGGCGATATTGGCAGCTACGAGAAGCAGCTTGAAGCAGGGCTGGACCTGATGGCGGCGCGCGGCGTGAAAGTGATCAAGACCGGCTATGTCACCGATGCGCATAATCTGCGCGTACTCCACCCGGACGGGCGCGAAAGCCGCGAACACCAGGAAAGCCAGATCACCCAGCGGCATCATTTGCGGGTGGTGACTGAAGCGGCCAAGCGCAAGATCGCGATCAATCCGCACGAACCGGTCAAGGACACCGGCCTCAGACGCACCTATCCCAACTGGGTGTCGCGCGAAGGTGCGCGGGGCATGGAATACAATGCCTGGGGCGCGCCGCCCAATCCGCCCAGCCATGTGCCCACCATTGTGTTCACCCGCATGCTCTCAGGCCCGATGGATTACACGCCGGGGGTGCTCAGCCTGGAAGGCAATGGCCAGCCACTGCAGATGACTCAGGCCCGGGCATTGGCCGAATATGTGCTGATCTATTCGCCGATCCAGATGGCAGCCGACCTGCCCGAACATTATGCGCAGCACATGGCGGCGTTCCAGTTCATCAAGGACGTGCCGGCGGACTGGCATGAATCGCTCGTGCTCGATGCCGCGATCGGCGAATATGTCGTCACGGCGCGCAAGGACCGCAACAGCCAGGACTGGTATGTTGGTGGCGGGGCGGACGAGAAGGGCCGCACGGTCGATCTGAAGCTCGACTTCCTCGATCAGGGGCGGCGCTATACGGCCGAGATCTACCGTGACGGTGCTGGCGCGCATTACCAGGGCCCGGGGCGGTTCGATATCGTGATCGAAAAGAAGCGGGTGACTGCCGGCGATGTGCTGAAGCTGGCGATGGCGCCGGGCGGCGGCTTCGCGATCCGTTTCAAGGCCGAAAAATGATCGTTTTGCGAAAGGGTTCGCTCGCCAGGGCCTATGCCTTGGCGTCGAGCCTTTTCGCCAGCCAGACGCCGCCAGTGATCAGGAACGGCACCAGCACGATGCTGAGCGCGACCTTGGCCACCACCTGACCGATCAGGAGATTGGTGATGTCGAATTCGCCGTAGAAGGCGAGCGTGACGAAGATCACCGAGTCGATCGCCTGGCTCAGCGCCGAGGCAATGGCGCCGCGGATCATCAGGCCGAGTGTGCCGCTGTCGCTGTTGCCGCGCAGTTTCGAGAATATCCAGACGTTGAGCAGCAACGAAGTAAGATAGGCGGCAGGGCCAGCCAGCCACACGCGCCAGGTCGAGGCGTTGACCCGCTCGAATGCGGCAAGATCGTCAGGGCGGAACTCGAGCATTTCGGTCGATGCCGGCAGGGCAAGCACCAGCTGCATCAGCAGCGCCGACATCACCAGCGGCACAAAGCCCCACCACACGATGCGGTTGGCGGCCTGCTGGCTGTGCTGCTGCGCCACCGTGCTCGAGATCACCACCAGGATAAGGAAGGCGAAGATCCCCGCTTCGACCCCCAGGTCGGTGGGCGGCAATTGCACCTGCTTGAAGGCGAGTACGCCCGCCAGCACGGTCATTCCCCCGTAAAGCAGCATGTAGACGATCAGCGAGCGCGGCATGGCGGGCAGGGCGGCGGCGGGTTGGGTCTCGGTCATGCAGCCTGTCTATGCCGCGCCTGCGGAAAAAGAAAAGCGGGGGACAGCAAGCAGCTGTGGGTCAAAAGCGGGTTTGACTGATCGCCCGCAAAAGGCGAAGTCCGGCTCTCCAGACAGGACAAGGGCAGTTCCAGGGGTCACATGCCGCCATTTCTCGTCAGCTTCGCCGGTATCGCCGCCATCCTCGCGATCGCATTCCTGCTTTCCAACGGCAAACGCCGGATCCGCCTGCGCGTGGTTGGGGCGGCCTTTGCCCTGCAGGTGCTGGTTGCGCTGCTGGTCTTGCGGACGCCCTTCGGAGTCAGCGCGATCCAGGGCCTGTCCAACGGGGTGATCGCACTGCTCGATTATTCCAAGGTCGGGATCGAGGCGGTGTTCGGGCCGATGGCAACCAATCCCTTTGCCAATACCTTCGTGATCGCTGCGCTGCCGGTGATCGTGTTCTTCGCGTCGCTGGTGGCGATCCTCTATCACTGGGGGATCATGCAGCGGCTGGTGCGCTGGGTTGGCGGGGCGATCGGTTGGATCACCGGCATCAGCAAGGTCGAAGCGCTGGGCAGCGCTGCCAATATCTTCGTCGGCCAATCCGAAAGCCCGCTGGTGGTGCGGCCCTATCTCGCGGGCCTGCCGCCATCGCGGCTGTTCACCTTGATGAGTGTTGGCATGGCCGGCGTCGCGGGCACGATCCTGGCGGCCTATGCCAGCTTCATCGGCACCGATGCGGTGCCGTTCCTGCTTGCCGCCGCCTTCATGTCGGCACCGGGCGGCATCCTGATGGCCAAGATCATCTATCCCGACGAAGAGAGCGATGCCGCGCATGATGCGGTGACAGTGAGCGTCTCCGAGACTTTCGAGGAAGGACATCATCCGGCCAATGTGATCGAGGCGGCTGCGCAAGGCACGCAGACCGGTGTGCGGCTGGCCGTGGCGGTTGGTGCGATGGTGCTGGTGTTCGTGGCGCTGGTAGCGCTGGCGAACGGGATCCTGGGCGGCATCGGCGGATGGTTCGGTTACCCCGACCTCAGCTTCCAGCAGCTGCTCGGCTATGTCTTTGCCCCGGTGATGTTCCTGATCGGCATCCCTTGGAGCGAAGCCGGCGTGGCTGGGGGCCTGTTCGGCACCAAGATCGTGCTCAATGAATTTGTCGCCTTTATCGACCTTGGCCAGATGGATACCGCCACGTTATCCGAGCGCAGCCGGGCGATCGTCACCTTTGCGCTGTGCGGCTTTGCCAATTTCTCCTCGATCGCGATCCAGATGGCGGTTACGGGGGGGCTTGCGCCCAATCAGCGGCCCGTTATTGCCCGGCTCGGTCTCAGGGCCCTTGCCGCCGGCAGCCTCGCCAATCTGATGAGCGCAGCACTGGCAAGCCTGTTTCTGCCGTATTAAACTGAGTTCTATGACCGAGATCGCATCCGTTTCGCTCGCCCAGCCGCTCGAGAACATCGCCGACGAACTGGGGCGCAGTTTCGCCGAATATGGATTCGCGGTAATCCGCGATCACGGCATTCCGCAGGATCTGATCGACCGCGCAGAGGCGTGCTCGAAAGAATTTTTTGCGCTGCCCGAGGCCCTCAAGCGCGCCTATCACATCCCCGGCGGCGGCGGCGCGCGGGGCTATACTCCGTTCGGCACTGAAAAGGCCAAGGACGCCGAGGTGCAGGATCTCAAGGAATTCTGGCATGTCGGCCGCAGCCTGCCCGAAGGCCACCCACTGGCTGAATACATGGCGCCCAATGTCTGGCCTTCAGAGGTCGCCGGCTTCCGCGAAACATTCAGCGAGCTCTATTCCGCGTTCGAACTGGCCGGTGGCCGTGTGCTTGAGGCGATCGCGCTCCATCTTGGCCTGCCCCGCAACTATTTCACGGCGACGGTGGAGGATGGCAATTCGGTGATGCGCCTGCTGCATTATCCGCCGCTCAGCGACGAAGCGCCCGAAGGCGCGATCCGCGCGGCGGCGCATGGCGATATCAACACCATCACTCTGCTGCTGGGCGCGGAAGAGGCCGGCCTCGAACTGCTCACGAAACAGGGCGAATGGAAGGCCATCGACGTGCCTGACGGCGCGCTGGTGATCAATGTCGGCGACATGCTCGACCGGCTGACCAACAGCCGGTTGCGGTCGACCACGCACCGCGT
>JBMSNZ010000182.1:0-3702 GCA_049421965.1 Erythrobacter sp.
GCGCCGCCCGTTTCTTCATCGAGAAGTTTCCGGGCAAGCCGCTCTATGCCGTGAAGGCCAATCCCACGCCGGAACTGATCGAGACTCTGTGGGCTGCCGGGATCACCCATTTCGACGTCGCTTCGATCGCCGAGGTGCGGCTGGTGCGTGGCCTGCTGCCGCAGGCGGTGCTGTGCTTCATGCATCCGGTGAAGACCCCGAGCGCGATCCGCGAAGCCTATTTCGAGCATGGCGTCCGCACCTTCAGCCTCGATTCGGCCGAGGAACTGGCAAAGATCGTCGATGCCTGCCGCAATCCCGAAACCGGTGAAGCCGCGAGTGACCTGCGGCTGGCGGTGCGGCTGCGCGTGTCGAGCGAATATTCCGAACTGTCGCTGGCCAGCAAGTTCGGCTGCGACCTGGTCGAAGCCCCGCTGCTGCTGCAACAGGCGCGCCAGCATTGCGACTGGCTAGGCGTGTGCTTCCACGTCGGCAGCCAGGCGATGACCCCGTTTGCCTTCGTGCAAGCGCTCGATCGCACCCGCGCGGCAATTGCCGAGGCTTCGGTGGTGATCGACATGATCGATGTGGGCGGGGGCTTCCCCAGTTCCTATCCCGGCCTCGAGCCGCCGCCGCTGGAAGACTATTTCGCGCTCATCGCGCGCCACTTCGAAGCGCTGCCGATCGCCTACAACGCCGAGCTGTGGTGCGAACCGGGCCGGGCGCTGTGCGCCGAATATTCGAGCATGGTGGTCAAGGTCGAGAAGCGCCGCGGAGAAGAGCTCTACATCAACGACGGTGCCTATGGCGCACTCTACGATGCGGCGCATGTGAACTGGCGCTTCCCGGTGGTGGCGCTGGAGGACGATCTGCGCGACGCGCCGCAGGACTTCGCCTTCTACGGGCCGACCTGCGACGATGCCGACTACATGCAGGGGCCGTTCGCGCTGCCGGGCGATATTCAGGCTGGCGACTATATCGAGATTGGCATGCTGGGCGCCTATGGCACCGCGATGAAGACCGGCTTCAACGGCTTCGGCAATGCGCTGCAGGTCGAAGTCGCCGACGAGCCAATGATGAGCCTCTATCGCGGCGATCGGGCGCGCCCTGATGCCGACAATGTGGTGAGCCTCAGATAGGCTTCGTGCCCCCGGGGCAGGCCCGGGGGCATCGACTTATATAGCCCAGGTTACGGCTTACTGCCCGAAACGATAAAGCAGCTGCAGGCCGCCGCCGAGATCGGGGCTGCCATCGGCAAAGCCGGTGTAGCCATAGCCCTGCAGCCGCAGCGCATCGTTGAGCTTGTAAGTGAGCGAGGCGGTGGCCTCGCTGATGTCGGGCGCGGTGGCGGTCGAGCCTTCGCGCCACTCGTAGTCGAGGCCGAGCGTGACCGCCTCGCCAGTGTAGTAGAGGCCGCCGCCTGCCAGCCACACGTCTTCAAGCTGGAACAGGTCGCTCGAGCCGTTGAAGCGCCGCCCGCCGATCAAGCCGATGCTGACCTGATCGCTCAGCCCCTGAAGCAATTCGCCCTGCAGGGTGAAATCGGTGCTGCCGGTGCCGAGGAACTTCGATTCCGAAGCGGTCGGTAGTTTTACCTTGGCAACGGCATCGAAATAGGTGCGACCGCCAAGGAACAGGCTGTAGCCCGCGGCAAGGTTCACATCGCCGATCCCGCTGCGCGAGGTGATCGCGCCACCCGGAGTTCCCGGGGTGACGCCACCTTCGCCTGGCACAAGGCCGTCAGGGCCCTTCACGTCGAGATAGGACACCGAAGCGCGCAGGTAGAAATCATCGGCCTGGTACTTCAGGCTGAAGGGGATGGCGAGCATTTCGGTGTCGGCCACATCGCCATAGTCGCCCGAAGAGTAATCGATTCCGGTGCTGAATTGGACATAATCCTCTGCGGCGAGCGGGACAGTGGCAAGCGCCACCACAGCAGGCAAGGCGATGCGGAGCGCGAAGGTGGTCTTGTTCATGATCGGATCCGATGCTTCTCGTTTACAGGAAAGGCCGCGCGGCAGCCAAATGCACCGCGCGGCCCGTCCGTCGGGTTACTGAAGGGTCAGGGACGGCCGGGCTTTTCCGGACGTTCAGGCTTTTCCGGCTTTTCCGGACGCTCGGGCTTTTCCGGCTTCTCTGGCTTTTCGGGACGTTCCGGCTTTTCCGCGCGGGCCATCCGCTCGGGCCGCTCATGCGTCACGATCGCACGGCTGCCTTCTTCCTTGGTGATGGTGTGAATATTGCCTGAGGGGGTTTCGACTGTCTGGGTGAAGCCCGTGGTCACGGTTTCAGTGACGGGATTGCCCGCTTCGTCGAGAACCGGATTGCCTTCCTCGTCGAGGACTTCGCGTTCCTCGGTGATGTCCTCGCGGGTCACGATCGCGCCATTGGAGGTTTCCTCCACAGGCTCGGCTGGATCGACCGGATCGGCATCCTGCGCCCTGACGGTGGACATACCAGCCAGTGCCAATGCGGCCAGCGAACTTGAGATCATGAGCTTGCGCATGAGTTCCTCTTTCTTCCTTGCATGAGACCGCCTTTGCGGCGGGCTTTCATGCCCCCAGTCGCAATATAGGCTTAAAAGCTGCCGAACGGTCAAGGTTAGGCGGATTTAACGTTGCCGGAATACGGCGAGCCGTTGCCGCCAAAGCACATGCTCAGTCGAAGCCCACGAAACGCGCGGCCTCGGCCACCGGTTTGCGGTGGGTGTAGACCGCATTGGCTGGGAAATCGGGATCGGGCCAGCCCAGCGCCACCGCTTTCATGATCACCTGGTCATCGGGAATGCCGGCATGTTCGCGCACCACCGGGCTTTGCATAATGCCTTGCGAATTGATCACGCAGCCAAGTCCGCGGCTCCATGCGGCATTGACGAGGGCAGTGGTGACCGCGCCGCAATCGAAGGCGGTGTCGTCGCTGTCGGCCAGTTCGCGGTCATAGGTGACGATCACACAGACCGGCGCATCGAACTGGCGGAAGCCGCGCAGCACCCAGTCCTGCCGGCGCTCCGCGTCGTCCCGCGCGATGCCCATTGCTCCGAACAGCTGTTTCGCGCATTCGACCTGCCGCTCGCGGTGGACCCCTGCGAAAGCATGGCCGCGGCGGAATTCGCGGCTGTCGGGCTCACCAGCCAGGATCCGCTCGGTGTTCCCGCGCCTGATCCGGTCGAGCGGTTCGCCGGTAATCACATGGAAGTACCAGGGCTGGGTGTTCATCGAGGTTGGCGAGCGCATCGCGAGCGCCAGAATTTCCTCGATCAGCGCGCGCGGAACCGGCTTGTCGAGATAGCCGCGGATCGAGCGCCGCCCCAGCACGACTTCCCCATAGGTCTGGTCCGGATTTCCGCTCACTCGTCTCTCCCCTGTTTGGCGTCATGCGCCTGCTAGCGAAGAGACGGGCGTGGTGGAAGTGGCTAGCGTCGCGCCGTGATCACACCGGCAGTGGTCATCCGGTTCCCGCTGCCATCATTGCCGGTGTACTGGAAGGCGAAGGCGGCCTCGCGGCCTTGTGGCCCGAAGAACCAGCCGCCGAAATCGCCGCCCACGCTGTTGTCAGGCAAGCGGTTCATCGGTGCGCCGAATGACTGGACTGAACCGTTAATCCCTGCGTCGCCGCCGAACTGGCCGAACTGGGTGCGTGTATCGGACAGGCCGCCACCTGCGAGGAAGGCGCGCCCTACCAGGGTTACCGTAACGCGGATCTGGCCCGTCGCCGGATTGGCGG
>JBMSNZ010000183.1:0-3678 GCA_049421965.1 Erythrobacter sp.
TGCAGCTGCAGAATTGATTGCTGCACGCTGAGGCGGGGTGCCTGGCTATCGCTCCAGTTCTTCGAGTGCCTCGGGCAAGGCACTCGCCAATGCTCTGGCAGCCGAACGGATACTGGCGCGATCCGAATTGTCGCCCACTTCGTAGGTATAGGCGGGCACGCCAAAGTTGCTGTGAAACCAGTTCTTGGTTGTGCCGCCACCGGGATTGGCATCGCGCCGCTCGATCGTGAAGGGATAGTCAGGCAGGGCATTTTCCCTGCCACTCAGCCATGCATTCAGAAAGCGCTCTTCCCGTTCGCTCGCTTCGTTTCCCTGAACATAGAATAGGTTGCGATTGGTCGAATGGAAATCGAGCATGGCCGCAACTTTCACTCCAGCGGGCAGCGCATCGAGCCATCGCTTGACCGCTTGCGTTTCTGGCTGGGTGAAATGGCCCCAATCGCGGTTGAGATCCTTGCCGCCAAGGTTGGCTCGCCAATTCCCCCGCGCGACACCATCCGGATTGACGAGCGGGATAACTGCGAACTGGTAGCGTTGGCCCAACTGCGCATCGGCCTCCACCATCTCCGCAACCCGGTCAACGAAGGCCTCCATCGCAATCGCCCCTGTAACTTCTGGCGGGTGTTGGCGGCCAAGCAGGACTACAAGCCGCGGGGCATCCACACGACCGATGCGTACACCGACGATATCTCTGCGATCATGCGATCGGCCGATAACAAATCGCTGCGCATCGCGCCCGGCAGCCCAATGTCGCAATGCCTTGCGGTAATGGGCAGCGTCGACGATTTCCTGGGCACTGACAATCGCCCGCCCGGGTGGCAAGACCAGCTTTGCAGATTTGCCTTCGTTACTGGTCTCGACCTCTAGCTGGCTGGTTACGGAGCCATCACTCAAGATCGGTCGATAACGGTGCTTGGCCGCAAGATAGTGCACATGCACCGTTACATCGGCACCTTTGCCCGCCTCATAGCGAAACGCATACCAAGGGCTGGGATTGATGGGAGGCAGGTGTTCCGGGGTCACGAGAACCGAGAACTCGCGCTCGCCATGGATCACGCAACGCGAGAAAGAGGCTGCCTCGAAATCGAAGCTGATCCTTGCCGAACCAGTCGAACACGCCGTTTCGACCGGACGCGAGCCAATCTGCAAGAAAGGGGGCATGCCTGAAGAGCATGCCCCTGTCGCGAGTGCCAATGCGACCAGCAAATGCCGCATTCCCATCTGCATGATGCGTTGCCTCTCAGAACTCCTTACGCAGTTCGACATGGAAAATGCGTCCGCGCGGCGAATGCAGTTCACTGTAATAGCCGTACTGCTGGTCGGCCAACGGCGGATCCTTGTCGAAGAGATTGTTGATCGCGAACCGCAACCGGGTGCCGTCCAGCGGAGTGTCATTCTCGATCGAATAGGAGATTGAGAAGTTCACCGTGAACATGTCGTCCACGCGCCAGAAATTGCCGTTCGGATCATCCGTGTCGATCAGCACGTCGCGGGTGACGCTGCTATCCCAGACCTTGCCGACATATTGGCCGAACAGGCCGACGTCGACCGGGCCACTTTCCCAGTTTACCGAGCCGCTGAACCGCCACTTCGGCCGCCCATCCAGCTCTAGCAGTTGCCCCAATCCGTCCGGGAAGGCATCGAGCGGCAAGGTGCCATCTGCTATGGCGTCGACGATTTCCTGGCCTTCAGGATTAGCCGTTTGGACAAAGCTTTTCAGTTGAGCGGCATTGAAGCGTAGCCGGAACTTGCCAAGCCCGAAATCGGGCACGCGATAGAACAGGCCGAAGTCCCAACCCTTGGACACTCGGCTGTCAAGGTTGAGGTATGGGTCGATCACGCGAATGATTTTACCTGCAGGCGCAAGGCTGGTGCCGGTGAAAAGGGTGATTTCTTCGTCCGTCGGTGCCGCCCGGATGACGTTCGGATTCGTGGTTCCATTGAGCCTGCGCAGAAGGTCGAGTGCGATCGCGTTACCATCGCCGAACGTGCCGACGAGCCCGGTTTGCTTTACCCGCCAGTAGTCGGCGGTCAGCGTCAGCCCAGGGATGAATTCCGGTTCAAAGACTACGCCAAGATTGATGCTCTCGCTGTCCTCTGGCGTAAGGTTCTCCGTACCAGACCGGAAGCTCGCCGTGCTCTGGCCCGGACAGCCACCCAGATTGGTCAGCAACCCTTTTTCCACTTGCGCCTGACAAATCACCCAATCGTCACGTGTGTTGACCCGGGTGGTTCCTTCGTCGTTTACCTGCACCAGGTTCGGTGCGCGGAAGCCTTCCGACCACGCTCCGCGGAGGGTGAGCCCAGGCAATGTCGTCCAGGACGCCGCGACGCGAGGGACCATGGCAGTCTTGTCGATATCGGTGAAGCGCTCGATACGCCCGGCCAGCTGGACGTTGAATTCTTCAACAAGCGGAATGTTCATGTCTGGGCTTACCAGCGGCACGAACAGTTCGGCGTGGGCCGAATAGACTTCACGATTGCCTCCGGTATCGGGCGACGGGCTGGTGCCTGCCACATCGCTGCCGACAAACGCGCCGGTCACGCTGTCGGTAAAGGTGATCGTCCCGTCGATCCTGGGATCGCGATTGTCGAAGAAGGTTTCGCGCCGCCATTCGACGCCAGCGGCGATGCCAAGATCACCGCCCGGCAAGGTAAACAAGTCGTCGCGGCTGATCTTGAAATCGGCTAACGCCAAGCTGGTGCCGCCCTTGCGGAAAACGTCGATCCGGAAAGAGTCCGTCACTGCCTGTGGATTGGGCGTGCAGTCGCCATTGCCGGGGTCGTCAATGCAGCCGCCATTGAACGGGTTGTAGGCGTCCGAAGTAGTCCGGTTGATAGCCTGCTGCATCAGTGTCATCGACACGCGATTGCGTTCCAGATCGTTCTTCTTGGCTTCCGAGTAGAGGAAACCAGTGTCGAAATCCCACGCACCGAAGTTGCCACGCAGCCCCCCGACGAGGCGGAAACTGTCGGTATCGACTGTGACCACGCGACTACCAAGGTCGACAAAGCGGTACCGCTCCATGATCACATTGGCACCGGCTGAGGGAACCGTCAGGCCAGGCAGGCGATTGGGGCTACCGGTGGGGCCGAACGGATTCCAGTAGGCCGTGCGCGAAATGCCGACAGGTGTCGCGCCAAGGATGGCGGAGGGTTCGATATTGCGGCGATTTTCCGACCGGTAGTAGCTGCCTTCGAAATAGGCCTCGATGCTGTCGGTCAGGTCATAATCGAGCAGCGCCATCGCATTGTAGCGCTTCTTGTTGCTGATCAGCGTGCCGTCGAAGTTCTGGTTATAGCGGACGGCAGTGGTCGGAGTTTCGCCGTTCCTGGCGCAGATACCGTTGCCGAAATCAAGTCGGCAGCCGGTGAAACTGCTCGGCTGCAAATAGAAGTCGTCATCGCGGATCGGCGTCTGGTTGTTGTTCGTGATCTGGATATCGAACTGGCCAAACGGTCCGAATGTGTTGCGGTTGTTGAACGAGGCATCGCCCGCAAAGTCGGTGCCCTCGATCAGCGGGAGGCGGTTCTCGTCCGCAGAGTAATCGCGTGCCGAGGCTGGCAATCCATTTTCATAAAAATAGCCACCATAGACGGTCAGATTGCCGCGGCCGCCGTCAAAATCCATGCCGAGCCCGCCACTGAGGCGATAGCTGTAGAGGCTGGTACCATCGG
>JBMSNZ010000184.1:0-3672 GCA_049421965.1 Erythrobacter sp.
CAGGCTTGTAAGTCAGGCGATCTACGAGGTGGCTATCGAGGTTTAAATGATTATGGACGTTGGCATGAACTGAGGCGAACTTCTGTAACGACTTCATCTGTCGGAACCTGAGCATCGCCCGTTCCCGTCGTCGGAATGGCAGGTGACTGTTCTCCACCCGGTTGTTGGCCCAGCGTCCAATCACTTGTTTGTTGGCATTGCCGGGCTGCGTCATCGCGGCCTTGTACGAACGCAGACCATCGGTTGTGATCTCGACCGGAGGGGCATAGCGCTTCAGCGCCTTCCTCATGAAGCGTAACGCTGCCCTTTTGTCCCGGGTCTTGGTCACATAGCTCTCAAGAATCTCGCCCTCCTGGTCGACCGCCCTCCAGAGGTAAAGCAGCTCGCCGTTGATCTTTACGTACACCTCATCGAGATGCCATCTCCATTGCCGGAAACCGCACATCCGGCTTACCCGCTGGCGGCGCACCTCGGCGGCGAACAGGGGTCCGAACCGGTTCCACCAAAAGCGGACCGTCTCATGACAGACGTCGATGCCGCGTTCGAACAGCAGGTCTTCGACGTTCCGCAGCGACAGCGGAAAGCGGACGTACATCATAACGACCAGGCGGATCACCTCGGGTGAGGAGTTGAAGCGCCGGAACGGGCTGGGCGGCAAGGCTCGGGATTTGCGCGGCATCACCGGCGGCTAGCAAGCCTTTGCGCGTGATGCCATGTTGGTCTGACAAAGCCGTCCGTTGGGCTGATAGCGCCGCCGCACAGTGCTATTGGCGAATTAAAGTTGCTCCAGCGCTACCAGCCATGCTGTTTCGGGTTTGGATAGCGGGAGGCTGATACCGAACTGGGCCAGAGATCGCCCAGATAATGTGATCCCTTCCTTCCATATCTCGGGCTTTGCGAGCGCCTTTGCAGCGCCCCTCGGCCAGGGAACCAGCAGCTTGATGCGGTATTTTGCGTCAAGGTCGAGTCCTGGAAAACGGACATGGGGCAGGTCATAGGAATGACCCTGGCGGGCCTGCGCGAGCAGCGCGAGGCCCTTCCGGTCGGCTAAAGCCAACCAACCGTACAGGCCATCGCTCCCGTCAGTCAGTTGCGAAAGTTCGCCGCTGTGGAGGACAGCCCGCCATTCCTTGTAAAGCGCAATGTGGGCAGCAAGGTTCGATCGTTCGCTTGCAGTCATTCCCGCGGGATCGGCTTCCACACCCATGTGCCCGAACATCGCCACCTTGGCGCGGAAATCCATCGCGAGTCGCCGGCCGGTGATCGGGTTCGGGCTTGGTCCGACGTGGTTTCCGGTCATCGCCAGCGGCAAAAAATCGAACCAAGCGGCGTTGATCCGAAGACGCTCGACCGCGTCATTGTTGTCGCTTGCCCAATAACGGTTGCAGCGCCGCAGGATTTCGAAGTCGACGCGGCCGCCGCCGCTGGCGCAGGTCTCGATCTCGATCCGGGGGTGGGCGGCGCGTAGCCGGTCGAGCAGGGCGTACAGGGCGTAGACCTGCGCATAGCCCTTGCCGGCGAGCGGGAACAGCTCGCGGTTGTGGTCCCATTTGAGATAGGCAATCGCGTTGCTGCCTAGCAAGGCATCAAGCTTTGCGAACAAATGATCGGCCACATCGGCGCGAGTGAGATCAAGCACTAGTTGGCTGCGTTGCGTCGGCCGCGGCTGGCTAGGCAAGTGCAGGCACCAATCCGGGTGCTCGCGGTATAGGCGGCTGTCAGGGCTGACCATCTCGGGCTCGACCCACAGGCCGAAGTCAAGGCCGAGGCCCTGGACGTGGCGGATCAGCGGGGTCAGCCCCTCGGGAAACAGTCCGCTGTCGGGCGTCCAGTCGCCAAGGCTGGTGGTGTCGTTGCGCCGGCCCTCGAACCAGCCGTCGTCGAGAACGAAGCGTTCAATTCCCAAGGCAGCGGCGCTGTCGGCCAATGCCATGAGCATGGGCAGCGACTGGTCGAACCCCAGCGCTTCCCAGCTGTTGATATGGACTTTGCGCGGGCCTGCAGCAGAAAGGTGCGGTGCGGTTTGCGCCAGAGCCTCGCGATGGAAGGCCTGGCGCGTGGCAGCGATCCCGCGCTCGCTCACCGCGAATATGGCGCGCGGGGTGGTGAAGGTCTCACCAGGCGCAAGTGTGATTTCGCCGGGGTCAAACCGTGCAGCGATCATCAGCACGGCGTCGCCGTCGGCATTGCGGGAAATCCTCAGCCGATGGTCCCCACTCCAGGCGAGATGCGCAGCTATTGCCTTGCCATGATCCTCCCCGGCATCGGCCGATTCGATACGGACCCAGTTCGCTCCGGAAAATCCTGGTCGCCCGCCGAAAGACGCGCCGCCGAATTCACCCTGCTCAATCAGGCAGCGCCGTTGCTGCATCTCGGCGGCCCAACGACCCGCATATCGCACTGCATGGCTTGCCCAGGAAGGAAGCGGGAGCGCGAGCGAGGCCAGTTCGATTACTTGCACGGCCTGCGTCGAAGTGTTCGTCAGGCTTGTCTGCGATTGGATCAACCCTGATTCCTTGATCAGCCAAATCACCTCAAGGCTCAGACCGCTTACTGCGTCGCGAGGGGCAAAGCGGAGTCCTTGGGCGAATTCTTCGACATCCTCGAGTTCGAGACGAAGGCTTAGCGGCCCTTGTGCTCCCTTGAGGACTACTGCGGGCGGGACGTCGTCGCCCCAGCCGACATGTGGCATGATCGATCGCGGTGCTGGTCGATCAGCCTGTGAGGCATGCGGCCCGCGGAGCCTGACATCGCACAACATTTCAAGGTTTTCGCCCGCCGGCAATATAGCGCCGATATGGACCGGCTCCGCAGCTCCGCGGCGCAGGTCGAAGACCAGGCAGGTGCCGTGTTGCTCATAGCAGATGATTGAAGGGTTGGCGGTCATGGATGAGGATACTTGCTCTTATTGTAACAATGGTCAATAAAGACCTGGCTTACTGTGCTTGTGCGTGCTTGGCCGGCGCGGCATGAGGATGCAAATTGCAGGGAGCAGGCCGGGTGGAACAAGCAACAACAGGGTTAGGTCAGGTCGCGGTTTTCATCGCGATCACGATCATGATCGGCATTGCCACCTGGTTCAAGGTCCGCAGCACGGGCGGCGATCATGACGGATCGGGCAAGGACGTGTTCCTGGCTGGCGGGGGGCTGTCCTGGCTCTATGTCGCGGGCTCTATCACCCTCACCAACCTGTCGACCGAGCAACTGGTTGGGATGAACGGCAACCAGATGCTGCTGTTGGCCTGGTGGGAGATCTGCGGATTCGTCGGCCTGCTGATCCTGGCCTTCGTGTTCGTGCCGATCTATTACCGCAACAATTGCACCACAGTGACCGAACTGCTCGAGCGGCGCTACAGCGGAGGCAGTATCCGGACGGTGATATCGGCGATCTTTCTGCTCGGCAATATCCTGATCTATCTGCCGGCCGCTCTCTATTCGGGTAGTCTGTTCCTCAAATCGATGTTCGGGCTCGACTGGCCGCTGATTTGGCTCGCCGCGCCGATGGCAGTGATCGCGGCGATCTATACCATCACCGGTGGGCTCAAGGCGGTGGCGGTGATGGATACCTTTTCGGGCATCGGAGTCCTTGCGATCGCCTTCCTAGTCGTCATTCTTGCGCTGAACGCGGTCGACTTTGACCTGTTCAGTGGGGTTCCGGCCGAACGAGTTTCG
>JBMSNZ010000185.1:0-3656 GCA_049421965.1 Erythrobacter sp.
GCACTGCGGCAAATTGCGGCGGCAAACCCCGATACACCGGTTGACTTGATCCTAACCCCCGCCTAAGGGGGCGGCGCCCTCGGCGGGCACCTCTGCCTGTGCCGCGCGTTCCATCACCTGGAGGCTGGCATGAGCGACGAGAAACCCGCCCGGGAATCCAATGCCGAGGATGCGCGGATCGACGCGCTCGAAGCGCGGCTCAAGGCCGCACGCGAGCGTGAAGAGGAACGCAACCGGCCGCAGGTGCAAGGTGTCGATGCGGATTATCGCATGGGCAACCGGGTGCTGGCGGATCTGCTCGGCGGGATTTTCGGTGGTTTTGTCATCGGCTGGGTGATCGATCGCTTTGCCGGGACAGCGCCCTGGGGCCTGTTGGTGATGCTGTTCCTGGGGATCATTGTCGCCTTCAGGAACATCATTCGAGCAGCGAGCGTGCGCCCAAAGGATCCACCATCAGAGGATCGCTAGCGGCGCGCCGGGTTTAGCAAGCGTTAGGGACACACACGATCGTGGCAGCCGAAGAAGGCAAGGTCGACCCGATGAAGCAATTCGCGATCGAGCCGCTGTTCGGCTCGGGCGGATGGGAACTCGCGGGCTACAACATCGCGTTCACCAATTCGGCGCTGTGGATGCTCATCACCACCGTGGTGCTGTGGGCGTTCGTGGCTGGCGGTATGAAGCGCCAGCTGGTGCCTGGCCGTTGGCAGATGGCGGTGGAGAGCTTCACCGGCTTCATCGACGACATGCTGGAAGCAAACGTGGGCAAGGAAGGGCGCAAATATGTGCCCTATATCTTCAGCCTGTTCATGTTCATCCTGTTCGCGAACCTGCTGGGCCTGCTGCCGATCGGCGTGCTGGGCTTGCATCCCTTCACATTCACCAGCCATTTCACCGTCACCGGCGTGCTGGCGATCCTGAGCTTTGCGATCGTGCTGATCGTGGGCTTCTGGAAGCATGGCCTGCATTTCTTCAGCCTGTTCGTGCCGCATGGCACCCCGCTGTGGTTGATCTGGCTGATCCCCGCGATCGAACTGATCTCGTTCCTCGTGCGCCCGTTCAGCCTCGCGCTGCGACTGTTCGTGGCGATGATGGCGGGCCACGTGCTGCTCAAGGTGCTGGCCAGCTTCGTGATCGGCAGCGTCAACGCCGGCGCGGTATATGGCGGCTTTATCGGTGTGCCCAGCCTGGTCCTGATGGTCGCCATCAGCGCGCTGGAAATCCTCGTGGCCGGGATCCAGGCCTATGTTTTCGCTCTGCTGACGTCGCTCTACATCAACGACGCAGAGAACCTTCACTAAGAGTTTCGTCCTTCAACCAACAGTTTTGATCTCAAGGAGTTTTTCAAATGGAAGCAGAAGCAGCCAAGCTCGTCGGTGCGGGCCTCGCAGCGATCGGTGCCGGCATGGCCGCCATCGGCGTGGGTAACGTGTTCGGTTCGTTCCTCGAATCGGCTCTGCGCAACCCGGGCGCAGCAGACGGCCAGCAGGGCCGCCTGTTCATCGGCTTCGCCGCGGCGGAACTTCTGGGCCTGCTGGCCTTCGTCGTCGCGATGATCCTGATCTTCGTCGCCTGACGACATGCAACATCGGCCGGTCGGCATGGTGCCGGCCGGCATGGTGTTTCCTGACGGATTGAATTTCGGACCCGACGCATGCCTCAGATAGCGCAGCTTGCCGATACCTATGCCAGCCAGGTCTTCTGGCTGCTGGTGTTTTTCGGCTTCACCTTCTTCGTCATTGGGCGCGGAATGGTGCCCAAGGTGATGGAAACCGTGGCTCTGCGTGACAAGCAGATCGCCGACGATCTGGCTGCGGCGCAGGTTGCGCGCGATCTGGCGCACGAGCAGGAAGAAAACTGGCGCCTGCGCGAGACCGAAAACCACGCCAAGGCTCAGGCACTGATTGCCAAGGCCAAGGCGGATGCGGCGGCCAAGACCGAGAAGAAGGTCGCCGCAGCACAGAAGCGGCTCGACGACAAGCTGGCCGAAGCCGATCAGCGCATTGCCGAAGCACGTGGCGCCGCAATGGCCGAAGTCGAAACCGTCGCTGCCGAGGCCGCGCAGGAGATCGTGGTCCGGCTGGCCGGTGCCAAGGTTACGGCGGCAGCGGCCAAGGCGGCGGTGAAGGAGGCAATGGCTCGTGGCTGACATCTTGCTCATGCTGATCGGCGCCGCTGAGGAGGGCGGGCATTCCGGCCCCGCAGCGCTTGGCCTGCAGGATTACCAGTGGGTTTCGCTGGCGATGCTGATCCTGGTCGGCATCTTCCTGTGGCAAAAGGTCCCCGGGCTAATCACCGGAGGCCTCGACGCGAAGATCCAGGCAATCCGCGAGCAGCTTGACGAAGCCAAGGCGCTGCGCGCCGAAGCCGAAGCACTGCGCGATGAATACGCTGCCAAGCTGGTCGAAGCGGAGAAGCATGCGGAAGCGATGGTGGCAAATGCCGAGCGCGATGCCGAGCAGATCCTGGCCAAGGCCGAGGCTGACAGCAAGCTGATGGTCGAGCGTCGCAAGCGCATGGCCGAAGACAAGATTGCTGCTGCCGAGCGTGAAGCCGTGGAGCAGGTCAAGGCAGCGGCGGTGACCGCTGCGGCGGCGGCAGCTCGCAGGCTGATTGCCGACAAGCACGGTGCCGATGCCGACCGCAAGCTGGCGGACGAGGTTATCTCGTCGATCTGATCGTCAGGTCTTCCGAACCAAGAGAGGCGGCCTTGCGAGGCCGCCTTTTTTGTGTCCGGAAAGGGGCTTGGCCTGAGCCAAAAATCCGCTAATGCGAGGCATTCGCAATCTATAAACGCAGGATTCGCAAGCGCATGAGCCGCCTTTTTCTGACCAAGCTTCACCTCATCCTCGCCGCCTTCATGTTCCCCGCCGTGCTCATGTTCCTCGTGACCGGGGCGCTCTACACTTGGGGCAGCAAGGGTGACTGGCACGAGGAGACCGTGGCGGTGAACCTGGACCGGCCGCTGGCGGCAGACGAGGCTGCGCTCAAGCAGATCGCGCTGGCCGAGCTCGAGCGGCGCGGGCTCCCGGCGCCAAGCGGCTCAGCCAGTGTCAGCGAGGCGGGCGAGCCGGCCTCGCTCGAATGGACCGGCGCGCGCAGCGAAGCCAGCGTCAAGGCGACCGACGATCCGCTGGTCGCCGAAGTCACTGTGAAGGAAGCGAGCCTGCACCGCTGGCTGGTGCAGTTGCACAAGGCCAAGGGCAGCACTTTCTTCAAGGCCTATGCCACGTTGCTGGCTGTGGTGCTGTTCCTGCTGGTCGCGAGCGGGGTGGTGATGGGGCTCCAGTCGGCACCGTTGCGGCGCCTGACCATCGGCAGCAGCCTTGCCGGCGTGGGTGCTTTCGCGGGCTTTGTGCTGCTGGGCTAGAGTGATTTCGAGCCAGATGGAATCATCTGGCGGCTCGGAAATCACGGCAAAACAAGAATCTGGAGTGCGCGGTTTGATGCAATCAATACCCGGCGCACTCTAGGTGCCGGGCTCGAACACGACTTTCCCGACCAGTTGCCGGCTCGCCATGGCGTCGAAGCCTTCGCGCCAGCGGCTGAGCGGCAGCACGCGGTCAATCGCAGGGCGAATCCGGCGCGCCTCGGCGAGTTCGGCTACGGCGCGATGGATTTCCTCTCCTCGTTCGGGAAAGCGCCTTGCATATTCGCCT
>JBMSNZ010000186.1:0-3613 GCA_049421965.1 Erythrobacter sp.
GCGGATGGCGGTGGTGCGCCTTATGTGCTTTCGAACACGATCTCGGGAGCTGGCACGCTAAACTACTTCGGCGTGGGCGCGAACAATCAGGCGGCGTATCAGCCGACGAATAACAACTCCGGCTTCACGGGCACGGTCAACATCCTCGGCGCGCGGTTGCAGCCGCTGAACACGGCAGCACTGGGCAACGGCGCGATCAACGTGATCGCGGGTGACGGCATCAACGGAAGCGGCCAGCTCTGGCTGCAGAACGCGGGCACCTACACGAACCCGGTGACTGCCGCGGGCGCCGGCTTCTTTGATTCCGTGACCAACCACGGCGCGATCCGTTTCCGCAGCGGCGCGACTTTCGCGGGAACGCTGACGCTGACGAACAACGCGCGCGTCGGCGCGTTCGACGGCGAATCGGGCAACCTCGCGGGTCCGGTGAACGGGCCGTACGAGCTGGAATTCTTCGGCCGCAACGCCGCCTCAATCATCACCGTCGGCTCGCCCGTCGCTCCGAATTACGCAGCGACGCGCATCTCTGGCGGCATCGGCCTAGCCGTCGTACTCGCATCCAACGCGAACGCGTTCAGCACCGGGCCGATGACGATCGACGGCGGTACGCTGCGGCTGAACGGCAATAGCTTCGCCTTCTCGAACCTGTCCTCCACGGCGGTGGGCGGCGTGATCGAGATCCTTCTCGCCAGCCTTCATGGCGGCAATGGTGGCGGCCTTGATATCGTCGCGGAGCATGGAATCGGTCCCTTTTGTCTGGTTTCGGGCGGGCAGATAGGCGCAAATCGGGAAAATGGGAATTGTGCCCCGATTAGTCGATATTTCTCGCAGGCGCGGTTGACGCGCCCGCACCGCATGGCTAGCGGCTGGGACTTAGCGACATCGCCGGTAACCCCTGACTCGGAGAGCCCGAATGGCTTCTGCTGCCTCTCGTCCTGCGCAACCAAAGGGTGCGACGGGCTGCCTCGTTCTCGCCGATGGCACGGTGATCTGGGGGCGCGGCTTCGGTGCCACCGGCAGCGCGGTGGGCGAGGTGTGCTTCAACACCGCGATGACCGGCTATCAGGAAGTGATGACCGATCCCAGCTATGCCGCGCAGATCGTGACCTTCACCTTCCCGCATATCGGCAATGTCGGCGCGAACCCTGAGGATATCGAAAGCCGGGTCGAAGGTGCGGTGGGCTGCGTGGTGCGTGAAGACGTGACCCGGCCATCGAACTTCCGCAGCCTGCAGGGCTTTACCGAGTGGATGGCGGCCAATGGCAAGATCGGGCTTTCCGGGATCGACACCCGCGCGCTGACGCGGCGGATCCGGCTGAACGGCGCGCCCAATGCGGTGATCGCGCACCAGCCTGATGGCAAGTTCGACCTCGCGGCGCTGCTCAAACGGGCACAGGATTGGCCGGGGCTTGAGGGCATGGACCTCGCGCCGCGCGTCACCCGCGAGCATCAGGAGGAATGGCACGGCAGCTACTGGCGGCTGGGCCATGGCTATGGCGAAGCCGGGGACGAGGGGCGCCCGCATGTCGTGGCGATCGATTACGGCGCGAAGGACAATATCTTCCGCAATCTCGTGCGCGCCGGTGTGCGGGTTACGGTGGTTCCGGCGCGGACCACGCTTGACGAGGTGCTGGCCTTGCAGCCCGATGGCGTGTTCCTTTCCAACGGGCCGGGCGATCCGGCGGCGACCGGCGAATATGCCGTGCCGGTGATCAGAGGCCTGCTTGATCGCGACATGCCGTTGTTCGGCATTTGCCTGGGCCACCAGATGCTGGCGCTGGCGGCGGGCGCTAAAACCATCAAGATGCACCAGGGCCACCGCGGCGCGAACCATCCGGTGCAGCGCGTGGGCGAAGGGTGGGGCGCAACCACCGGGTTGGTGGAAATCACCAGCATGAACCATGGCTTCGCGGTTGATGCCGACACGCTGCCGCCCGAGGTGGAGCAGACCCATGTCAGCCTGTTCGACGGCTCGAACTGCGGGATCGCGATCCGGGGCAAGCGGGCCTTCGGCGTGCAATACCACCCCGAAGCGTCACCCGGCCCGCAGGACAGCTTCTACCTGTTCGAGAAATTCGTGGGGATGCTGGGGTGATAGGCGCGCGCTTTACGCTCGCCGCGCTGCTACTCGGCCTTTGCGCGCAGCCCGCTCTTGCGGGTGAGGCGCAGCTGTTCGACGGACGCGTGCTGTGGAGCGATGGCCAATCCAACCCAGTGTTCGATCAGGCCGGCAACTGCGGACTCGAAATCGATGCGCTGGTGGTGAGTGAAGAGCGTTATCGCGTGCTTCCGGCCACCGAGACCGAAGAAGCGGCGCTCGATCTGCAGGTTGGCAAGCTGGCCGAGCAAGCAGGCCTTGGCAGCGACCCGGCAATGAACCAGGTGAGCCGCGAGTTTATACGCAATCTGCTCATCTCAAGGGTACTTATGCAGCTCGTCTATCAGGGAGACGGCGTGGCGGGCGGAATGGCATGCCTTACCGACTGGCTGGTGGCGCAGGGTTTCACGCGCATAACCGCCAAGGAAGCAGACGCGATCCGGGCGGCAAGAAATGACTGAGACGGTGCCCCTTCGCTGTGACAGGGCATTGTCTGCAGCAGCGGGCTTGATGGCTACTCCTTGGGAAATTCGGAAAGACGAGACGTACTAAATGCCCAAACGCACTGACATCTCCTCGATCCTCGTTATCGGCGCCGGCCCGATCATCATCGGCCAGGCCTGCGAGTTCGACTATTCCGGCACCCAGGCGATCAAGGCTCTGAAGGAAGAGGGCTATCGCGTGGTGCTGGTCAATTCGAACCCGGCCACCATCATGACCGATCCCGAGTTTGCCGACGCCACTTATATCGAGCCGATCACGCCCGAAATCGTCGAGAAGATCATCGCCAAGGAACGGCCCGATGCGCTGTTGCCCACCATGGGCGGGCAGACCGCGCTCAATTGCGCGCTCGCGCTGTTCAACAACGGCACGCTCGAGAAATATGGCGTGACCATGATCGGCGCCAATGCCGATGCGATTGACAAGGCCGAGAACCGCCAGCGTTTCCGCGAGGCGATGGACAAGATCGGGCTGGAAAGCGCGCGCAGCGGCATCGCCAACACGGTGGAAGAAGCCTTTGCGGTGCTCGAACACACCGGGCTGCCTTCGATCATCCGCCCCAGCTTCACGCTGGGCGGCACCGGTGGGGGCATCGCCTACAACAAGGCCGAGTTCGAGCGGATCGTGCGCGAGGGGCTGGATGCCTCACCCACCACCGAGGTGCTGATCGAGGAATCGCTGCTCGGCTGGAAAGAATACGAAATGGAGGTGGTGCGCGACCGCAAGGACAACGCCATCATCATCTGTTCGATCGAGAATGTCGATCCGATGGGCGTCCACACCGGCGATTCGATCACCGTCGCCCCGGCGCTGACGCTGACCGACAAGGAATACCAGATCATGCGCGACGCCTCGATCGCGGTGTTGCGCGAGATCGGGGTGGAGACCGGCGGTTCGAACGTGCAGTTCGCGGTCAATCCCGACAACGGCCGCATGATCGTGATTGAAATGAACCCGCGCGTCTCGCGCTCCTCCGCGCTCGCCTCCAAGGCGACGGGCTTCCCCATCGCCAAG
>JBMSNZ010000187.1:0-3601 GCA_049421965.1 Erythrobacter sp.
GCACGATGCCGTTGGCGTCGATGTCGAAGGTGACTTCGATCTGCGGCACGCCGCGCGGCGCCGGGGGCAGGCCGACAAGATCGAACTGGCCCAGCAGCTTGTTGTCGGCGGCCATTTCACGCTCGCCCTGGAACACGCGGATCGTCACCGCCTGCTGGCTGTCCTCGGCGGTCGAATAGACCTGCGTCTTCTTGGTCGGGATCGTGGTGTTGCGATCGATCATGCGGGTGAACACCCCGCCCAGCGTTTCGATGCCGAGCGACAGCGGGGTCACATCGAGCAGCAGCACATCCTTGACGTCGCCCTGCAGCACGCCGGCCTGGATAGCCGCGCCCATCGCCACCACTTCATCGGGGTTGACGCCGGTATGCGGCTTCTTGCCGAAGAATTCCTCGACCACTTCGCGCACCTTGGGCATGCGGGTCATCCCGCCGACCAGGATCACTTCGTCGACCGCGCTCTTGTCGATGCCGGCATCGGCGAGCGCCTTCTTGCAGGGTTCGAGCGTGCGCTTGATGAGATCGCCCACCAGCTGTTCGAGCTTCGAACGGGTCAGCGTTTCGACGAGGTGCAACGGAGTCGAACTGCCGCCTTCCATACGTGCGGTGATGAAGGGCAGGTTGATTTCGGTCTGGGCCGAGCTCGACAGCTCGATCTTGGCCTTTTCCGCAGCTTCCTTAAGCCGCTGGAGCGCGAGCTTGTCTGCCCGCAGGTCCATGTTTTCCTTCTTCTTGAACTCGTCCGCCAGGTATTCGACGATGGTGCTGTCGAAGTCCTCGCCGCCGAGGAAAGTGTCGCCATTGGTCGACTTCACTTCGAACACGCCATCGCCGATCTCGAGGATCGAAACGTCGAAGGTGCCGCCGCCAAGGTCGTAGACCGCGATGGTCTTGCCATCGTCCTTCTCGAGGGCATAGGCGAGCGCGGCCGCGGTCGGCTCGTTGATGATGCGCAGCACTTCAAGGCCCGCGATCTGCCCGGCGTCCTTGGTCGCCTGGCGCTGCGCGTCGTTGAAGTAGGCCGGAACGGTGATCACCGCCTGGGTTACGGTTTCGCCGAGATAGCTTTCCGCGGTTTCCTTCATCTTCTGCAGGATGAAGGCCGAAATCTGGCTGGGCGAATAGTCTTCGCTCCCGGCCTTGACCCAGGCATCGCCATTCTTGCCCTTGACGATGTTGTAGGGGACCAGTTCCATGTCCTTCTTGGTCATGGGGTCGTCAAACCGGCGGCCGATCAGGCGCTTCACGGCAAAAATGGTGTTATCGGGATTGGTCACGGCCTGGCGCTTGGCCGGCTGCCCGATCAGGCGCT
Organism: Erythrobacter sp.; assembly: GCA_049421965.1. Taxonomy (GTDB): domain Bacteria; phylum Pseudomonadota; class Alphaproteobacteria; order Sphingomonadales; family Sphingomonadaceae; genus Erythrobacter. The sequence continues at coordinate 1,312 of JBMSNZ010000187.1, forward strand.
CACCATCCTTGGTGAAGGCGACGATCGACGGCGTGGTGCGCGCGCCTTCCGAATTCTCGATTACCTTGGGTTTGCCCCCATCCATGACCGACACGCAGGAGTTGGTGGTGCCGAGGTCGATACCGATAACTTTGGCCATTCTATTCCCATCCATTCAGTTCTTGGACACCGCGCATTGTGCTTTCCGATAAGAGGCAAAGCAGCTCGGCGGCTCAGTCCGTCCGGTGTGTTATGCGGGTGATATAGGTGCGGTTTCGCTTGGCACAAGGGAACCGCGGCCCTAGTTTTTAGCGCTGTCCCAACAGGAGATTCCCCCGATGCATCTTACCCGAATTGCTGCTGCCCTGCTCGCTGCGTCCAGCCTCACCCTCGCCGCGTGCGGTGAACAGGCCGAACCTGCTGCCGAGACAGCACCGGAAGGCATCGCCGGGCTGACAGTCACCAACGCGCGTCTCGTGCTTCCTCCGGTCGCCGGTAACCCGGCTGCGGTCTATTTCGATCTCGCCTATGAGGGTGACCGGGGCCTTTCGATCCGCCGCGCCGACGTGACCCAGGCGAAGGAAGCCATGCTGCACGCCTATGCGGACAACAATGGCATGATGCAGATGGGCGAATCGATGCCGATCGCGCTGACCAAGGGCACCAAGATCGCGTTCGAACCGGGCGGTTATCACGTGATGGTGTTCGAACTCGCGCCCGAAGTGCAGCCCGGCGGCAAGGGCGCGGTGACGCTGACGGTTTCGGGTGGGGACAAACAATCCTTCGAGGCCGAAGTTCGTGCTGCGGGGGATGAGCGCTGAGCGAACAGCCAGCTGCCATTCTGACTGGAGCGGCCGCTTTCGCCTGCCCGGCCGGCGGCGAACGTGGCCTCACCCCGGGCGAGGTCGCGCTGGCTCGCTCGATTTTCGGCACGGCGATCGATTATGCCGCAGTCCGCATCCGGCGACGCAAGTGGTTCCCATTCCAGCCACGCCATATCACCATGGCGCCGCGCGGCCATTTGCACTTCCACCCGCGCAGCGATGCCTATTGCGACGATTTCGCCACCGCCAGCATCGAGCTGCAGGGTCTCTTCATCCACGAACTGGTGCATGTGTGGCAGGTGCAGACCCGCGGCCCCTGGTACCTCGTTCTCAATCGCATGCCGTGGGCGCGCTATGACTATGCGCTTCGACCGGGATGGCCGCTGGAACGCTACGGCATCGAGCAGCAGTGCGAGATTGTGCGCCATGCCTTCCTGCTGCGGCGCGGCGGGAAACTGGCGGGGATCGGCGATCCGGCCGCCTATGATGTGCTGGTGAATTTTCCCGGAGCGGAATAGACACAGGAGGGAGAGCCTATGCAGAAGATCAACGACTCGTTCCGCTCGTCGCTCGGGCGCTGGCTGGTGGGAACCGCAGCAGGCCTTGGTACAATGTTGCTGGGCCTCGCCGGGCTGGTGCTGCTGATCGGCTCGGCTGGCGATTTCGGCCCGTGGCCGCTGCTGCTGAGCGCGCTCGCGCTGGCGATCGTGGGGTGGAAATGGCTCCAGGTGATGAGTGAGAAGTTCGAGCTAACCAATCAGCGGCTGGTGGTGCGGCGCGGCATCATCATGAAAAGCATCGACGAGGTCGAACTCTACCGGGTGAAGGACATCAGAATGGACTTCAGCCTGCTTAACCAGATCGCTGGGATCGGCACGATCCAGATCACCTCGAGCGACGAGACAACGCGCAACCACCAGCTGGTGCTGCGCCATGTGCCGATGGCGCAGGAGCGGCGCGAGCAATTGCGCGAACTGGTGGATGCGGCGCGGCGCGAGCGCGGCGTGCGCGAAATCGACTTCGTGAACGAGAGTTTCTGACAGGCGGGACGAGGAGCGGGCAATGGCAATTGACAACTGGATCATCCGACCCTTCCGGCCCGCCGATGCCCCGGCCTTTGCCGCGCTCAACAAACGCTGGATCGAAGAGCTGTTCGAGCTTGAGGAATCCGATCTGCGCCAGCTTGAGCACCCGCAGACCGCGATCCTCGACAAGGGTGGCTTCATCGCGATTGCCGATGCCAATGGCTGGGCGGTGGGCACAGGGGCGATCCTGCCCGCGGCGCATCCGCCGCAAGACGGGCGGAGCTGGTTCGAGGTGATCAAGATGACGACCGACCTTGCCGCGCAGCGCAGCGGGATCGGCTCGGCGATCATGCAACGCCTGCTGGAGTTCGCGCGCGAACACGGCGCCGATGCGGTGTGGCTTGAAACCAACGCGAAGCTGGAAGCGGCATACGCTGCGATGAGGAAGCGCGCCCGCGAGGA
>JBMSNZ010000188.1:0-3598 GCA_049421965.1 Erythrobacter sp.
CAGCTGCGCGGCCAGTTCGTCGCCGATGGCGCCGCGCAACTGCTGCCGCGCGGCGGCGATCAGCGGATCGTTGGCGGCAACCTGCGGGGTTTGGATATCGTCAAGGTCGACCACGAACCAGCCGAGCCGGTTGGGGGCCTCGAGCCGCTTCGTGGTACCTTCGGCCATGCTGAACAGCAGCGCCAGCGGCGGCGGGATCTGCTGGCCCTGTTCGAGCAATTGCTGGCGATCGAGATTGACGGTGTCGACTGCGGGCAGGGCCACCTTCTCTGCCGCAAGCGCTTCTGCAAACGAGCTGCCGCCGTTCATCCGCTTGATCACGCGATCGGCTGCAGCCTGCGCGCGCTTGGCTCCTTCGCCAAGGCGCCAGCCCTGCACGACCTGTGGGCGAATCTCGGCCAGCGGCGGCGCAGCCGAAGGCGTAACTTCGGCAACTTCGAAGACCAGGTAGGTTGCCCCGCGCTCGATCTCGGCGATCTGGGGCTCACCCTCTTCCATCTGGAACGCGGTGGCGACCGCGCCGCGTAGCTGTGGCGCGATCGATTGGGTCGAGTTGCCGAACACCCGGCCATCTGCGGTCAGCGGTGGGGTGGAGTCGGCGGTTACGCCCAATTGCTGCGCAACCTGCGAGAACGAGACGCCTTCGGCAACCTGTTCCTCGACCCGCGCGCTCAGGTCGGCGAGCGCGGCGGCGCGCTTTTCGGCCAGCAGCGCGGTCGTGATTTCCGGGGTAACCGAAGCCAGGCTGCGCTCGGCGATGCGGTTGACCGCATCGATCCGCACTACGTGCCAGCCCAATGCGCTGCGCGCGGGCTGCGCGATGCTGCCCCGTGCCGCCGCAAACACCGCTTTCGCCACATCCGCGCCGGCCGTCGCCGAATAGGCGGCCTGGTCAAGCGGTCCCAGTTTCGTGGTGCTGAACCCTGCTTCGCGCGCGACAGCTTCGAGCGATGCGCCGCCGGCCACCCGCTGGCGCAGGGAATTGGCGGCATCCTGCGTCGGCACGATCAGCTGCGTCAGCGCACGGTCTTCGCGCGCGGCATATTTGGCGCGATCCCGCTGGTAGCGCGCGGCAATCTCCGCCGTGGTCGGGGTGACGTCGCGATCGAGATTGTCGAGCCCGAAAACCGCATAGCGCAGCACCCGGCGTTCGGGGCGGACATAATCCTCCCGGTTGGCTTTGTAGAAGGCATCGAGCTGCGCGGCGGAAGGCTCACCCGTCGGCGCGAAGGCGGCAGCGGGCAGGAAGCCCACCGCACCCACGCGCCGCTCGCGCAGCAGCGAGGCGTAGCGTGCTGCCAGTTTCTGCGGCATATGCGCCCCGCTCAGCGCCGGCACGATCAGCTGCCGGGCCAGCAGGCTGTCGGCAATGTCCTGCCGCAGCAGCGCCTCGGTCACGCCCTGTTGGCGCAGCGCCGCCTGGAACGCATCCTTGCTGAAATTGCCGTCGGGCCCGCGGAAAGCGCTGATCTGGAGGATCTCGCTGTTGATCAGGTTTTCGCCCGCCCGAAGGCCATGCTCTTCCGCATAGGCGCCCACTGCATAGCGGTCGATCATCTGTTGCATCACGCTGTCGATGCCGCCCTGCGCGACGAAGGCGGGCATTGTGATGGTGGGATTATCGCGGCGGAGCTGCTCCACCGAGGAATTCACCGTGCGGAAAAAATCGCCATTGCCGATCTTGCGGTCACCCACCACGGCCACATTGTCCCCGGCCGAAATACCGCCAAGGCTCCCGGTATTGGCCACATCGCTGGCGGCAAAGGCAAAGCCGATCAGCCCCAGGAAGCCGAGAGTAACCGCAAGGCCGAGCTTGGAACCGAAGAAACTGCGAATGAAACTGATCATGTGGCGCGGGACCCGCAATGGCTGCACCCGCGCAAGGCGGGCCGGAAAGGATTGGCCCGCGCTTTATCCGGCCTGAGGTGTTGCCGCAACAGGTGACAAACGGTTTTGACTGGATCGCGAACCTCCGCTAGCGGACCCGCCCTCCCGGTGCCTATAGGCGCCAGCGGATTCGCAACAGACAGGATGCATGATGGCCGGTCGGCCCTATATCGTTGGCAATTGGAAGATGAACGGCACGCGCGCCATGCTGTCGGAAGCGCGCGCGATCGATCGTGCGGCGCAGCGGCACATGAAGGTCGAGGTTGCGCTGGCGCCGCCGTTCACGCTGATTCACGCGGTGCATCGCGAAGTCGAGCAGATCGGCGTGGGGGCGCAGGATTGCCACCCGGGCAGCGACGGCGCCTTCACGGGCGACATATCCGCGACCATGCTGGCCGATGCCGGCGCCAAGTTCGTGATCGTGGGCCATAGCGAACGCCGCCAGGGCCATGGCGAGGGCAACGAACTGGTGCGCAGCAAGGCGCAGGCCGCGCTTGATGCGGGAATGCGCGTGATCATGTGCTGCGGCGAGGATGCCGCCACCCGTGCGGCCGGAGATGCTGTGGCGTTTGTGACTGCACAGCTGCGTGCGTCGCTGCCCGCTATGGCGGATGCCGGCGAGCGGCTCACCGTGGCCTACGAGCCGATCTGGGCGATCGGCACGGGGCAGAATGCCACACCCGAAGACATCACCGCCATGCACCGGGAGATCCGCCGCCTGCTGGTAGAACTTTTCGGGGAAGCGCAGGGCAGCGCGGTGCGCATTCTTTATGGCGGTTCGGTCAAGCCCGAGAACGCCAAGGCGATCCTTGGTGCGGAGGAAGTGAACGGGGCGCTGGTGGGCGGTGCCAGCCTCACCGCGGACAGCTTCATGGGCATTGCCTTAGCCGCCGGAGACGCGCTGGACGGGTAGTGCCGCATCGCAGGTCTGCCAGCACCCTTGTTCAAAAGCCTTCGCGGCCCTAAATGCGGGCCAGCAATCGAAAGTGGAAATCCATGTCGCTCTTCCTGTTCTTAACTGTCGTCCAGGCGCTCGTAGCCGCCGCACTGGTGGGTGTGATCCTGATGCAGCGTTCGGAAGGCGGCGGCCTGGGCATCGGCGGAAGCCCGGGCGGGCTGATGGGCGCGCGCGGCGCGGCAGACTTCCTGACCCGTTCGACCCGCTGGCTGGCGATCGCATTCGTTGTCCTGTCGATCACGCTGGCGGCGGTCGCTGTGGAGACCACGGGCGGCGACGAGATCAGCACCACGCTTGATCGCACCGTTGCACCGGCTGCGCCGATTGACCCGCTGGCACCTGCGGCCGATCCGCTGGCTCCGGCCGGTGGTGCCGCACCTGTTGGCGAAGCGGCCCCGGCTGCCCCGGCAACCGATCCGCTCTCCGTTCCGGCCGAATAAGCACATCGCACGCAACTGATTGTGGATTGCGGGGCCTCCCGCAGCCCGAATCGCTTGCGCCACCCCCGTTTCACCGCTTAAGGCCCGACTCCCATGGCGCGGTATATTTTCATCACCGGCGGCGTGGTCTCCTCGCTCGGAAAAGGTCTCATGGCGGCAAGCCTCGGTGCTTTGCTGCAGGCGCGCGGCTACAAGGTCCGCATTCGCAAGTTCGACCCCTATCTGAATGTCGATCCGGGGACAATGAGCCCCTATCAGCACGGTGAGGTCTATGTGACCGATGACGGGGCCGAGACCGATCTCGATCTCGGGC
>JBMSNZ010000189.1:0-3588 GCA_049421965.1 Erythrobacter sp.
CGCCAGTTCGCCCGCTCCGGCCACGTAGGGAATGCCAAGATAGGCCGAAAAGTCGGTCCGGCCGACGAGGTAGGCGATGATCGCGAATGTGCCCGCGGCTATGATCACCGGCATGATTGCCAGGCCATCGAGCCCGTCAGTCAGGTTCACCGCATTGCCGAAGCCGACGATGATGGTGGCCGCAAACAGGAAATAGAACGGCCCGAGCGGGATCGAAACGCCGCTGAGGAACGGCACGTAGAGATTGGTGCTGACCTGGCTGACGATGATCCACGAGGCGACGCCTGCCACAATGAATTCGAGCAACAGGCGCACCCGCCCGGGCACGCCGCGATGGCTCGCCTTCGAAACCTTGTCGTAATCGTCGAGGAAACCGATCACACCGAAGCCGATCGTCACCGCGAAACAGGCCCACACCAGCGGATTGGTGAGGTCCATCCACAGCAGCAGCGAGAAAGTCAGCGAAACGAGGATCATCAACCCGCCCATCGTGGGCGTGCCGCGCTTGGCCAGATGCGATTGCGGGCCATCCGCACGGATCGGCTGCCCCTTGCCCTGCCGCACCCGCAGCAGATTGATGAAGCGCGGACCGATCAGCAGGCCGAAGAACAGCGCGGTGATGAGCGTCGCACCGGCACGAAAGGTCTGGTAGCGTATGAGGTTGAGAACGCCTTCGAAACCCAGCCATTCGGCAATCAGGTAGAGCATGCGATAATCCTAGGCCCCGCCCTGGCCGCCTGGCCCGGCCTGACCCGTGAAATGTGACACCAGCGCACCGAGACCGACCGAATTGGAGCCCTTGACCAGGATGGCATCGCCCGCAGCAATGCCGAATTCCTCGAGCGCCGCGATCGCTTCGGCTGTATTTCCGCAATGCGCGAACCCGGCCGTAATGCCAAGCGACGGCGCACCCGCTTTCCCCAATTCGCGTGCGAGCGCGCGCATCTCTTCGCCCACCAGCAGCACGAAGTCGACATGGGCCGCTGCCAGTGGTTCGGCCAGCTGGGCATGGAAGCTGGGTGCAAAGTCGCCCAGTTCCTTCATGCTGCCCAGCACCGCGATCCTGCGGCTGGCCGGCGTCTGGCCGAGTTGGCGCAGCGTGGCGCGCATCGAGGCGGGATTGGCGTTGTAGCTCTCGTCGATCAGCAGCGCCTTGCCGCCTGCGGCAGCAATCTGGTGGCGTGCGCCGCGGCCCTTTAGCCCGCCCATTTCCGCGAGCGCGAGGCCGGCCGCGCCAAGATCGCCTCCCGCTGCCTGCACCGCCGCCATCACGCCCAGCGAGTTGGCGATCCAGTGTTCGCCCGGCTCGGCGACCGAATAGCACAGGCGGATGGCGCCAAGGTCTGCTGTCACCAGCGAGCCGCCGTTGGCGCTGGGGATGGCATCAAGCAGGCGGACATCGGCCTTGGCACTCGTGCCGAAGGTCACCACATTTGCCGTATAGCGCCGGGCCACCGCCCGCATCTGTTCGCACCACGGGCTGTCCGCCGGGATAATCGCTGTGCCGCCCGGCACGAGGCCGGAGAAGATCGAGGCCTTCTCGTCCGCAATCGCCTCCATGCTGCCCAGGTTCTCGATATGCGCCGGGGCGATCGTGGTGATCAGCGCAACATGCGGGCGCACGTGATCGGCCAGCGGGGCGATTTCGCCCTGGTGGTTCATACCCATCTCGAACACGCCAAAGCGGCTGCGCGCAGGCATCCGCGCCAGTGTGAGCGGAACGCCGACATGGTTGTTGTAGCTGCGAACGCTGCGGTGCGCCGCGCCGCGGCTGGCGCGATCGAGCGCCTGGAAGATCGCTTCCTTGACCCCGGTCTTGCCGACCGACCCGGTTATCCCGATCCGCACCGCCTGCGCCCGTTCGCGCGCAGCATGGGCCATTGCGTGAAGTGCCTGGGTGGTGTCCTTGACCAGCACATGCGGGAAATCGACCGGGCGATCGACCAGCGCTGCCACAGCGCCATTGGCAAAGGCCTGCGGAATGAAGCGATGCCCGTCCATGGTCTCGCCCTTGAGGGCCACGAACAGGTCGCCGCGGCGCACATCGCGCGAGTCCATCTCGACACCTGCAGCCTGGAATGCGTGGCTGGCGCTACCGCCTGTCGCCTGCGCGATCTCGGCAGCGCTCCACAGCGCCAGCGGCAAACTGTCGCGGCGATCGGCAGGCCAGGCGCGCAGGGCATTCGCCATGGTCATGCGCCGCTCTCCGCACCTGCGCATTCGCGCGCCACCTGCACATCGTCGAACGGCAAGACCCGCATATTCTCTCCTGACCCGATTATCTGCCCCTGCTCGTGGCCCTTGCCCGCGATCAGCACGATGTCGCGCGGGCCGGCCTGGCGGATTGCCTCCGCAATCGCCGCACGCCGGTCGCCAATCTCGATCGCACCCGGCGCGCCCGCCAGCACCGCCGCGCGGATCGCTGCCGGATCCTCGCCGCGCGGGTTGTCATCGGTCACGATCACCACTTCGCTGCCTTGCACCGCGGCCTGGCCCATCGCGCTGCGCTTGCCCTGGTCGCGGTCGCCGCCCGCGCCGAACACGGTAACCAGGCGGCCCTCGACATGCGGGCGCAAGGCCTCGATCGCGGCCTCGAGCGCATCGGGCGTATGCGCATAATCGACATAGACCGGCGCTCCGGCGGCAGTAATGGCGGCGCGTTCCAGCCGGCCGCGAACCGGCTGCAGACGGTTTGCCGCGTCGAACACCTGCGCAGCCGGGCTGCCGGTAGCGATCGCCAGCGCGCAGGAAACGAGCGCATTGGCGGTCTGGTATGCGCCGATCAGCGGCAGCTTGATGGTATAGACGCTGCCATCATGCTCGACTTCGAGCGTCTGGCCGAGCTGGGTCGGTGTGCGTTTGACAAGGCGGATGAAGTCTCCGCGCTCGCCCACCGTAAGCACCCGCAGGTCGCGCCCCTGGGCATGTGCGATTGCCTTGCGGGTCCATTCGCTGTCGTCCTCACCGTGCCAGATCACAGCGGCCGCGCCAGGCTCCAGCACTTCATCGAACAACCGCATCTTGGCCGCGAAATAGGCTTCCATCGTGCCGTGGTAATCGAGATGGTCGCGGCTGAGGTTGGTGAAGGCACCGGCCGCCACGGGCACGCCTTCGTTGCGGAACTGGTCAAGCCCGTGGCTGGACGCCTCATAGGCGACATGGGTCACGCCTTCGCGGGCAAGGCCGCTGATATTGCCGAGAAAAGTGACGATGTCGGGCGTGGTCAACCCGGTCGAAACGCTGCCGTCCGCGGTCGTCACGCCAAGGGTGCCGATACTGGCCGAACGCTCGCCGCCCATGTGCCACAACTGGCGCGTCATCTCGACGCAGGAGGTCTTTCCATTGGTGCCGGGCACCGCAACGATGACCTTGGGCACCGGCACGAAAAAGGCCGCTGCCAGCTGCGCAAAGGCCCGCCGGGGTGCGGCGGCGGCGATATGCACCGCCCCTTCGACCTGCACGCCGGGCCGCGCGACCACTGCCACCGCCCCGGCGGCGATGGCGGCGGCAATGAATTCCTCACCGTTGAAGCGCGCCCCGGCAAAGGCGCCAAACACCGTGCCGGGCGCGACCTTGCGATGGTCGATC
>JBMSNZ010000190.1:0-3572 GCA_049421965.1 Erythrobacter sp.
CTGGCCATCACCGGCTGGCTCAGCCTGCGCAGCGTGATGAAGACCGAACCTGCGGCGGTGTTCAGATGAAGCTCGACACCAGCCAGATCGGCGGCTGCACCCCCGAAGCGGCGATCTGCGCCCGCGCGGTGGCGCGCGATTTCACCGCAGGCCAGCAAACGCTGCGCGTGCTGCACGGGATTGATGTCGATATCCAGCCGGGCGAGCTGACCTATCTCGTCGGCGAATCCGGTTCGGGCAAGACCACACTGATCTCGATCATGTGCGGCATTCTCTATCCTACCGAAGGCCAGGTGCGGGTGTTCGGCACCGACATCTACGGCCTCGACGACACCGCGCTGGTCAATTTCCGGCTCGAAAACATCGGTTTCATCTTCCAGCAGTACAACCTGATCCCCTCGATCGACGCTGCTTCCAACGCGGCAGTGCCGCTGATCGCGCGGGGCATGGACCGGCACGAAGCGCGCGAGCGCGCCGTCGCCATGCTGGCCAAGCTCAACATCGCCGACCAGGCCGGAAAGCTGCCCAACCAGCTATCGGGCGGGCAGCAACAGCGTGTCGCGATTGCCCGTGCGCTGGTGCACGAGCCGCGCCTTGTGGTGTGCGACGAACCGACCGCCGCGCTTGACGCCAAATCCGGTCGCCGGGTGATGGACCTGCTGCGCGAGGTCGCGGTGTCGCCCGATCGCGCCTGCATCATCGTGACCCACGACAACCGCATCTTCGATCTAGCCGACCGCATCCTCGTGCTTGAGGACGGGCGCATCACGCACGACGGCAAAGACATGCCGAAGGATCACTGACATGGCACTGCTTCCAGAGAACATCAGCTTTTCGCGCAAGATCCTGCCCGTGATCGCGCTCGCCGGCCTCATCGGCGCGGTGGTCTTCATCTGGCGCGGCCTGCCCGATCGCGAGCTGGCCGAACCCGAGCAGACTCCGCTCACCGCCAGCGGCGAGCTTGCCAGCGGGCCGAGGGTGGCAGGCGCGGGCGTGGTCGAGCCGTCGAGCGAGATCATCGACATCGGCACCGCATTGTCCGGGCTGGTCACGCAGGTGCTGGTCAAGCCCGGCGAGTTCGTGGCGAAGGGCCAGCCGCTGTTCGTGGTGGACGAGCGCGCCGCCCGTGCGCGTCTGGCAGAAGCCAGTGCCGCCATCGCCGAGGCAGGTGCTGCGATCCGCGAGGCGCAGACTGCACGCTCCACCGCACAGCGCCAGCTTGAGCTCTATGCCGCGATTGAGGATCCCGCTGCCGTAAGCCGCAGCGAAGTGATCCGTGCCGAGGGCGAAGCTGCATCGGCAAACTCGCGGCTCGAACTCGCGCGGGCACGCCTTGCGGCTGCCGAGGCCGCCGCTGGCAGCGCCCGGACCGAGCTGGGCCGGCTGACGGTGCGCGCGCCGATCGGCGGCGAAATCCTGGCGGTAAATGTCCGCCCCGGCGAATTCGTTTCCACCATGGGCGGCAGCAGCGAGCCCTATATCCGGATGGGTGAGACCCGCCCGCTGCACATCCGCATCGATATCGACGAGGACGAGGCGCTTCGCGTGGCGATGGGCAAGAACGCGGTGGTTTCGCCGCGCGGCGGTGCTGAAAGGCGCGTCGAAGCCAGCTTCGTTCGGGCCGAACCGCTGGTGGTACCCAAGCGCTCGCTGACCAACACCGCTGCCGAACGTGTGGACGTCCGCGTATTGCAGTTGATCTATGCCCTGCCCGAAAGCGCCCGCGGCACTTTCCGTGTCGGACAGCAGGTCGATGCCTTCATCCCGGCTCGCGAGGGCCAGGCCAAGTGAAGCGCGGCAAGGCCATTGCTTCGGCGCTGCCGCTGATCCTGGCGGCCTGCGTGGCGAGCCCCGCCCCGGAGCTGGCAACGCCCGCTCCAGCGCTACCCGAAAGCTATCTCTTCGCCCCTGACGTATCGGCGCAGGGAAGCCTGGCGACGCTGCTCCCTGCGGGAGACCCGGCCTATGCCGTACTCGCCGAAAACGCGCTCAAGGATGCGCCCACGCTGGCTGAAGCGATCGCCCGGGTCGAAACGGCCCGTGCGGCGGCGCGCGGTGCCGGCGCAGCCAGGCTGCCCAATATCGGTGCCAATGCCTCGGTAACCGCCAGCCGCACCAATCCGGCGCAGTTCGGCGCCAACCTGCCGCCGGGCGCCAATATCGATCCTGACCAGACCTCCTATGCCGCCGGTCTCAGTGCCAGCTGGGAACTCGACCTGTTCGGACGGCTAAAGGCAGGCGAGCGCGCGGCGCTGGCACGGCTCGACGCGGCGAGCGCCTCGGCCGAAGCCGTCCGCATCGCTGTGTTGGGCGAGATCGCCGGGGCGGTGATCGACTGGCGCACGAACGCGGCGCGGGAAAAGGCGCTGGCGGAAGACCTTGCGGCAGCAGAGCGCCTGGCAGAACTGGCCGGCAAGCGCGAGCAGGCCGGGCTCGCCCCGGGGTTTGACCGGGTACGCGCCGAAGCAGCGGCCAGCCAGTCACGCTCGCGCCTTGCAGCGTTGCAGGGTGAACGGGCGCAGATTTTCGGCCGGCTGGTGACTCTGACGGGGCAGGATACAGCCGCTGTCAGCGCGGCGCTGTCGCAGGCCGGACCTGCTGCGGCACTGCCGCAAGCGCCCGATGCCCTTCCCTCGGAATTGCTGGCGCGGCGCCCCGATGTCCTGGCTGCCGCAGCGCAATTGGCCGCAGCTGACGCCGATCTGGCTGCAGCAGCCCGCGCCCGCTTCCCGCGCCTGACGCTATCCGCCGCGCTGGGCCTGCTCGCTTTCGACCTCGGCTCGCTGTTCGATTCAGGCTCCGATACCTATTCGGCCGGGGCCGGGATCGCGGCGCCGCTGCTCGATTTCGGGCGGATCCAGGCGCAGATCGATGGCGCGGCGGCCGAAAAGCAGGCGGCGTTTGCTGCCTATCGCGGTGCGGTGTTCAGCGCGCTTGGTGAAGCCGAAAGCGCCTATGGCCTGGTCAGCGGCGCCGATGCGCAAGCCGAGGCTGCGGCGCGCGAAAGCTCAGAACTCGCCCGCGCGGCAGCGCTCGCGGAAACCCGCTATCGCGCCGGGCTCGCGGATTTCCTCACCGTGCTGGAAGCGCGCCGCGCTGCAGATGCCAGCGGCGAGCGTGCCGCCGCCGCGCTGGGCCAGGCGCAGCGCGCCCGTGTGCTGCTGTGGCTGGCGCTGGGCGGTGACACTCAGGCGAGTACGCGGTCGACCAGCCAGTAGGCTGAGATGGTGCCGATCGCATAGGTGGCAAACTTGATCGCTGGCGCCTCCGCGCGCGGCGCCAGCCGGGCAGTCGCTACGCGCAGCGCCAGCACCCCCGCGATCACCAGCAATTGCCCCGCCTCGACCCCGAGGTTGAAGGTAAGCAGTGCCATCGGGACCTCGCCTTCGGGCAGGCCGATCTCGCGCAGTGCGCCCGCAAAGCCGAAGCCGTGGAGCAGGCCGAAGCCGAATGCGACAACCCAGGGCCAGCGGCGGGTCCAGCTGTCACGCTCGCCGCGCGCCAGTTCGACCGCGAGAAACACGATCGAGAGCGCGATCAAGGCTTCGACCGGTTGTTGCGGCAGGCCGGCA
>JBMSNZ010000191.1:0-3559 GCA_049421965.1 Erythrobacter sp.
CTCGACCCCAACCTTGGCAAGGTTGTGCTCTACCCCTGAGCTACGCCCGCTCACTGGCGCTCAGCGAACCTGCCGAAGGGCATGTGATCGCCGGGAAGGCGGCGCGATTAGCAGCGGGCGCGCGGTGCGGCAAGCGGAAAATGTCGCGCTTGCAGTGTCGCGGCCACAAGGCCACATACGCCCTTCACATCGGCGCGAGTGCCCCCACATGAAGGCAGCGCAATCTGGGCACCAAGGTGCCGCCCCGTAAAGAAGCAGGAGCACGCAGCGTGGCAAGCATGGGTCTGAACCTCGACGAGCAGAAGGCGGTCGACCGGTTCCGCAAGAATGTGGTCGAGCCCTCGATGACAAAGCTCGTGGTGCTCGACTTCTGGGCCGAATGGTGCGGCCCGTGCAAGGCGCTCGCCCCGGTCCTGGAGAAGGTCGCGGCGGAATATGCCGCCAAGGGCGTGGTGCTGGCCAAGATCAATGTCGATGAGGAACAGTTCATCGCCGCGCAGTTCCAGGTGCGCTCGATCCCCACCGTCTATGCCATGTTCCAGGGCCAGCCGGTCGCTGATCTGACCCAGGCCCGCACCGAATCGCAGTTGAAGCAGATGCTCGACCAGATTCTGGCGCAATTGCCGGTGCAGGCGGGTGACGGGGCCGCCCCACAGCAGGACGTCAGCCAGTTCGTGGCGATGGGCGAGCAGGTGCTGGCCGAAGGTGACGGCGCGCGCGCGGCCGCGATCTTCGCGCAGGTGGTGGAGATGGCGCCCGACAATGTGCCCGCCCATGCAGGGCTGATCCGCGCCATGGTGGCAGCGGGCGAAGCTGCCGACGCGCAGCAGGTGTTCGATGCCCTTCCGCCCGAGATCCAGCAGGATCCGGCGCTGGCAGCGGCGCGCACCACGCTGGAACTGGCGGCGAGCCAGGTTGACGACAGCGAGCTGGCCGCGCTGCGCCAGGCTGCGGCGGCCGCGCCGGAAGATATGGACAAGCAGTTCGCGCTGGCCGAGGCCGCCTTTGCCGCGGGCGGACGCGACGAAGCCGCCGATGCGCTGCTGGGCATGATCGCCCGCGACGCCGGCTGGAATGACGGCGCGGCGCGCGCCAAGCTGCTCAAGATCTTCGAAGCGGTCGGGCTGGAAGACGAGTGGGTCAAAGCCCGCCGGCGGCAACTTTCTGACATCCTGTTCGGTTGAGGCCGTGCCCACCCGCCTCTCGATCTTTCCGCTGCCGGGCGCGATCCTCTTTCCCGGGCTGCAGTTGCCGCTGCATATCTTCGAGCCGCGCTATCGCGCGCTGGTGAGCGATGCGCTGGCGCGCGACCGGCGGATTGCGATGATCCAGCCGCAGCGCCCGGTGGAAGGCGCGCCGCTCTATTCGGTCGGCTGCGTCGGGCGGATCGGCGAGATCGAGGCGATGGACGACGGGCGCTTCAACCTGGTGCTGCAAGGCGAAGCGCGCTTCCGCATCCTGCGCGAACTCGACGTCACCACTGCTTTCCGCCAGGTCGAGGCCGAGCTGATCGACGACGAGGACAACGCGGTGCTCTCGGCGGTCGAACGTGCCGGGTTCGAGCGCGAAGCGCGGCGCTTTGCTGACAACCAGGGCTACAGCGTTGACTGGAACTCGGTCGAGCGGCTCGATGACGAAACGCTGATCAACGGGGTGGCGCAGATCGCGCCATTCGATCCGGCCAGCAAGCAGGCGCTGCTCGAAGCGCCGGACCTCGCGGCACGCTGCGAACTGCTGATCCAGTTGATGTATTTCTATGGCCGCCGCGATGGCGAGGACGACCGGGTGACGCTGCAATAGGCATTGTGGCTCAGGTGAACCCGAGGATCAGGTTTCGGACGAAGCGCAGAAATGCGGGAATGTCGGAAAGGGGTGGAAAGCGGACGTACAAATTCTAACCCCAGTCGTGCCTGCGAATTCATTTCTTCCTCTGTACCTAGCCCAGATCAAAGACTCCCGTTCGGCACCGAAGCATTGAATTTCTGTGATCTGAAGGAGTTAGTTCTGCTAGTTTCTCACCTAATGCCCCGAGCCACTTGCTGCTAAGGTTTGTACTCGGGTTTTTTGTTTCCGCGTGCCGGAAGGTTCGAGTCGCTCCTCCGCCTCCAGATTGTGCCGTAGCAAAGTTCAATCAGCGTAGTGCCGTGCCAAGTTTGGGTTGGCCAGGTAGGAAGAGGGGCGGACTTCCATTCTCGAAGGCCGCCCTCTTTACCATTTAGCTTAGCCCTCGGAGCTTTTTCCTGTCAGACCACCGACCGCGCCCATGACCATTTCGATCAGGCGCCGCACGATTAGCGTAGCTGACATGCCTGCTGCGGCAACGGCAAGATTGCCGAAGATTGCCGTCAGATAGTCGCCCAATGCGGGCACGCCGCCAAGCGCAGTTCCCACGATTGGGAGCACCAGCACTGCTATGTACATTCTGATGGCTCCGTCTTGGGCAGCGGCGATCCCGCCGATAATCCCAAGTGTCAAGATAACCAGATTAATGTCGACCGCAGGTATCGCAACAAAACCCGCAACGATGGCAATTACAACCGCTAGCGCACCCGCTAGTCCGCTTACTTTCTCCATACTCTCCCCCTGTCATTTTTAGTGTTTGGAGAAGAGCGAGAATAAGCTAACTGATAATCGGTTGGCAAGCGAGCTAATGCTGCGCGGCAAATCTCTGTATAACCTAGATTATACCTTCGGTTGGATTTGACTTTTCCACAATCCAATACCTGAAAACCTTAACTTCATTGAGGCGTTTTCGTTGGCATCATAACCCGCGTGTCGGGGAGATGAGTCTCGGCTTGGGGAACCAACGTAAGCGAAAATGGGCTGTGCTAGTTGGGTTTCGCGATGGCTTCTGCTCGTGCCCGCAATTGGGCCGTTAGCTGACAGACTGCTTTCAACGATGAGCTGGTGGCGAGTTAAGCCGAATTCGCCTTGCCGCCGGAAATGTGATGTGCGGCTGGTGAAAGAGGGGTTCAGTCAGACTGGAGCCACACTAGGCTGGTACGGGCAGTGGTCGCTCCAGAGGAAACTCCCTCGTTGCAGGATCGACGGAGAAGCCGAACACAACCTTGAAGCCATCGTGCTCTTCTCGATGCGCAAAACCGCCTGGCGCGTTCACCCAGTCGCCTTCGACTAACGCAAACGTTTGGCCGGTTTCCATATCGGTAACGTTCAGTCCGCGCTCGAGGATGTAGAAAACCGAGTCGAAATCGTGCCAATGGAATTCATTGTTTGCAGGCGGCACTTCGACCACCACTGGATGCAAACCCAAAGCTAACATCTTCTCGACTGCTTATTCTTCTGTCAGAATCAGTCCGCTCTCGATACCGCGTTCCATAGAAAACTCTCCCTAAACGCGACCTTCAATTCATAATGCCTTGGGGCATCCAGAAAGGCAATGCTGCTCAGATCTGCTCCAGTTCTCCTGTTAGTCGCCTGGCCGTTGCGTTGCTGACGCCCCAGGGCCGAGTCATCGAGCCAATGTCTCCTAGCGGGCCGTTAGCCAACCGCCCGCTCATGGCACATTCTTCGCTCGGCAAAACTGTCGTCAGATGGGTGG
>JBMSNZ010000192.1:0-3456 GCA_049421965.1 Erythrobacter sp.
GTCAGCGGCTTTCGGCGCGGGGTGTTCGAGCTTGGAGGCATCGACCAGCGCGCGGTGGACCAGCAGGTCGGCATAGCGGCGGATCGGCGAGGTGAAATGGGCATAACTGCCCAGCGCCAGTCCGAAATGCCCGACATTGGCAGGGCCGTAATAGGCCTGCATCTGGCTGCGCAGCACGGCTTCCATCACCTGTGCCTTCTCGCTTTCGTCGACCACATCCTTGAGCATGCGGTTGAACAGCGAAGGGGTGATCACCTGGCCCAGCGAGAGCTTGCGACCGAAGGTGGCGAGATAGTCGCGCAGGGCAAGCAGCTTCTCCCGCCCCGGCGCCTCGTGCAGGCGATACACCACAGGGGCGGTTTTCGCCTCGAGCGCGCGCGCCGCAGCGACATTGGCCGCGATCATGAAATCCTCGACCACGCGATGCGCGTCGAGCCGCTCGCGCACTGCGATCTCGGCAATCCTGCCCTGCTCGTCCAGCACCACGCGGCGTTCGGGCAGCTCGAGTTCGAGCGGGTCGCGCGCATGACGCGCCCGTGCCAGCGCGTGCCAGCACTGCCACAGGTGCTGCAGGTGCTGCGGTGCATCCCCGCGATCGATCGCGGCCTGCGCGTCCTCGTAAGCGATGTTCTCCGCGATCCGCACCAGTGCGCGGGTGAAGCGGAATTTCTTCACCTCGCCATGTTCGTCGATCCGCAAGTGGCAGGCCATCGCCGCCCGGTCTTCGCCTTCACGCAGCGAGCAGACATCGGCGCTGAGTACCTCGGGCAGCATCGGCACTACCCGATCGGGGAAATAGACCGAATTGCCGCGCTTGCGCGCTTCGCGGTCAATCGCGCCGCCCGCGCGCACATAGAAACTGACATCGGCAATCGCCACGATGGCGTTGAAACCCCCTTCGCCGTCAGGCTCGGCCCAGATCGCGTCGTCATGGTCGCGCGCATCGGCCGGATCGATCGCGACGATCGGCAGGTGGCGCAGGTCCTCGCGCCGCTCTGTGCCGAGCGCCAGTTGCGCCGCGCGCTCGGCCTCGCGCAGCGTCTGTTCGGGGAAGACATGCGGAATGCCGTGGCGGGCGATGGCGATCAGGCTGAAGCTCTTGGGCGCCAGCGGGTCGCCCACCACTTCGATCACCCTCACACCGGCCCGTTCGGATCGCCCGGTTCGTTCGGCGATCACCAACTGGCCCTCTTCCGCCTCGCCCAGATCGGCGATGGGAGACGCGTTGCGGATGCGTTTGTCGATCGGAGCGAGCCAGGCCTTACCTGTCCGGTCGATCTCGATCACGCCCAGCAGGCCTTCGGTGCGCGCTGGCAGTTTCTTCATGGGATGCGCGACCCAGCCCTGCGCGGTCTCCTCGGTGCGCGCCAGCACGCGGTCACCACGCTTGAGCGCCGCGACATGCTTGCCGCCCCGCCCTTTCTGCTCGCGTATCGCCAGCCGTGGCGGCGGCGATGCATCGTCCGGCTCCCAGCTGTCAGGGACCGCGATCGCCTCGCCATCTTCGATCTCGATCACGCGCAGCACAGTGACCTTGGGTACGCCGCCCATGCGGTGATAGGCGGTCTTCTTGCCATCGATCAGGCCTTCCTCGGCCATGTCCTTGAGCAGGCGCTTGAGCGCGATCTTTTCCTGCCCCTTCAGTCCGAACGCCTTGGCCAGCTCGCGTTTGCCCGCAGGTGTGGGCGAGGATTGCAGGAATTCGAGCACCTGCTCCCTTGAGGGCAGACCGTGCTGCGTTCGCTTGTGCGCCATCTCTATTCCGTTCGGGCTGAGCCTGTCGAAGCCCTGCACTTCTTTTGGCCGGATTTCAAAAGCGAAGTACGGCCCTTCGACCAGCTCAGGGCGAACGGACCGAAATCAATACGCCCGTGCGATCAGGATCCGCTCGACCGCCGGTTCGCCGGTGAAGATGCACGCTCCGTCTGCTGCCGCGGCATCGCGCGGCACATTGCGGATCGTCAGCTTGAGCGCCTTGAGCGTCTCCACCACCTTGTCGAGCGCGGCGCCGCCGGGCTTCGACCACTGCACTTCGAGCCAGCCCGGAAACTTGGCATCGCCGGAATAGTGCGCCTCGACTTCGGCCAGCGACGTCACGCCGCGGGTGATATTGGCATCGCGCCGCGCGGCAGCCTCGGCGAACAGCGACTGCTGGATATCGGCCAGTAGCGCGCCGATCCCCGCTGCCGCATCCTCGCGCGAGACGAATTGGAACGCGACCTTGCTGTTCTCCATGTTCCACAGGCGATCACGGCGGATCAGCGCTACCTTGCCTTCGGCCATGTCGCGCGGGCCCACCTCGATCACCACCGGCGCGCCCTTGCGCACCCAGTCCCAGCGCTTGGCCGCCGCCTTGCCGGGCGACTTGTCGAGCAGGACGCGCACCGGCTCGCCCATCGCGGCCTGTGCGGCAAGGCCAGCGCGCAGTTCTTCGCAATAGGCCAGCAGCGGCTCATCCTCCGGCGTTTCGCGCAGCATCGGCAGGATCACGACCTGATAGGGGGCGATCCGGGGCGGCACGCGCAGCCCGTCATCATCGCCATGCGTCATGATCACGCCGCCGATCATGCGGGTGGACACGCCCCAGCTGGTGGTGTGGCAATATTGTTCGCTGCCTTCGCGATCCTGGTACTTGATGCCCGCTGCATGGGCAAAATTGGTGCCAAGGTAATGGCTGGTGCCGGCCTGCAACGCCTTGCCGTCCTGCATCATCGCTTCGATCGACCAGGTTTCGACCGCGCCGGGAAAGCGCTCGTTCTCTGGCTTCTCGCCCGCGATCACGGGCAGCGCGAGATCCTCTTCCGCGCAGGCGCGATACATCTCCAGCGCGCGGTGCGTTTCGGCCAGTGCGTCCTCGCGATTGGCGTGCGCGGTATGCCCTTCCTGCCACAGGAATTCGGAGGTGCGCAGGAACATGCGCGTGCGCATTTCCCACCGCACCACATTGGCCCACTGGTTGGTCAAAAGCGGCAGGTCGCGCCAGCTCTGGATCCAGCGCGCCATGGCGTCGCCGATGATCGTTTCGGAGGTCGGGCGCACCACCAGCGGTTCTTCCAGTTTCGCTTCGGGATCGGGCACGAGCCCGCCCTTGCCGTCGGCGATCAGACGGTGGTGGGTGACGACCGCCATCTCCTTGGCGAAGCCTTCGACATGCTCCGCTTCGCGCTCGAAATTGCGCAAGGGAATGAAGATCGGGAAATAGCAGTTCTGGACGCCGGCCGCCTTGATCCGGTCATCCATCAGGCGCTGGATACGTTCCCAGATTCCATAGCCCCAGGGCTTGATCACCATGCAGCCGCGCACGCCCGATTCCTCGGCCATGTCGGCGGCGGAAATCACCTCCTGGTACCAGGCGGCAAAATCATCATCGCGCTTGATGTTCAGCGCATGGCGAAAATTGGACACGGGAAATTCCTGTAACGAATGGGATCTTGCGGCGGGCGCCGGCTGCGGCGC
>JBMSNZ010000193.1:0-3451 GCA_049421965.1 Erythrobacter sp.
GTGCATGGCCTCGATGCCCAGCTTCGATCCCAACAGCTTTTCCGACGGGATCGGCAGCGTCGAATACGCCATGCTGCGCGACGACGAGCGCGTGCCGCTGCGCAACAAGGTGCTCAAAGGGCTCTATCCACCCGGCTCGACCGTCAAGCCGATGGTGTCGATGGCCTTCCTCAAGGAAGGGATCGACCCCGACGAAACCGTGTTCTGCGGCGGCGGCCTGCGCGTGGGCAACCGCGTGTTCCGCTGCTGGAACCGCCGCGGCCACGGCCAGGTCAACATGGCCAAGGGCATCTACCAGAGCTGCGACGTCTACTTCTACCATATCGCGCAGCGGGTCGGGATGGATCCGATCGCGGAGATGAACCGGCGCTGCGGCTTGGGCGAGGAATTCCCGCTCCCCGTTACCAGCCAGTTCTATGGCACAGTGCCCGATCCCGCCTGGAAGCAGCGCAAGTTCGGGCGCGAATGGGCCGCATTCGACACGGTCAACGCCACCATCGGCCAGGGCTATATGCTCGCGAGCCCGCTGCAGCTGGCGGTGAGCGCCGCGCGTCTTGCCACCGGCCGCCACGTGATGCCGCGCCTCACCTTCGACACCAGGCCCAAGGGCTTCGAGGAGGTCGATTTCCCGGCCGACCACGTCACCTATGTCCGCCAGGCGATGAGCGACGTGGTGAACGGCCCCGGCACCGCCGGGCGCGGGCGCCTGCCGTTCGACGATATCCTGATGGCGGGCAAGACCGGCACCGCGCAGGTCGTCTCGCTCAGCAAGTCCGACGGCAAGAGCGGCCCGTGGAAATACCGCGACCACGGCCTGTTCATCTTCTTCGCGCCCTTCGACAACCCGATCTATGCCGGCGCGGTGGTGATCGAGCACGGCGGCGGATCGGGCGCGGCCTATCCGATCGCGCGCGACGTGATGACCTATCTGTTCGATCCGGCCAGGGGCATGGAGGCGCTGCGCGCGCTCGAGGCGCAATGGGGCGGCAATGCGCAGCAGCGGCTCGCCGCCAAATACGCCGCCTATGCCAGGGCACGAGGCGAGACGGTCGCGCCCCCGCCCCGCCGCGACGAGGAGATCTTCGACCGGGTCGAGGCCGAGGCGCGCGCCGCCGCGAGCCAGCCCGAAGAGATTGCTGACCAGGCCGTGACCCCGCGTCCCGAAGCCAACCCAGCCAGCGCGCCGCAAGTCGCGCCGCCCGCGCCCGCATCCGCAACCACGCCCGCGCCCGCGCCAGCAGCAGCGCCCGCAACCGGGGCACCCCAACCATGAGCTCGCTGATCCCCGCCCCGATCGCGCGCCAGCCGTGGCCGATGCTGATCCCGATGCTGCTGCTCGCCAGCTTCGGCACGGCGGTGCTCTATTCGGCGGCGGGCGGCTCGCTCGATCCCTTCGCTTCCTCGCACATGGTGCGCTTCGTGCTGTTCTTCGGCGTGGCGGTGGTGATCGCGCTGCTACCGCGCGAGCTGATCAAGCTGCTGGTCTATCCCGGCTATATCCTGGTGCTGCTGCTGCTGGTGGCGGTCGAGGCGATCGGCTTTGTCGGCGGGGGCAGCCAGCGCTGGCTCGACCTCGGTTTCATGCAGTTGCAGCCGTCCGAGCTGATGAAGCCCGCGATCGTGCTGGTGCTCGCGCAGTTCTTCTCAGTGCTGCCGGCCGGCATGATCGGCAGCTGGCGCGCGCTGGCGATCCCGGCCGGGCTGATGGCGCTGCCGATGGCGCTGGTGCTGGCCCAGCCGGATCTGGGCACCGCCATGGCGATCGGCTTCAGCGGCGCGGTGGTGATGCTGCTGGCGGGCCTGCCGCTGCGCTGGTTCATGATGGGCGGCGCGGCTGCGGTGGTCGCCGCCCCGCTGGTCTATTTCTTCGGCCTGCACGATTACCAGCGCCGCCGCGTCACCACC
Organism: Erythrobacter sp.; assembly: GCA_049421965.1. GTDB lineage: Bacteria > Pseudomonadota > Alphaproteobacteria > Sphingomonadales > Sphingomonadaceae > Erythrobacter. Next base: position 1,906 of record JBMSNZ010000193.1, read on the forward strand.
TTCCTCGATCCCGAGAGCGATCCGCTGGGCGCGGGCTACCACATCACCCAGTCGAAGATCGCGATCGGATCGGGCGGCCTGTTCGGCAAGGGCTTCAACGAAGGCTCGCAAAGCCACCTCAACTACCTGCCCGAACCGCATACCGATTTCGTGTTTGCCAGCATGGCCGAGGAATGGGGCCTCGTGGGCGGGCTGTTCGTGATCGCGATGTATGCGCTGATCCTGCGCTGGGGCTGGAGCGTGGCGCAATCGGCCAATGACCGCTTTGCGCAGCTGCTCGCCGCCGGGATGACCGCCACGATCTTTTTCTACATCGCGGTCAATCTGATGATGGTGATGGGCATGGCGCCAGCCAAGGGCATGCCGCTGCCGTGGATGAGCCATGGGGGTTCCTCGATGCTCACCGCGATGATCTGCGTAGGCGTGCTGATGATGGTGAACCGCTGGAACCGCGAGGCCCCGCGCCGCGGATTGAGCTGAACGCGAATTCGGCGCTGCGCCTCCTTCCCTTTGGCCCTTCCCTTTGCCCCTTCCTTTTGCGGAACCGCGCGCTATATGAGCGCCTCTTCCGATTCGGAACGGCGCCTCGCGGTGCCCTCGCAGCGATCGGCGTGGACGCATAGCTCAGTTGGTAGAGCAGCTGACTCTTAATCAGCGGGTCCTAGGTTCGAGCCCTAGTGCGTCCACCACCTTCTCCCTAAAGTGCAGAGCGTCCGCGAACGGCAAACCGGCCAGTTTTGTCTCTCTTGTCCTGCGCTTGGCAACTTCGCCTTCGGCTGAACGCCCTCCCCCATTTCCTACACCACCCCGCCCCGCTAAGCAGGTCGGATGCGCAGGCTTGATCCCGCACGCCTCTGTCCCCTGAATCACCGCCTGCTGGGCCACCCTATGCAGCCGCCCGTTTTCGGCTCCAGGACTGTGGTGCATGCGGTGCGCCGTTCAGGAAAGCCGTGCCCGGCCTTGCGCGATTCCGCCCTGCCGCCGCGCCACTCCGCAACCGAATCGCCGCGCCACCCCGATTCGGCACCGCCGGGGAAAAGCGCCCGCCACTACATCCGCGCAACATCCATCCACCTTGCAATCACATTACGATGTGATATGAAGCGTTCATGAGCACATCCACCATCGACAAAGTCCGCGACCTCATCACATCGGGCGGCATGACCCGCGCCGGCCTCGCCCGCGCGGCGGGCCTCCACGCCAACACACTGCGCGACTGCACCGAAGAGAGCTGGAACCCCACCGCCGAAACCCTCGCCAAGCTCGACAACTTCCTGGCGCATAATCACGATCGCCCGGTGCTGGTGGGGATCGACGAGATCATCGACGAGGCGCGCAACGGCCGCATGTATATCCTGGTCGATGACGAGGACCGCGAGAACGAGCGTGACCTGATCATCCCGGCGCAGATGGCCACACCCAACGCGATGATCGCCGCGAGCACGACGCCGACCACGACGCGGCCGCTGCGTGCACCTCGAGGCGCGGGCAGGTCGCTCACGGCGCGACGCAGGCGCCCGAGGTGATCGTGTTCCCGCGCGCGAGC
>JBMSNZ010000194.1:0-3361 GCA_049421965.1 Erythrobacter sp.
GGGCGTGCGAGTCGCGAGCCAGGGCGTCGGCAGCGTGGGCGGCGGACTGGCACGCTATCTGGCGGCCGACGGCGCCGAGCTGATCCTGGCCGATATCGATGCCGCGCGCGCGCAGGCGCTGGCCGAGGAACTGGGCGGCACTGCGGTGGGCAGCGAGGCAATCCTTGCGGTCGAGGCCGACATCGTCAGCCCCTGCGCACTCGGCGCGATCCTTACCGAGCAATCGGTCGCCACTCTCAGGGCCAGGGCAGTCGCTGGCGGCGCCAACAACCAGCTGGCGACCGGGCGCGAAGGCGCGATGCTGCAGGACCGCGGCATCCTCTATGCGCCTGACTATGTCATCAACGCGGGCGGCATCATCACCGTATTGCGCCACATAGACGGGGCAGGCGATGACGAGATCAATGCGCGGAGCGACCAGATCCCCGCGCGCCTCGAGGCTGTATGGCAGGAAAGCGCCGCCACGGGTGCGACACCCGCCGATGTTGCCGATCGCATGGCCAAACGCCTGATCGGGCGCTGAGGCCGCAATCCACGCTTGAGATTTTTGCAGTCTTGCAGGGCGCGGGGGGCACTGTAATACCCTTCGCAAAAGGACCTGTTCGTTCATGCATGGCTTTGCCAATCCGACCCGTTTCCTGAGGCTTGCGAGCTGGTTGACTCCGCTCCTGCTGATTTCAGGGGTCGTGCTGGTCGCTGCCAGCCTGTGGTGGGGCCTGTTCAAGGTTCCGCCTGACCGTTTGATGGGTGAAACCGTGCGGATCCTGTTCATCCATGTGCCAAGCGCCTGGCTGGGCATGGGCGGGTGGACCGCAATCGCCATCTCCAGCCTTGCCTATCTCGTTTGGAAGCATCCGCTGGCAGCAATTGCCGCGCGTGCAGCGGCGGTGCCAGGCATGGTGTTTACCGCGATCTGCCTTGCCACCGGATCGATCTGGGGCAGGCCGACCTGGGGCACCTGGTGGGAATGGGACGGTCGGCTGACCAGCATGCTGGTCCTCCTGTTCCTCTATTTCGGCTACATCGCCCTGTCGCAGGCCGTGGCACGCGAAGGCGTTTCACCAAGGATTGCAGCGATCTTCGGCCTCGTCGGCGCAATCAACATCCCAATCATCAACCGCTCGGTGGTGTGGTGGAATTCGCTGCACCAGCCCGCCAGCATCACAATCGGCAAGAGCGCGATCGATCCGGCCTTCCTGGTGCCGCTGCTGGTGGCGGTGCTGGGCTTCTCTCTGCTGTTCGGCGGGGTAGTGCTGGCGCGGATGCGCGCACTTTTGGCCGATGTGCAATCCGAGGCGCGGCTGCGCCGTATGGCGCTGGAGACAGCCTGATGCGTGAAGCGCTCGACCAGTGGGATTTCGTGGTTGCGGCCTATGCCGTCGGCCTGTTCGGAACGATTGCGATGGTGGCCTGGGCGTGGTGGGACATGCGCCGCGCCGAGGCACGCCGGGATGAGGTGAAGCGCAAATGAGTGCGATCAAGCCCAAGCATCAGCGGTTGGTGCTGGCGAGCCTGGCCTTGCTGGCCATAGTCGCGGCCGGGTTCCTCGCCGCCTGGGCGCTGCGTAGCCAGGCCAATTACTTCTATCTGCCCGACCAGATGGTTGCCGATCCGCCCGAGGTCGGCCAGGCAGTCCGCTTGGGCGGCATGGTGGCAGAAGGTTCGATCAAGACCCTGCCTGACGGTGTCACCGTGGCCTTTGTCGTGACGGACCAGGCCAATGCCCGTGTACCGGTGCGTTACAGCGGAATCCTGCCCGATCTGTTCGTCGAGAATTCGGGCGTGGTAGCGGAAGGCAGCCTGGGGCCCGATGGGGTTTTCGTGGCGGACAACCTTCTCGCCAAGCATGACGAGAACTATGTCCCGCGCGAATTGCAGGAAATGGACCAGCATCAGGCGGCCAAGATGGCTGAGCAAACGACGGTCGGCCTCGAATGAGCGCAGAACTGGGCCTTGCCGCGCTGTGGATGGCGGCGGTACTCGCGATCCTGCAATTGCTGGGCGGAATTGCCGCGCAACGCGATCCGCAAGCGCCGCTCGCCGCGCTGGTTCGCCCTGCAGCAGTGATGCAGGGGTTTCTCGCGGTGTTCAGCTTCGCGATGCTGTTGTGGGTGTTTGCGATCACCGATCTATCGGTGAAACTGGTCGCCACCAATTCGCATTCGATGAAGCCGATGATCTTCAAGCTGTCGGGTGCCTGGGGCAACCACGAAGGCTCGATGCTGTTATGGGTAACGGTGATGGCACTGGCCGGGGCATTGATCGCCTGGCTGGAGCGGCGCCTGCCTGACAAGACCATGCAGGCGACACTTGCCGCACAGGGCTTTGTCGCGCTGGGCTTCTATGCCTTCCTCTTGCTCAGTTCGAACCCGTTTGAGCGGCTGCCGTCGCCGGCACCTGAAGGCAATGGGCTCAACCCGCTGCTGCAGGACGTCGGCCTCGCCTTCCACCCGCCCACGCTCTACATCGGCTATGTCGGGCTGTCGGTGGCCTTCAGCTTCGCCATTGGAGCCTTGCTGACCCGGCAGGTAACGCCGGAATTCGCGCGCGTGATGCGCCCCTGGGTGCTTGGCGCCTGGGTTTTCCTGACGCTCGGCATCGTGGCTGGCAGCTATTGGGCCTATTACGAACTGGGCTGGGGCGGCTGGTGGTTCTGGGATCCGGTCGAGAATGCCTCGCTGATGCCGTGGCTGGCGGCGACCGCGCTGCTGCATTCGGCCAGTGTTCTTGCCGCGCGCGACGCGCTGCGAGCCTGGACCATCATGCTGGGCGTGGTCGCTTTCTCGATGAGTATGCTCGGTACCTTCCTGGTGCGTTCGGGCATCCTCACCAGCGTCCATGCCTTTGCGGTCGACCCCGAACGGGGCACCTTTATCCTCGCCCTGCTGTCGATCTACATCGGCGGGGCTCTGCTGCTGTTTGCCCTGCGCGCCAGCACCGTTTCCGAAGGGCAGCGGTTTGCGGCGCTCAGCCGCGAAGGCGCACTGGTTTTCAACAATGTGATGCTCTCGGCGATCCTGGGGATCGTGCTGCTGGGCACGCTTTATCCGCTGCTGACCGAAGCCTTCGATGTGCGCGTTTCGGTTGGCCCGCCCTATTTCAATCCGGTCGGCGCGATCTTCACCATCCCGATGCTGCTGGTGATGGCAGTCGGGCCTTTGCTGCGCTGGCGGGAGGACAATCTTGAGCGTGTGCGGCTGCCGATCGCGATCGTTACCGCGCTGATTGTTACCACGGCGCTGGTGGCGGTGTTGCTGGTGGCCGACATCGGCATCCTGCCCCTGCTGGGCCTTGCTGTGGCTGCTGGCCTGGGCGTGGGCAGCCTGCTCCCGCTGCGCGGGCGCAATCTGCTGCGTATTCC
>JBMSNZ010000195.1:0-3330 GCA_049421965.1 Erythrobacter sp.
CCAGGGTCACCTTGCGGCTGCGGTCACCGGCGAACCTGGCGCGCACCTGCGGCATGGAAACATGGCTTTCATCCACCACCAGTACGAAATCTTTGGGGAAATAATCCAGCAGGCAGAAGGGACGTGTTCCCGGTTCCCGCCGGTCGAAATAGCGGCTGTAGTTTTCAATGCCGTTGCAATAACCCAGCTCGCGGATCATCTCCAGGTCGAAGTTCGTTCGCTGCTCAAGCCGCTGCGCTTCCAGCAGCCGCCCTTCGGCCTGCAGCTCCTTGAGCCGTTCCTGCAGTTCGAAGCGGATCGCGTCGGCCGCCTGCTTCATCGTCGGGCCGGGGGTGACATAGTGCGAATTGGCATAGACCCGCACCTCGTCGAGACTGGCGCCCTTCTTGCCCGTAAGCGGATCGAATTCGGCGATTTCCTCGATCTCGTCACCGAAGAAGCTGATCCGCCAGGCCATGTCCTCATAATGGCTGGGGAACAGTTCCAGATTGTCGCCGCGTACGCGGAACGATCCGCGCGCAAAGGCGGTGTCGTTGCGCTTGTATTGCAGCGCCACCAGCTTACGGATCAGTTCGCGCTGGTCTGCCGTCTCGCCCTTCTTGATATCGAACACCATGGCCGAATAGGTCTCGACCGAGCCGATGCCGTAAAGGCACGAGACCGAAGCGACGATCACCACATCGTCCCGCTCGAGCAGGGCGCGGGTGGCCGAATGGCGCATCCGGTCAATCGCCTCGTTCACCGAGCTTTCCTTCTCGATGTAGGTGTCGCTGCGCGGCACATAGGCTTCGGGCTGGTAGTAGTCGTAATAGGATACGAAATACTCCACCGCGTTGTCGGGAAAGAAGCTCTTGAACTCGCCATAGAGCTGCGCGGCGAGGATCTTGTTCGGCGCCAGCACCAGCGCGGGCCGCTGCAGCTGTTCGATCACCTTGGCCATGGTGAAGGTCTTGCCGCTGCCCGTTACCCCCAGCAGCACCTGCGTCTTCTCGCCAGCCTGCGCCGAGGATACCAGTTCGGCGATCGCGGTGGGCTGGTCGCCCGCCGGCTGATAATCGGAAACGAGCTTGAACGGCTTGCCGCCATCGGCCTTTTCGGGGCGTGCCGGGCGGTGCGGCACGAACTCCGCCCCCGTCTCGGGCTCGTCCAGCCCGCGCCTGATCACCAGTTCAGCCATGGCGGAACATATGGGGGACAGATGCGCGAATGGCAATCGGGCGGAATCGCTGTTACACAGCGGGCACGCGATACCGGAGGGTCACATGCGCCGATCAGCGATTTTTGCCGCCACATGCCTTGTCTCGCTGGCCGCTTGCGGCAGCGATCCCGCCAGCGACGCCGAAAGCGGCGGCGTGGTGACGAGCGAGGAAATGGCCGAGCGGGTCGCTGCCGCCGATATCAAGCCGCAGGCCGGCCAGTATCGCAGTACGGTTGAAGTGCTCGAGTTCACTCTGCCCGGCGCACCGAAAGAAGTGAATGAGGTCATGCGAAGCAACATGGCCAAGCGGACCAGCGAATATTGCCTGACCCAGGAAGAGGCCGATCGCGGCTTCGAGAAGATGGCGCGCCAATCGCAGCAGGGCAGCGATTGCACGGTCGAGAAATTCGACGTCGCCGGTGGCGACATCGAGGCGCGCATGACCTGTGCGGTGCCCGGCCAGGGCAAGATGACCATGACGATGAGCGGAACGGGCTCGGCCACCGGTTCGGACATGGAAATGACCATGAAAGGCGATTTTGCGGGTCAGGGCGAAGCAACCATCCGCATGAAGGTGAGCAACGAGCGGATCGGGGACTGTGGCTGATTGCAGCGTGTATCCCGGGCTGGCTTGACCGGTATCTGACAGCCCGCAATTCCGCTTGCTTCAGGGCGTGTTAAGCGCTTGTGACGATGTTACGTTTTTATGGCATCGCAGGCACCTTTCTCCTCTCACGCAATTTCGCGGCTGTCGAAGAACGAGCTGGCGCGACGTATCGCGCTGGCGCGGGAGGATGCCGTGCCGGAGATGCAGGCGCCACCGCTGCGGCTGTTGCTGGGCGAGTCTGCCTATTTTGCCGAGCCGCTGCTGCGGCTGTTCCGGCGGATCGAGGTGGCAAAGGCGCAGCAGCCGCGGATCGTGATGATCCTGCCCGGTTTTGCCACGCACCCTTCGCGCATGCGCTATCTGGCGCGCCATCTCGAACAGGCCGGGCACAAGACCAAGCGCTGGGGCCTGGGTTTCAACCTTGGCCCGACACCCGCGAATATCGACCGGCTCGAGCAGCGCCTCGCCGAAGTGCACGCCCGCTACGGGCAGCAGGTGGTGCTGCTTGGCTGGAGCCTGGGTGGCCTGTTCGCGCGCGAGCTGGCAAAACGCCGCCCCGAGCTGGTTGCCAAGGTCATCACCATGGGTTCGCCCTTTTCGGGCGATCCGCGTGCCAACAATGCCTGGCGGCTCTACCAGTTCGTGACCGGCCACCGGGTTGACAACCCGCCGGTAGATACCGCGATCGCGGCCAAGCCGCCGGTCGAAACGATTGCGCTGTGGAGCCCGCGCGACGGGATCGTTGCCCCGCGCAGCGCACGCGGCAAGCCGGGCGAGCGCGATCGCGCGGTGGCACTGCGCTGCCGGCACATGGGTTTTTCCTATGCCCCCGAAGCAATCGCGACTGTGCTGCAAGAGCTCGACCGGAGCTGAGTTTATTTCATGGCGCAGACCATCCTGTATTGCACGGGATCAGGTAACAATACTTAATTCGTAGAAATTTCTAGGCACAAGTTCTCAGGTATAATACCTAATTTTCGTCCGGATCCGAAGTTATTTTTGGCGGAAATCCGATCTTATCACGAAGTTCGCGCAAGTTTTGCTTCAATTCGGTGCTAATGTCACGTGCCATGCGGCCAGCTTGGCGTCAACCTTGGGGCATGGCAGAAAACCCCCCTCTCCACTTCGTCGACCCCTCCAGCCGCTCACGCGCCGAACTCGCACGCCTGGGCTTCAGCCTGGGGCATCACTGCGAGGTCTATGGCCACTTCTGCGAACTGGCCAAGCATCCGCCGCGGCGCGGCCTGATCCTGGTCCGCGATGGCGATGTCATGGCCGATGGTGAAGGCATGGGCGCGGTCGAAGCGGCCATGGAGCGGCTCGGCGCTCTGGGCGTGTGGCTGCCGCTGGTGGCGATCGGCGACGCCGGGCAGCCCGGCCGGATCGTCGCTGCGATCAAGGCCGGCGCGCTCGATTACCTCGTGCTGCCGCTCGACCTCGGCAAGCTCCGCCTGTGCCTCGAACGGATTGGCGAGGAAGCCGAAGCCTACGGCGAGGCCAATGAAGGTTTCCATGAGTTACTGCT
>JBMSNZ010000196.1:0-3320 GCA_049421965.1 Erythrobacter sp.
AACCGCCCGCTCATGGCACATTCTTCGCTCGGCAAAACTGTCGTCAGATGGGTGGTTAGCGGACCCGCCCGGAAATTTATGCGGCGAGGTAAATCAGGCCAACTCCAGCAAACACCGAAAATGGCGCAACTGCGCGAACAGCGGCAGTCGGGATACGGGCGGCCCACCAGCATGCGTAAGCAGCGTGCCATCGAAGCGGAAGGACCAGCAATACCAGCGAAGAGAGCACAATAAACCAGCCTGCGACATCGAAGGTCTGCGGCAACTTCGATGCGGGAGCGCGTAGAAGCAGCGCCAATCCCGCACTGAGGCGAAGCCCTTGCTCGACGTTGTTGATTCTCCGAGTAGAGGCCGTGAGGCTCAAGACATGCAGGGCGCGCAGCGGCCGCGACGCCATGAAGGCTCCAGTGCCGATCAACCACAAACCAGCCGCTATGCTGCCCACTAAGCCTAACTGTTCCATAGACGAACTATGGCATTGGCACGAATGTCCGCAATGGGGTCGCTAACTGAAAGTCCGCTCTTGGCCCGCTAAAGCCCGAAGCTGCCCTTCAGCCCGTCGATCACATATTGCGCGGCGAGCGCCGCCAGCAGCACCCCCAGCAGCCGCGTGACCACCGCTTCGACCCGGTCGCCCAGCACGCGGATCAGCGGCCCGGCCGCGACCAGCGCGATGGCGGTGATCACCAGCACCGCGCCCAGCGCGCCCAGCACCACGAGCGATTGCTCGATCCCGTTGGCCTCGTTCATCAACAGCATCACCGCCGCGATCGCGCCCGGCCCAGCCAGCATCGGCATGGCCATGGGAAACACCGAAACGTCCTCGATTTCCGGGCTGGCAGCGACCTTCTCGGCGCGCTCCTCGCGCCGCTGGGTGCGCTTCTCGAACACCATGTCGAAGGCGATGAAGAACAGCATCAGCCCGCCCGCGATGCGGAAGCTGTTGAGCTCGATATGCAGGGCGGAGAGCAGATCCTCGCCGAACAGCGCGAAGATCAGCAGGATCACCGTGGCGATAAAGCTGGCCCGCAGCGCCATATGGCGGGCCTGCTGCGGCGACGCGCCCTTGGTCAGCCCGGCATAGATCGGCGCGCAGCCGGGCGGGTCGATCACCACAAACAGCGTGATGAAGGCCGAGACGAACAGCTCCATCATGATGCGGGCTGCGGCGGAGGGGCGACCTCCAGCTTGAGCACCTCGACCAGCTTGCCGCCCTTGATCATGCTGACGCTGAGGCGGCGCGAGAGATCGGCAGCAACGTCCCACGCATAGGCCAGCGAGCCATCCTGCGAAGTGCCGCCGCCGCGCGCGGGCAGCGCATCACCGGTGGTGTTGGCGCCCGCTGCAATCGCATCCTTGGAGCGGCAATCGGCTACTTCGGAGCGGATGAACTCAGGCTCTGCCAGCGGCTCGGCCAGCGCATCGCCCTGGTCGAGCACCCATTTGTAGCTGCGATCCCGCTGGCGTTCCCACACTGTGGTGAAATAGCCAACTGACCCGTCGGGCCGCTGCCACGCGCCGCGAGTGACCGCGAGCGAGCCGTCGCAGCTCATCCACACCTCATGCGGCTGCCAGCGCACCGCTTCGGCCGGATTGGCCCGACCTTTAAGCCATTGCCGCGCGTTGACCGGCTGGGGCACGAACATCAGTCCGTCGTCTGCCGCATATTCGGCAAAGGCGGTCCACTGCCCCTTTTCGCGGGCGAGCCGGGCAAAGGCGATCTCGGTCGCTACCACATCGCCGGGCTGCGCCTGCCCCGGCGCGCCCGCCAGCGCGCGGTTGATGATCCGGTCGGGCACGCTCTGGCGCGGGCCGGAGGAACAGGCGGCCAATGCGAGCATAATCGCACCAAGCAACAGCTTCTTCATAGCGCCTCCGGCACCTCCAGCGCTTCGTTGCGATAGGCCGCAACCAGCGTGTTGCGCAGCAGCACCGCGATTGTCATCGGGCCGACCCCGCCGGGCACCGGGGTAATGGCGCCCGCCACCTCGGCCGCTTCGGCAAAGGCGACATCGCCCACCAGCCGCCCCTTGTCCGCGCCGGGCGCGGGCGGCAGTCGGTTGATTCCGACATCGATCACGGTCGCCCCGGGCTTGAGCCAGTCACCCCGCACCATCTCGGCGCGGCCCACTGCTGCCACCACGATATCGGCGCGGCGCACCACTTCGGGCAGGTCGCGCGTGCGGCTGTGGGCGATGGTAACGGTGGCATTGGCGTCGAGCAGCAGCTGCGCCATCGGCTTGCCCACGATGTTCGACCGCCCGATCACCACGGCGTCCATCCCTGACAAATCGCCGTGCAGGTCTTTCAGCAACATGATGCAGCCCAGCGGCGTGCAGGGCACGAAGCCGCGCTGGCCCACCGCCAGCCGCCCGGCGTTGATGACGTGGAAGCCGTCGACGTCCTTGTCCGGGCTGATCGCGGCGATGATCGCCTGCTCGTCGAGGGCGCCGGGCAGCGGAAGCTGCACCAAAATGCCATCGACCGCCGGATCGCGATTGAGCGCTTCGACCAGTGCCAGAAGCTCGGCCGCGGAGGTTTCCGCCGGCAGGCGGTGCTCGAAGCTCGCCATATTGGCCGCAAGCGTGGCCTTGCCCTTGCTGCCGACATAGACCTGGCTGGCCGGATCCTCGCCCACCAGCACCACCGCGAGGCCCGCCTTGCGCCCGGCCTGCGCTTCGAATGCGCTGGCCAGTTCGCCCACCGTCTCGCGCAGGCGCGCGGCGAAGGCCTTGCCGTCGATCAGCCGCGCAGCCATCGGCTCAGGCGCTCAGCGCGATATTGCGGACGATCACCATCAGGATCTGCAGCCCGATGATCAGCACCAGCGGCGAGAAGTCGATCGCCCCGGTCTGCGGCAGCAGGTTGCGGATCGGCCGCAGCACCGGTTCGAGCAGCCGGTTGATCGAATTGTAGAAAGCCATCAGGAAATCGTTCGAAGTATTCACCACGTTGAAGGCGAACAGCAATCCGATCACGAACTGGACGATGATCAGCATCACCAGCACGTTGGTGAGGAGCGAGAGGATTTCGTAGATTGCGTAAAAGGCCTGCATACCGATGCTTCCAACTATGTGCGTCCCGGCTTTGCGTATTACCCGGGTAACACGCCGAGAGCCAGCCCCAAGGCCGTAATTCCGAGTGCCTGCGCTAGCCCAACTGTCAGGCCCGCACCAGCGTTCCCGCCCCGCGCGCTGTGAAGAATTCGAGCAGCATAGCATGGGCCACGCGCCCATCGAGGATGACCGCCGCGTCGCAGCCCGCTTCGAGCGCGTTGACGCAGGTGTCAAGCTTGGGGTTCATCCCGCCCGAGATCGTGC
>JBMSNZ010000197.1:0-3292 GCA_049421965.1 Erythrobacter sp.
CCCACGACGGTCGTGAAGCTCTCGCCCCGTCCGACGATCCGCCCGATCACGGCCCCGGCTTCCGCCCCGGCCGCCACGCAAATGGCGATCCCGCCGGTCGCCGTTCAAACCGCCCCGCAAAACGGTGTTGACCACTCCGGCCACGGCATCGGCGCCATAGATGGCCGAAGCGCCATCGCGCAGAATCTCGATCCGCCTTACGCTGCCAGGCGCGATCTCGTTGGTGTCGGCGCTCACCACCGGAACCAGCAGTTCCGTCTGGAAACCGGGGTGCAGGTTCATCCGTCGGCCGTTGATAAGCAGCAGTGTGTTGCCGGTACCAAGGTCACGCAAATTGACCGACCCCACGTCGCCGCGCACTTCGTTCTGGGACGTTGAATTCTGTTCGTTGAAGGCAACCGTGCCGTTCTGCGGGATCGCGCGGAACAGTTCATCGCCCGACGAGGCCCCGGTATTCGCGATCGCTTCTTCGTCGAGCACAGTCCCCGGCAGTACATCATTGATCTGTGCCCCCTGGATTTGCGTGCCGATGACGAGGATCTCCTGCTCGTCTGTCGGGAGAGGATCGGCCTGCTGCGCGGTTGCTGCAGTGGCCGTCGCCGCCAGGCTTGTGCCGGACAGCAACATGAGCTTGCGGAATGTCCCGATGTGCATTGCTATTTCTCCCCAGATTGCTGGTTGAATATCGTATCGAACCATTTGGCGAAAATCGAAGGCCATTGGCTGATGACCTGGTCCTGCTTGCCTAAGCCCCAGCCATGGCCACCATCCCGGAATATGTGCAGTTCCGCTGAGGCGCCTTTGGCACGCAACGCCTCGAACAATGTAATTCCATGGGCGGGCGGAGTGATCGGGTCATCGGCGGAAGAAAAGATGATGGTTGGCGGGGCTGCCCCGCTGGCATGGGTATCAAGCGACCAGGCCTCCTGCGCCTCGGGACTCGGTTCTGTGCCGATAATCTCGCGGCGTGTACGGGTCGTGTCGAACGGCTTGCGAAGTGACACCACCGGAAACAACAGCACACTGAAGTCTGCCCGGGCGCTAGCCTGCTCGTAACGGTCACCACCTTCATAGAAGGCGTAATCAGGTTTGAGTGCGGTGAAGCCGGCCAGGTGTCCGCCGGCGGAAAAGCCCATGATGCCGATCCGGTCAGGCCGCAGCCCAAACTCAGCCGCCCGGCTCCGGATGATCTTCATCGCGCGCTGGGCATCGGCGAACGGTGCTGAGACATCCCAGCCATCATTGGGCAAGCGGTAGAGGAGTTCGAAGACCGTAAAGCCCTGCTCCTGTAGCCAGCGCGCGGCCGGGGTACTCTCTTTCCAGAGCTGGATCCGGAAATAGCCGCCGCCGCCGCACACGAGCACGGCGCTGCCATTGGGTTGGGCTGGCCGATAGAGGCGTATGCGCGGGTTGGAGATATTGGAAACGGCGCCATAGCCTGCACCGGGGCCGCCGATCTTTTCTGGTCCGGTAGGGCCGCCCTTGCCCGGGGGATGGGCTGGCCAGAGCGAAATCTCTTCCAGTTCTTCCGCGCGTAAAGGTGCCCATGCGCCCAACACGGAGCAAGCGCCCATCAGGGCTATGGCAGAGAGCATTTCGCGCCGCGCGATCATGTCCTGTGTCCTGCCAGTTCGGCCGCCAGCGCTTCGCTGTGCGGGCCGGTCCGTTCGTGGCGCTCGATGTCCTCTTCAGGCAGCGGCAGCGGAGCGCCGGCCATTGCCGCAGCGAGCCGTGGCTGGTCGAGTGCACCCTCCCAGCGCGCGCCTACAATTGTCGCCACCGCGTTACCGATGAAGTTCGTCAGAGCGCGGCATTCGCTCATGAAGCGGTCGATCCCAAGGATGAGCGCCATCCCGGCAACCGGCACCGAAGGCCCCACCGACAAGGTTGCAGCAAGGGTCACGAAGCCGGCCCCGGTAACCCCGGCTGCGCCCTTCGAGCTGATCATCGCGACCAGCACCAGAGTGAGCTGTTCCCCCCAGCTCAGTTCGACGCCAACCGCCTGAGCAATGAACAGCGCCGCCAGCGTCATGTAGATATTGGTCCCGTCAAGATTGAACGAATAGCCGGTCGGGACGACCAGGCCGACTACCGATTTGCGGCAGCCGGCAATCTCCATCTTTTCCATCAGGCTCGGAAGGGCCGCTTCGGATGACGAGGTTCCGAGCACCAGCAACAGCTCTTCACGCAGGAAGCGGATCAGTGCGAAGATCGAGAACCCGGCGAAGTAGCCAACCACGCCCAGGACCACGAGCACGAACAGCAAGGATGTCAGGTAGAACGTGGCGATAAGCGCAGCGAGATTGGCCAGCGAGCCTATCCCGAACTGGCCGATCGTGAAGGCGATCGCCCCGAAAGCGCCGATCGGCGCCAGTTTCATCAGTATGTGGACCAGCTTGAACACGATCTCGCTAAGCGACCCGAGGACATCGAGCACGAGATCACTATGCGGGCGGGTCATTGCCATGGCCACGCCCGCCAGGATTGCGACCAGCAGCACCTGGAGGATTTTTCCTTCCGTCATGGCGCTGACCAGGGTCTCGGGAATGATGTCGAGCAGGAAACCGACGATGCTCTGCCCCTCGGCAGATTTGGTGTAGTCGGCCACTGCGCCGGTATCGAGCGTTGCCGGGTCAATCCCGAGGCCTTCGCCCGGGCGCACGATGTTCGCAACGGCAAGGCCTATGATCAGCGCGAGTGTCGAGAAGAACAGGAAGTAGGCAAAGGCCTTGGCGGCAACGCTGCCGACCTTGCCGATGTCGCGCATACCGGCAATGCCCGTGGCGACGGTCAGGAAGATCACCGGCGCGATGATCATTTTCACGAGCTTTATGAAGCCGTCTCCGAGCGGTTTCAGAGATGTCCCGAACTCGGGGTATAAGTGCCCAACAAGCGCACCGAGCGCAATTGCTGCGAGCACCTGAAAATAGAGCTGGCGGTAAAGCGGCACCTTCCGTGCGGAGCCGTCCGGAGCTTGCGCGATGCCTTCCTGCAACCCCATCGACGATTCCTCTCCCCGGGCCTTTTAGGCTCTGGCTCGAAAAACTAATCGAGTTCCTAGCTGCGGCAAGCTGAACCTCGCATTCTTCGCGCATGTTTAGAATCAATAATTTAGTGGCATCGCAGGGCAGACTCGTGCGGAATTGCGCACAAATATTTTGACTCTAGTGCGAAACTTCGCACAACGCCTTTCCTGAAGGGGCGAGCGTTGAGCCAGAGAGTCGGGAACTGGTATCTGCCGGGCATTGCCGCTGTGGCAGTGCTTCTTGTTGGTCTGCTGGCCATGTTGGCC
>JBMSNZ010000198.1:0-3269 GCA_049421965.1 Erythrobacter sp.
AACTGCCAGTTCACCAGGCAGTCCTGGTAGGTTTCAACAAACCGCTGACGCGCGTTGCGGTAGTCGATGTAATAGGCATGCTCCCACACATCGATGGTTAAGAGAGGTCGATGGGCAGACACCAACGGCGTCTCGGCGTTGGTGGTGTTGACGATCCCGACCTCCCCGGTTCGCCGCCGCACCAGCCAGGTCC
The DNA here is from genome assembly GCA_049421965.1 of Erythrobacter sp. Lineage (GTDB taxonomy): Bacteria > Pseudomonadota > Alphaproteobacteria > Sphingomonadales > Sphingomonadaceae > Erythrobacter. The sequence continues at coordinate 194 of JBMSNZ010000198.1, forward strand.
AGCCGGCGCCGAAATTACCTGCGGCTTTGCGCACGAACTCTTCGCGAAAGCCTGCAAACGATCCGAACTGTTGCTCGATTGAACTCAGCAAAGGCCCATCGGGTGCGCCGCCACCACCCGGGCACATACTTGACCAGTAGAACGTGTGATTCCAGATCTGCGCAGCATTGTTGAAAATCGCGCCGCGCGATTCGCGCACGATGGTCTCGAGCGGCCGGTCCTGGAACTCGGTACCCTGAATCAGCCTGTTGAGCTGGGTGACATAGTTCTGGTGATGCTTTCCATAGTGAAAGCGCATTGACTCTTCGGACAAATGCGGTTCGAGCGCATTGATCGCCCAGGGCAGCGGCGGCAGCGTGAGTTCCATGACCTTGTCCGGCGGATTACTGAACCGGCGCGTTGATGGCATCAAGCGCTGCGCGGGCCACTTCCATGTCCTCGGAGTAATGACCGCCGCTCACGCCGATCGCGCCAATCACCTGGCCGTTTTCAATGATGGGATAGCCGCCCCCAAACACCACCAGCCTGGGGGTATGGGTGATGCCCGCCAGAAGGGGCGGGTCGTTCTTGATGAAATCAAACCAGGTGTGTGTGGCAATACCAAACGAACTTGCGGTCCAGGCTTTGTTTTGAGCGATGTCGATCGACAGGTGCGGGGCACCATCCATGGCATGAAAGGCCTTCAATTGGCCCGCTTCGTTGGTGATGGCGATACACATCGCCTTTTTCATCTCGTTGGACTTGTCGATCGCTGCATCGAGCATGCGGCGAACACTCAGGGCGTCGATCGTACGTTTGACGATGCTCATGGGTGACCTCCTGTTGGGATCGGTTGATCAGATCTGGCGGGCCGCATGGTGGGCCTCGGTAAGTGCGTGGGGCAGCCTTCTCGGGGAGAACGCGTCGCCGGCGATCCAGGTGGTGGTTTCGAACCCCCGCGCCCGCAAGCCCTCATAAAGTGGTGCACCGAGCGCGCGCTGGCGCCCGACCCACACGATGCCAGCGGCCTCCTCGAGCACGAGTTCGCGTCCGGTCAGATAGTGGCGGAGCACCGCAGCGCCATGACGCGAGCCCGCAACCGCCATCGAGGTGTGGAGCACCGCGCCACCCAGGTCGAGTGCCCGCAGCGCCGCGATGCGCGAGACCATCGGCAGTTCGCGAAAGAGCTCGAAAAATCGCGTCACCACATGGAGCGTCTGGCCGCGCCTGCCAGCCAGCTGAAGCGCGGCTTCAGCGGCGGCCGAGCCCCAGAAATAACCGTCTTCGTCCATCACGACCAGCACGCGGCCCTCCCGGTCGATCGCATGCAGATCGTCCGGGCCAGCCACGGCCACCACCGGCACCGATTGGTCGCCCTCGAGCTCGGGCACGGTGGGCTCCGCGCCGGTGGCGACGACAAAGGCCTCAAAGCCACGCGCGATCAGCGTGTCGGCATCAGGGCTCGCGCCAAACTCGACAGTGACCGCCAGACGCTTCACCGCTGGAATCAGAAAATCAAGCAGATGCCTGAGTTCGGCGCCGTGCGGAAGCCCAGGCGCGTGCGCCATTTTTCCGCCCAGCCTGCTGGACTTCTCGAACAGGGTCACCTGATGGCCGCGCTCGGCGGCGATCCGTGCGGCCTCGAGACCCGCCGGGCCGCCGCCGATCACCGCAACGCGCCGGCGCTGCGCGGCGGGCTTCAGGCGCCCGAACTGGTGCTCGCGACCGGCCATCGGATTGGTCGCGCAACCCACAGGTTCGGGCCCGGTGATCCAGTCCCAGCACTGATTGCAGGCGATGCAGCGGCGGATCTCGTGCTCGCGACCGGTTCGCGCCTTGCGTGGCCACTCGGGATCCACGATCAGTGCGCGGCACAGGCCCACCATGTCGCCGTCGCCCGAGGCGAGGATGTCCTCGGCCTGGTCGGGCATCTGGATGCGGGTGCTTTGCACCACCACCAGATCGCCTACCGCCTGCGTGTTTTGTCGCTGGATGTCGCGATAAGTGACCTGGGGCCAGTGCCGGTCGGGCAGATGGGTTTCGATGGTGTTGAAGTTGCCCTGGCTGAGCGAGATGTAATTGATCAGACCGCTGCGGGACAAAACCGAGGCCGCCTCGCAGGCGAGCTCGATCGTGACCCCGCCGGCAGTGAATTCCTCAACGCCCATGCGATAGCCGATGATCGCGCTCTCGCCCAGCCGCCTGCGTGCGCCTTCAATGATCTCGAGCGCAAAGCGCAGCCGGTTTTCCAGACTGCCGCCATAGCGGTCGTCGCGGGTGTTGCTGAATGGCGAGACAAACTGACCGATCAGATGGCCCTGGGCGCCATGGATTTCGACCCCGTCCGCCTCGGCGTCGCGCGCATTGACTGCAGCAGTCACGAAATACTCGACCATCTCGCCCACCTCGCGGGTGGAGAGCGCATGCGGCACGCCGCCGCTTCGCGGGCAGGCGATGTCGGACGGGGCCACCAGCGTGCCCACACGCCGGACCAGATGCTGTCGTCCGCCCTGGTTGAGCTGCACGATGAAGAGCGCGCCCTGCTCATGAATCGCATCGCTGATCCGCCTCAGGCCCGGCACCACCCCCGGGGCGAAGAGCGGGAGCGCATGGGGGACCACGCCCTCGAGCGGATGCAGCCGCATGGCCTCGCTCACCAGCACACCGGCGCCGCCTTCGGCCACCGTGCGATAGAACGCAAGCATCCGTTCGCCCACCCGGCCCTGTTCGGCAAGGTTCGATGTGGTGGCGACTCGCATCACGCGGTTCTTGCTGAGGCGCGCACCCAGCGACACCGGCGAGAACAGCCTCGGGAACCGGGTGTCTCGCGCATGCTCGTTTGCGAGCGCGCGGGCGTGGGCACGCGCCACGTCGGACGGGGTCATCGGTCGAGGGTCGGCCATGGTCTGGATGCAGGCGGGCGGGTGAGTGGATGCGGGCGTCGGGTGCGTTCAATGTTCAGGTCGAGTATGCCTTCCGACGGCAAACCCCGCTTGCGGGGCCGATTTCACTTTTGCTGCGGATCAGGCAACATTGGCCCAGGCCTGCGTCCGGGCAGGACCATCCGGCCGGACCGGTTCGCCCTGCGCCGGGTCGG
>JBMSNZ010000199.1:0-3248 GCA_049421965.1 Erythrobacter sp.
AGCGCATTTACGTCTTCAATGCTGTCATGCGGACGGTCTTGGAAGACAGTTCACCCGCCCACTAACCCCCACCGCCCACGCGCTGGCGGGCAAGGCACGCGCGCATCGCGTCGCGCTGGGCAAAGCCGCTGTGCCATTTGATCGACATCAGGAATTCATTCGTCCTGGGATCGCGCAATTCGAAGCGCATTTCGTCAGTCATCGCCTCCAGCGCCGCCTCAATCGTCGGCACCGCGAAGAACACCATGCCAAGCTTGCCATCCATCCACGGGGTGCGGCTGTTGAACACCTTGAGCGTTTGCGGCGGTTCGGCATCCTGCACCAGTGTCATGCTGATCGTGCGGACCGAGCGCGAGTTCGGCACAAACCCGCCGTAGAGGCCCAGGAACGCGCCCTTGTAGTCACCAGCCGGGCCCATCAGGATCACGCCCTGGCCCTTGCGCGCGAAATGCAGGATGCACGGGCTGCCCGTGGCCAGCGTGGCCTCGTCCTGTGGCACCCACCAGCCCTTGTAGAAATTGCCATAGGCAGGGTCGGTCTCGATCCGCCTCAGATGTTCTGCCTCTTCCTCTTCTGCCTGAGCACGCAGTTTCGCGATGTGCTCGGCCCATTCCTCCTGCGTCCAGCGGCTGCCGGTGGATGTGTAGAACGAACCGCTGCTGCCGGAACTGCTGCTGTTGCCGCTGCCGCCCCAAGGCGGCGTGGCGGCGATGTCGATCATGTTGCTGTAATGCTGGGCCTGCTGCTGGCAGATGTTCGGCAGGTCGGAACAGGCCGCCGCAGGGCTGGCGGCGAGGACGGTAGCCAGGGCGGCGCCAGCTGCAAGCATAAGGCGTGTGATCATGGCAAACCCTTGATTCCCGAATAACTTAGCGCAATGGCTAACACCGGATGCGCGCAGGATCAATTCGCCCGCGGCTAAGTTCTGCCCGGCGCCATACCGGCCGCCCGCGCGGTGTCGAAGATCGCTTCGACGAAGCCCTGCGGATCGTCCTCCTGGATGAAATGTCCGCCCTTCAGCGTACGGTGTGCGCCCCGCTGCGCGCCCGGCACCCGCGCCAGAAACGGCGCATCGCCGCCGCGCGTGATGGGGTCGCCATCGGAAAAGGCGCAGGTGAAGGGCTTGTCGAAACGCTCGAGCACCTGCCAGGCTTGCTTCTGGCCAGGCACGGCGACATTCGCGCCCAGCGGGACCAGCGCGGGGAATATCCGCGCCCCGGCCTTGCTGGCGCGGGTGGGGAAGGGGGCATCATAGGCGGCGACTTCGGCGGGGCTCAACTCGGTCTTGGTGGCGCGCTGCAGGATGCCGCCAATCGGGAAGAACGGGCTGAACCGGGCAAAGCGGCGCCACGCAGCGAAAGCGGGGGGCGGGTCCTGCCCCTCGGGCAGGCCGCCGTTCGACAGCACCACGCCGGCAAAGCGATCCGGCATCGCCGCCACCAGCCTGAGGCCGATCAGCGAGCCCCAGTCCTGGCAGGCCAGCAGCACGTCCTTCAGCTCCAGCGCCTCGAACCATTCGCGCATCCAGGCGACATGCAAGGCATAGCTGTAGTCGCGCTGGCGGGTGAGCTTGTCGGACTTGCCGAAACCGATCAGGTCAGGCGCGAGCACGCGGTAACCCGCAGCGGCAACCGGCGGGATCATCTTGCGATAGAGAAAGCACCAGCTCGGCTCGCCATGCATCATCAGCACCACCGGCCCGTTGCGCGGCCCCTCGTCGAGGTAATGCAGGCGCAGCCCGCCGCTCAGCTCGTGATAATGCGGCGCGAAGGGAAAATCGGGCACCTGGGCAAAGCGCGCCTCGGGTGTGCGGTAGATGTCCATCGATCCCGGCCTTCCTATTCCGCCGCTTCGCGCAGGTCAGGGTCGAAGCGCCAGCGCGGCACCTGCGCCATGGCGCGCAACCGGGCGGATTCCTCGGCGATATAGTCGCGCGTCATCGGGATCGCCCGCCGGTCCTTCACATACTGAATCTGCCAGTTCACCATGGTACCGTTTCGGAAACTCTGTTCTGCCCCGGCGAGATAGAACAGCCACATGCGATAGAACTGTTCGTCATACATCGCGGTGATTTCCTCGCGGTGCATCACGGTGCGGTTATACCATTCCTGCAGCGTCCACGAATAATGGAAGCGCATCGCCTCCACATCCATGACCTGCCAGCCGGCCTGCTCGCTTTCGCTGACCAGTTCGGACAGCGCCGGGATGTAGCCGCCCGGGAAGATATATTTGCGGGTCCAGGCGTCGGTGAATCCCGGCGGGCCGGCGCGCCCGCAGCAATGGCTGATCATCACCCCGTCCGGCTTGAGCAACCGGTGGGTGTGCGCGAAGAATTGCGGATAGTGGATCGTGCCGACATGTTCGAGCAGGCCGACCGAGGAGATGCGGTCGAACTCGCCGGTGACGTCGCGATAGTCCATCAGGTGGAACTGCACCTTGTCGGCCACGCCTTCGGCTGCGGCGCGTTCCTTGATGAAGGGGATCTGGTCAGGCGCGAGCGCCACCCCGGTCACTTCCACGCCGTACATCTTGTGCAGATAGAGAGCGAAGCCGCCCCAGCCGCAGCCGATGTCGAGCACTTTCATGCCGGGCTTGAGATAGAGCTTGGCAGCGAGATGCGCCTTCTTGTCCATCTGCGCCTGCTCGAGCGAGGTCGCGGCCGGGTCTTCCTCTCGGTAATAGGCCATGGTGTACTGGCGATCCTCGTCGAGGAAACGCTCGTAGAGCTCGCGGGTGAGATTGTAGGTGTGTTCGGCATTGCGCCGCGCCGAGCCGCGCAGGTTGATCCCGTCGAGCCGCGCCAGCATTCGTTGCAGCCCCTTGCGAACCGGACCCTGGGGCTTGAGCGTTTCGTCGCCCAGCCGCTTGGCGTTCATCGTGACGAACAGGATCATGTCGCGGATATCGTGCGGAGCTTCCACCACCAGCCAGCCGCGCATGAAGGCCTCGCCCGCACCAAGCTGCGGATAGCGCGCGATATGGCCGGCGGCTTTGGGGTGTGTCAGCCGGATCCGCACCGGGCCGGGCCGGCCGCCTTCCTCGGGCGGATAATCCCCTGCGCCGGTGCCATAGACATATTCGCTGCCGTCATGGTCGGTCACCACCAGCTGGCCGTGATTGATCGCCTTTTTCAGAAACTTGTCGAGCAGCCACATGGTGCCAGATCCCCCGCGATTTCCCGCAGACAGACTGCGCATTGCGGGCTAGGCTGTCAATCGCGGCAAGAGAGGGGGCGCAGCGGAAGAGAG
>JBMSNZ010000200.1:0-3192 GCA_049421965.1 Erythrobacter sp.
ACGTAGAGCGCCCAGTTGGCGCGCACCAGGTAGTCGCGGGTGCCCGCCGGGTCGCGGGTGACCAGGTAGTAGCGACCGGCCGTGCGGAAGCGGCACAGCTGGTTGCGGAGCTCGCGGCGGGTCGCGGTGCCGCTCGCGCTCGCGACCTTTTTCGCAGGCGCCAATCTCTACGCCTGGCAGTTCCACCGCCATGCGCTCAGCGCCAGCCAGCTTTTCGGGCGGCGCGGGCTGCTCTCGCCGCGCACCCAGATCGCGTCACGCGTAAAGCTCCATTCGGTCGAAATCGTGCAGGGCCCGCTCGCGCGAAGGCATGGTTATGCCACGCTGCATCTGGGTTTGGCCGGAGGGACTTTCGCGATACCCGGCCTGCCACTGGATCGTGCCCGCGAGCTGCGCGGCGCAATTCTCGAAAGCATCGCCGCGCAGGATTTTTCGCGGCTCCCTGGCTGAGCATCAGCCGGCGCGGAGGTCTGCCCATTCGGGATGCCGCGCAAAACTGGCGGCGACATAGGAGCATTGCGGCACGATCCTGAAGCCTTCGGCGCGGGCGTCGGCGATCAGGTGCTCGACCAGCGCAGCAGCGATCCCGCGCCTCCGTAGCGTGCCCCGGACAACGGTGTGGGTGGCGACGCGAACATGTGCGCCGCCATCCTCCCATTCCAGATAGCCGGCCGCCGGTTCACCCGCGATGCTGGCGAGATATCTGCCGCCGTGTTCCTGGTGTTGCCGCACTATCTCGACCTGTTCGTGCACCTCCTGCCCAGCCTCGCCGGTTAGCGGCAGTTCGGGTGTCGGCCGATGTCGCGGATGTCGTAAACCCTGCCATTCGACACGGTGACCTGCAGGCATTGGCGCGTCTGGGCCTGCCAGAACACCGAATAGCGCGTATCGCCGTCGCCAAAGTGGTCGACTCTTGAGAAGCCGCGATCATTGAGGATATCGCGCGCCTTGTCGGAATCGCGGCCCGTCAGATCGTCATATCGAGCTACCCGATCATATCCGCCGCGGCCATGATGGTGCTGCGTGTTGGCTTCGCGTTGTTCAACCCCGTCGGAATAGCCGCTCGAATAGGCGTCAGAGCGGTCATAATTATGATACGACACATTGTGCAGCCCGTCCTGGAAGCCGCGTTCGTAATGCGCTTCATCATTGACGTTGCCGTAATGGTTTTCGTCGTCGTGATGGCCCTTCTTGTGGTTGCCGCCAAGCAAGGCGCCCAGCAGCACGGCACCAGCGACCACGCCAGCAGCTGCGGCAGCGTCGCCGCCTCCCCCGCCCGACTGGTGGCAGTCGGCATTGGTCGCATCGGTGATCGATTCGTAACGGCCGTCGCTCGTCTTGATGTGGACGCAGGTCTTCTCGCGCGAATTCCACCAGTACGTATGCTTCGAATCGTGCTTGCCTTCATGGCCCGTGATGTAGGTGAAGCCGCGTGATTCGACTGTGTTCTCGGCCTGGCCCGCGCGTGCGCCGACCAGGTCGCGCAGGTCGTTGGCACCCTTTGCCGCCAAAGGCGCAGCGATCATCGCTGTTGCGGCGATGCAAGCAATTCTAGCCCTGAATGTCATGAATTTGTCCCCCTCTAGTCCGATTCTCCCAGACAAGTACTGAGTATCATTTCTTACCGCCGTTGGTCGATCCCTCTGGTGGAACTGTTGCGCTACGCTTGATCTGGCGGGCGCGGGCTTTACAGGCGATGCTCGTATGACGATGCTGCGCCAGTTCCTCTCCGACAATGCCGCCACAGTGCACCCGCGTCTGTGGGAAGCAATGCGCGCGGCGGATGCGCCCGATGCGCCCTATGATGGCGACCGGCTGAGCTCGGCACTCGATGAACGCTTCTCTGCGCTGTTCGGGCGCGATTGTGCTGCGTTGTGGGTTGCGACAGGGACGGCTGCCAACTGCCTCGCGCTCGCTACCATGGTCCAGCCCCATGGCGCGGTGGTGTGCCATGAAGAGGCGCATATCGAAGTCGATGAAGGCGGCGCGCCGGGCTTCTTCCTGCATGGCGCAAAACTGCTGCTCGCGAAGGGACACAGCGCCAAGCTGACCCCTGCCGACATTGCCGAAGTGATCGACCCGATCCGCAACGATGTCCATCAGGTGCAACCACATGCGATCGCGATCACGCAGGCGAGCGAATATGGATGCAGCTACCGGCCCGACGAGCTCGCCGCGCTCGGCGAGTTCGCACGTGCGCGCGGCCTCGGCCTGCATATGGATGGCGCGCGTTTCGCCAATGCCGTGGCGTTTCTCGGCGGTTCGGCGGCGGAGGCGGCGGGCCCCTGCGACACACTGGCATTCGGCTGTATCAAGAACGGCGGGATGAGTGCTGAGGCGCTGGTGCTGTTTGATCCGGCGCAGGCAGACCTGGTCAAGTATCGCCGCAAGCGCGCCGGGCATTTGCAGTGCAAGGGCCGCTACCAGGCGGCGCAGCTGCTGGCCATGCTGGAAGGCGATCTGTGGCTCGCGAATGCCCGGGCGGCCAATGCCGCCGCAACCGAGATCGCGCAGGCCTGCGGCGCGCGGATGCTGCATCCTGTCGAAGCGAACGAGCTGTTTGTGCGGCTGACCGCGGCTGAACGCGAAACGCTGCGCCAGCAAGGCTTCGGCTTCTATGACTGGGGCGAAGAAGCGGCGCGGTTCGTCACCGCGTGGAACACGCCGGCGGAAGACGCGCTGGCGCTGGCCCGCGCCATCGCGGCACTCTGAGCGCGCCTGCATGAGCGAACACCCCCCTCACGCGCTGATGCGCCCGGCGATTGCGCTGCCGTTCCTGCTGGTGGCGCTGATCTGGGGTTCGACCTGGTTCGTCATCACCACCCAGATCGGCGAGGTCCCGGCCTATTGGTCGGTGACCTGGCGCTTTGCCGTGGCGGCGCCGGCGATGTTCCTGCTGGCGCTGGCGATGCGCCACAAGCTGGCGATGCCGCGCGCAGCGCACATGCTGGCACTGGCCATGGGCCTGTTCCAGTTCTGCGGCAATTATGTGTTCGTCTATATGTCCGAACTCTATCTCACATCGGGCATCGTGGCGCTGCTGATCGGGATGATGATCGTGCCCAACGCAATCCTCGGCCGCGTGATGCTGGGCCAGGCGATCACTGCGCGCTTTACCGTGGGCAGCGCGATCGCGCTGGCGGGGATTGCGCTGTTGCTGGTTAACGAGGCGCAGGTCGCGCCGCGCGGCGG
>JBMSNZ010000201.1:0-3129 GCA_049421965.1 Erythrobacter sp.
CCGCGATTTCGAGCCCCCGGATCTCGCGTCCGTGCGCGAACCAGCGCTTCTCGTAATACTCGCGGTAGTTGGGCAAGTAGCTTTTCGGGATAACGCCCAGCAGGTGCCCGCGCGCCACCACCGCCGCGCAATTGTAGACCCGCCCGTTGTGCCTGAGCGGCGCGCCGACCAGCAGCAGCGGATCGAACTTCGCGCTCGCCGCCACGATCTCGCCGAGCCCCGCCTCCGCCGCATCGAGCAGCGCCGCCTGCAAATGCAGATCGTCGATCGCATAGGACGAGATGCACAGTTCGGGATAGAGCACCAGGTCCACCCCGGCCTCATGCGCTCGCTCGGCCTCGGCAAGTATTCCCTTGATATTATGCGCAATATCTGCAGTCCGCACCTTGGGCGTGCTGGTCGCCACCCGCACGAAACCGTGCCGCCGCATGTCGTAGAACGGATGCGCCCGCACCTCGGCGTCGCCACTTTCCGCGCCCGCCTGGCCACCCGCCGCATCGCCCGCCCCCGCCGGCGCAGGCTCGAGCCAGTCCTGCGGCGAGCAAATCCCCAGTTGCGCCAGCCGCTTCTGCACCGGCGCGCGCGCGATCTTGCCCTTCGCTTCCCAGCCATAGACGGTGCGGCTGGGCCAGGGATCGCCATAGCGTAGCCCGAATTCCTCCGCCGAAAGCGGCGGATCATGCGCCTCGCGCCACTGGCGAATCCGGAATCCAGCCAAATGCATGGTGCAAAAGTATCCCCAAGGGATACCGCAAGCAAGGGAAACTTGCCGGGGTGACAGCTTTTTTGCGCTGCCGCGGTGCCCTCATCCCGCTTGCAGAGGCGATGGTCCTGCCCCACCTTGAACGGTACATAGAAGGTACTGAAACGACCCGAACGACACTACAACGATACGCGCACGACCCTGTACCGACCCTTCCAGCACTGAACCCCAGCCCAAGGATTCCTGCCCGATGACCGATACCTACACCCCTCCAAAGGTATGGACCTATGACAAGGAATCGGGCGGCCGCTTCGCCAATATCAACCGGCCCACTGCCGGCGCGCGCGAAGACAAGCAGCTGCCGGTGGGCAGCAATCCGTTCCAGCTCTATTCGCTCGCCACGCCCAATGGCGTGAAGGTGACGATCCTTCTCGAGGAACTGCTCGAACTGGGCCACAGCGGCGCCGAGTATGATGCATGGACCATCAACATCGGTGCAGGCGAGCAGTTCACCAGCGGCTTTGTGGCGCTCAATCCCAATTCGAAGATCCCCGCGCTGGAAGACCGTAGCGGCCCCGCCCCGTTCCGCGTGTTCGAATCCGGCGCGATCCTGGTCCATCTGGCCGAGAAGTTCGGCGCCTTCCTGCCGACAGACCCCGCCCAGCGCGCCGAAGTGCTGAGCTGGGTATTCTGGCAGGTCGGCAGCGGCCCCTTCATCGGCGGCGGCTTCGGCCATTTCTATGCCTATGCGCCCGAAAAGTGGGAATATCCGATCAACCGCTATGCCATGGAAACCAAGCGCATCTTCGATGTGGCTGACCAGCGGTTGGCGCAGAGCCGCTTCTTGGCAGGCGACGAATACACCATCGCCGATATCGCCAATTTCCCGTGGCTGGCCCCCTTCACCACCGGCCAGATCTACAATGACGCCAAGACCTTCCTGTCGATCGACGACTACACCCATGTGAACCGCTGGGTGAAGGAGATCGCCGCGCGGCCCGCGGTGCGGCGCGGGCGGATCGTCAACAAGGTATGGGGCGAGGAAAACACCCAGCTGAGCGAACGCCATTCCGCCGCCGATTTCGAGGGCAAGGAATTCTAGCGACAGAGCCCTTCGCCATGGGGGAGACCGCCACCACCATGCGCCCGGCGGCGGGCGCGGCGCCGCCTGAGCAGATCGGGCTGCGCGAGAAGTTGGGCTACGGCCTAGGCGACCTCGCCTCGGGCCTCTACCTCAATTTCTTCGGGGTCTTCCTGTTCTATTATTATGTCGACCTGGTCGGCCTGGCCCCTGCCGCAATCGGGCTGATGCTGCTGATCACCAAGGCGATCGACGCGCTGACCGATCCGATGATGGGGCTGATCGCCGATCGCACGCGCAGCCGCTGGGGCCGCTATCGCCCTTATCTGCTGTTCGGCGCGGCGCCGTTCGGCCTGTTCGGCGTGGCAGTGTTTGCCGTGCCGGACTGGAGCCCCGGCGCAATGCTGGCCTGGGCCTATGTCACCTATTCGCTGGCGATGCTGGTCTATACCATGGTCAACGTGCCCTATGGCGGGCTGCTGGGGGTGATCTCGCCCAGCGCGGCGCAGCGCGGCAGCGTGACCGCGTGGCGCATGTTCTTCTCGGCGCTGTCGGGCATATTGATCGGCGCGCTCGGCACCGCCACAATCCGCGCGCTGGGCGGGGGCAGCGAGGCGCAGGGCATCATGCTGACCATGGCGGTGATCGCCGCAATCTCGTTCTTCTGCCTGCTGGCGACTTTCGCGACTACGAAAGAGCGGATCGCGCCCGCTGCCGAAAACGGATCGGTCCGCGGCGATATCGGCACGCTGCTGCGCACCGGGCCGTGGATCGCGGTGGCGGTGGCGGCCGTGCTGGGCGTCACCGCGATCGCCTCGCGCCAGGCGAGCGCGCTGTTCTTCTTCGAATATGTCGCGGGCGATGACGGCGCGCCGGTGATCGGCTTCCTCGACCGGCCGGCACTGTTCCTCACCGCGCTGGCGCTGGGCCAGATCGCCGGAGTGATCCTCGCCAGCTTCCTCCAGCGGAGGTTTGACAAGGCGCGACTGGTGATGGCGGCGGGGCTGCTCAAAGCAGGCGCGATCATGCTGTTCCACCTGCTGCCGCTCGATGCGGTGTGGCCGCAGACGCTGGTGCAGCTGCTGGTAGGCGTGGGCTTCGGCATTCTGATGGTGATGGCCTTCGCGATGTTCACCGACATTGCCGAATATGTCGACTGGCGCTCCAGCAAGCAGATGACGGGGCTGGTCGTCTCGGCCTCGATCTTCGCGGTCAAGGCCGGGGTGGCGCTGGGCCTGGCGCTGCCGGGCTTCGTGCTCGACCTCAGCGGCTTTGTCGCAGGCGCGCAGCAGACGCCCGCCGCGCTCAGGGGGATCACCCACGCCTTTGCGCGGGTGCCGGCCCC
>JBMSNZ010000202.1:0-3060 GCA_049421965.1 Erythrobacter sp.
TGATCTGGCCGCAGTTGGTGGCGACGGCGAGGTCGGCGATCGTCGAGTCCTCGGTCTCGCCCGAACGGTGGCTCATCACCGAGGTGTAGCCGGCGCGGTGCGCCATCTCGACTGCGGCGAGGGTTTCGGTGAGCGAGCCGATCTGGTTCACCTTGACCAGCAGCGAATTGGCGAGCCCCTTGCCGATGCCCATCGAAAGCCGCGCCGGATTGGTCACGAACAGGTCGTCGCCGACCAGCTGGATGGTGCCCCCGATCTTGTCGGTCAGGATCTTCCAGCCTTCGAGATCGTCTTCGCCCATCCCGTCCTCGATCGAGCGGATCGGGTAGTCGCGGCACAGCGCGGCGAGATAGTCGGCCATCTCTTCACTCGACAGCGAAGTGCCCTCGCCCGCCATGTCATAGCGGCCATCGGCGTAGAACTCGGTTGCGGCGCAATCGAGCGCGAGCGCGACCTCGCTGCCCGGTTTGAAGCCGGCCTGCTCGATCGAGGCCATGATGAAGTCGAGCGCGGCGCGCGTGCTGGCAAGATCGGGCGCGAAGCCGCCTTCGTCACCCACGGCGGTCGACAGGCCCTTGTCAGCTAGGCCCTTCTTGAGCGTGTGGAAGATCTCCGAACCCCAGCGCACCGCATCAGCCAGCGAACCCGCGCCCACCGGCATGATCATGAATTCCTGGATGTCGATCGGATTGTCGGCATGTTCGCCGCCATTGATGATGTTCATCATCGGCACCGGCAGGACATGCGCGGCAACGCCGCCAAGGTAGGAATAAAGCGGCAGGCCGCGCGCATTGGCGGCGGCCTTGGCCACTGCCAGGCTGGTGCCCAGGATCGCATTGGCGCCGATCCGCCCCTTGTTGGCGGTCCCATCGAGCTCGATCATGGCGAGGTCGATGTCACGCTGGTCCTCGGCATCGAGGCCCAGGATCGCGTCCTCGATCTCGGTGTTGACCGCATCCACCGCCTTCAGCACGCCCTTGCCCTTGTAGCGCGCCGGATCGCCGTCGCGCAGCTCGACCGCTTCGTGCGCGCCGGTCGAGGCGCCCGAGGGAACCGCAGCTCGTCCGAAACTTCCGTCTTCCAGCAGCACATCGACTTCCACTGTCGGGTTGCCTCGGCTATCAAGCACTTCGCGGCCGTGCAGGTCGATAATGGCGGTCATGGGCTGGCTCCTGGCTCGGGCTGTTGTAATTGGCTAAGACACCCCCATATCGGGGAATGTCAGCGCTCTATGCGCCGCAAGATCGTGGTGCAAGCCGCGTTGCACGGTAAACCTCTCCGGCAATCGTATTCGCGCCGGAATGACGAGATTGGAAGGCAAAGGACAGACCCATGGCAGAGGGCACACCTACCACCAGCCGCAAGGCGGCAACCCGCAAGACCACCACCAAGAAACCGGCCGCCAAGAAGGCCGCAGCCACCAAGGCCGCCAAGCCTGCCGCAGCTGCTGCCAGCAATGGCGGCGAGGCGAAGTCGCGCTTCAACGCGGCCCTGGAAGAAGCCCGGGCCGGCGCAGTCGCGCTGAAGGCGGAAGCCGGTGCACGCGCTGGCGCCTATCGTGCCAAGGCCCGCGAGAAGGGCACAGACCTCGTTTCCGAAGCCAAGCACTATGGCAGCGAAGCCAAGGTTCGCGCAGGCGAGCTGGCGGTGGAAGGCAAGGCCCGCGCAAGCGATGCGTTGTCGTCGCTCGGCAAGATCGTCGCCGACACCGCCCCGCAGATCGACGAGAAGGTCGGCGAGCAATATGGCGACTATGCTCGCAAGGCTTCGCGCAGCCTGCAGGAGGCTTCAGCCAAGCTCGATTCCAAGAGCGTCGAGGAACTGGGCGAAGATGCACGCGAGATGGTGCGCAAGAGCCCGGGCACTGCGCTCGGCATCGCGGCGATCCTGGGCTTCCTGGTCGCGCGGTTGTTCCGCGGCAACCGGGGCTGAGGTAAAGGCACAGGGGGCTGGCCATGCGTGACGAAGGTCGCGCCGATCCGCGTCCGGCAGCGGTCGAAGCGGAACTCAACGCTGCCTTGCGCGGCGAGGAGGACGGCGCGCCTGTGCCCCCGGCCGCCCCCAGCCTTGTCGAGGATGTGGCGGCCTTGGTGCAGGACGGTCGCAACCTGTTCGAGGCCGAAATCGCTTTCCAGAAGACCCGGCTGGCCTTCGCCGCCAACCGCAGCAAGTCGGCCGTCGTTGCGGGGTTGGGCGCACTGGCATTCCTCCACCTTGCGCTCATCGCGCTGGTGGTGGGGTTGGTGATCGCTTTGGCACCACTGGTGAGCGGATGGGGCGCGACAGCCATCGTCGTCGGCCTATTGCTGGCCGGCGCGGCGGTGATGCTGTGGCAACTCCGTCGCTCGGCGCAGGACATCGGCGATGCATTCGCCCCTGCCCCCCCGTCCAGCACCACCGAGACAGAGCAATGACCGACCTTCGCCGTAGATTCATGGAAGACAAGGCACTGCGCGATGCCGCGCGCAGCATCATCGACCGGCAATTGTCGCGCGTTCGCACCGGCGTCTCGGGCAAATGGATCGGTGACAGCCTGGCGGACCGTTATGGCGACAAGCTGATAGATCTGGCTGGCGATGCGCGCGATACCCTCAAGGACAATCGCGGCCTCATTGCTGGCGCAGGCGTGCTTGCCGGGGTTGCCACGGTCGCCTGGCTCGCACGCGATCGTCTTCTCGGCTTGTTCGGGGCAACGGGCGAAAGCGCAGACGAAGACGTGCCCGCCGATCGCGAGGACCAGCATGGCGCATGAGGCAGGGCCCGATGCCAAGCGGCGCGCACTTCGCCAACGCATCGACAATGCGCAGCAACGCCTTGATCTTGCGCCTGCGAAGGCACCCGCGGCCGCGCGCGCAAATGGAGCGCTGGCCTATGCGAAAGACAACCCCGCGCTCGTCATCGGCGGAGTCGCGGCCGTTGCGATCGCGCTCGGCTTGCTCACACGGCGCGGCGGCAAGGTGGCCAGCAGTGCCAATGCCACCGGCGTGCTGACGCGCATTGCCACAGACGCGGCGATCGCCTTTGCCCTCGCCATGTACGAGAAGGCAGCGAGCCGAGCCG
>JBMSNZ010000203.1:0-2997 GCA_049421965.1 Erythrobacter sp.
GGTCGGAGCGGCGCCATGCCGGCTTGGTCGGCTCGCGCCGGGCGATGAAGCGGGCGTGGAACCTCGAGCTGGCCGAACTCAACCGGATCACCGAAATGTGGGCCGATACCGCGCTCGAACTGCGCGAGCAGGACTTGAAGGTCATGAACCGCCTGGTCGCGGCGCAGGGCCGCCTGGCGGAGCGGATCGCCGCCGCCTGACCTGTTACTGTTCGCTACCGTGGCCGAGCGCCATATAGCCGTCGCTCTGCATTTCCTTCAGCCGGCTTACAGTCCGTTCGAATTCGAATGACCCGTCGCCGGCGGGATAGAGCGCTTCGGGTTCGGTCGCAGCTGTCGCAAACAATTTGACCCGATGCTCGTAAAGCGCGTCGATCAGCGTCACGAAACGCGCGGCTTCATTGCGCATGTCGGGGCCCATCTGCGGAATACCGACAATGATTACCGTGTGATAGGCGCGGGCGATGGCGAGATAATCGGCCGCACCGCGCGGTTCGCCGCACAGCCGCTTGAAACTGAACACCGCCACGCCCTTGAGGCTCTTGGGGACATGCAGTTTGCGCCCACCGCCAAGGTCCAGCTCGCCGGTGGGCACATGCGCCGCATCCTCGGGCTTGTAGTCGGTGAGGCGGAAGAACACCTCGCGCACCTGCTCGGTTGCAGCGGGGCCGATCGGGGCATGCCAGCTGGCGATTCCGGCCAGTCGGTCGAGCCGGTAATCAACCGGCCCGTTGAGTGGCAGGACGTCGAGCCGCTCATGGATGAGGTCGATGAAGGGCAGGAAATGCTCGCGGTTGAGGCCGTCTTTGTAAAGCTCGCCTGGCGCGCGGTTGCTGGTGGTGACGATTGTCACGCCTTCATCCACGATCAGCGCTCGAAACAGGCGGCTCATGATCATGGCATCGGCCGAATTGTTGACGACCATCTCGTCGAAAGCGAGGCAGCGCACATCCTGCGCCAGCGCGCGTGCCACCGCGGGGATCGGATCGCCGGTCTTCGCCTTGCGCGCTTCGCGCAGCAGGGCGTGGACCTCCTGCATGAAGGCATGGAAATGGACGCGGCGCTTGCGGGCGATATCGAGCGACTGGATGAACAGGTCCATCAGCATGGACTTGCCGCGCCCGACCCCGCCCCACAGATAGACGCCCCTGACCGGATCGGGCTTGCGGCTTAGCGCGCGCCACAGCACCGAGCCGCGTTTCGGTACCGCTTCCAAATCGGCCTGGAGCCCAGCCAGCCGCTCGGCCGCAGCGCGCTGGTCCGGATCGGGCCGCAATTCGCCCGCCGTGACCAGGGCATCATAGCGCGCGAGCAATCCGCCCAATTTCAGCCGTTCCGGGGAAGGAACTTGCGGATGATGCCGCTGTAGGCCGCGATCCGTTCGTCCTCTTGCACCACTTCCCCGCGCACGAACACCAGCTTGCCGGTCTCGCGCAGGATCTCGGTCACCGCGTCGAGCGGCCACTTTGGATCGCCGCCGCCAATGAACTGTGTCGAAAGCTCGAGCGTGACCGAGGGCCCGGCATTGCCACTGCCCACCACATGCATGGTGGTGAACAGCGAGATGTCGATCAGCCCCAGTGTCACTGCGCCGTGGATGATGCCCTGGAGGTTCTCGTGCTTGCGTTCAGGGAACATCCGCAGCCGGCACCTGTCACCCTCGCGCCGGGTGATGAGCTTGCCCATCACGGCGCCGTTGAACAGCGTCGGATCCTTCAGGTTCCAGTGGTGCCAGCCCGGATTTTCGGGATCCGGCCCGTGCTCGAAAACGTCGTCCTTGATCGCCACGGACTCAGATCTGGCGCTCGGCCATCATCTTCTTGGTTTCGGCAATCGCCTTGGCCGGGCTGAGGCCCTTGGGGCAGACATTGGCGCAGTTCATGATGGTGTGGCAGCGATAGAGGCGGAACGGGTCTTCCAGCTGGTCAAGCCGTTCGCCGGTCATCTCGTCGCGGCTGTCGGCCAGCCAGCGATAGGCCTGGAGCAGGATCGCCGGGCCAAGGAACTTGTCCGAATTCCACCAGTAGCTGGGGCACGAGGTGGAGCAGCAGGCGCACAGGATGCATTCGTAAAGCCCGTCGAGCTTCTCGCGCTGCTCGGGGCTCTGCAACCGCTCCTTGCCGCTGGGCGCGGGACTGACTGTCTGCAGCCAGGGCCGGATCGAGGCATATTGCGCGTAGAAATGGGTGAAATCGGGCACCAGGTCCTTGATCACTTCCATATGCGGCAGCGGCGTGATGCGGATCTCGCCCGGCAGGTCCTCGATCGCGGTGGTGCAAGCAAGCCCGTTCCGCCCGTTCATGTTCATCGCGCAGGAGCCGCAGATCCCCTCGCGGCACGAGCGGCGGAAGGTCAGTGTCGGGTCGACATCGTTTTTGATCTTGAACAGCGCGTCGAGAACCATCGGACCGCACTGGTTGAGGTCGATCTCGAACCGGTCATAGCGCGGATTCTGGCCGCTATCGGGATCGTAACGGTAGATCTTGAAGCTCTTCACCCGCGAGCCGCCGGCGGCCTTGTGGGTTTTCCCCGCGCCGCTGATCTTCGAATTCTTGGGAAGAGTGAAGGTGGCCATGAGACGTGAATCCTGTTGCTTCGCGCGACCTATCTAGCGGCTTCGACCACAAGGGCAAGCGGGCGACTGTTGCGAGAAATGCCAGGGATGTTGACAGTCTTCCAACCCGCATTAGCTCTTCCCGGCACTGCCTGGCGCACCGCGTGCACCACAGTCCAGATGGGGAAACCCTTGCCCTGCGCCGACACCCGGAAAGTGCTGCGCGCCAAGGGGAACCGCAAGGCCATTCCGAACGTCTAGCTGGCGTGATCGATGTAGGAAAGCCTGGCAGTGCCCGTCCGCGGCATGCAGCAGTGTTCGGTGCCTCGGGCGCAATCGGTGCGGCGCTGTGCGAGGCGCTGGCCGGGCGCGGGGTGGAACGCATCCATGCTGGCTCGCGTAGCGGTGCCGCGCCGCTGCTCCCGGCCAACCGGCCGTTCCGCT
>JBMSNZ010000204.1:0-2991 GCA_049421965.1 Erythrobacter sp.
TTCGTCTACGCTCCTGTCGGATCCTACGAAGTCGCCTGAGCCGGCGCGACATTGCTGCTGACAGGCCGTCGCAGGACCGCTAAGGGCGCGGCCAATGACCGACCTCTCAAAAATCCGAAATTTTTCGATCATCGCTCATATTGACCATGGCAAGAGCACGCTGGCGGACCGGCTGATCCAGGCCACCGGCGGGCTCACCGAGCGCGAGATGAGCGAACAGGTGCTCGACAACATGGATATCGAGCGCGAACGCGGCATCACCATCAAGGCCCAGACCGTGCGCCTCAATTACAAGGCGCGCGACGGCGAGACCTACGAGCTCAATCTGATGGACACCCCCGGCCACGTCGACTTCGCCTATGAAGTCAGCCGCAGCCTCGCCGCCTGCGAAGGCGCGCTGCTGGTGGTTGACGCGGCGCAGGGGGTCGAGGCGCAAACCCTTGCCAATGTCTACCAGTCGATCGAGCACGACCACGAGATCGTGCCGGTCATCAACAAGATCGACCTGCCCGCCGCCGAGCCTGACAAGGTCCGCGCCGAGATCGAGGACATCATCGGCCTTGACGCCTCTGACGCGGTGCTCACCAGCGCCAAGTCCGGGATCGGCATCGAGGATGTGCTCGAAGCCGTGGTCGCCCGCATCCCTGCACCCAAGGGTGACCGCGAGGCGCCGCTCAAGGCCAGCCTGGTCGACAGCTGGTACGACCCCTACCTCGGCGTCGTCATCCTGGTGCGCGTGATCGATGGCGTGATCAAAAAGGGCCTGCAGGTCCGCTTCATGCAGGGCGGCACCCAGCACCTGGTTGACCGCGTGGGCGCCTTCACCCCCAAGCGGATCGACCTGCCCGAAATCGGCCCGGGCGAAATCGGCTTCATCACCGCGCAGATCAAGGAGGTGGAGCAGGCCCGCGTGGGTGACACCATCACTACGGTGAAGGGCGGGGCAAGCGAGCCACTACCGGGCTACAAGGAAGTGCAGCCGGTGGTGTTCTGCGGCCTGTTCCCGGTCGACGCGGCCGATTTCGAGAAGCTGCGCGAATCGATCGCCAAGCTGCGCCTCAACGACGCCAGCTTCAGCTACGAGATGGAAAGCTCGGCCGCGCTCGGCTTCGGCTTCCGCTGCGGCTTCCTCGGCCTGCTGCACCTCGAAATCATCCAGGAACGGCTGAGCCGCGAATACGACCTCGATCTCATCACCACTGCGCCTTCGGTGGAATACCGCATCCAGCTGGGCCATTCGCGCACCGAGGAAGCGCGCGAGATCATGCTGCACAACCCGGCTGACTGGCCTGACCAGAACCGGATCGAAAGCATCGAGGAACCCTGGATCAAGGCGGTGATCTACACGCCTGACGAATATCTCGGCAGCATCCTCAAGCTGTGCCAGGACCGGCGCGGGATCCAGACCGACCTGACCTATGTCGGCGGGCGCGCGCAGGTGACCTACGAACTGCCGCTGAACGAAGTGGTGTTCGATTTCTATGACCGACTGAAGAGCATCAGCCGCGGCTATGCCAGCTTCGATTACGAGCAGATCGGGATGCGCGAGGGCGACCTTGTGAAGATGAACATCCTTGTGAACAACGAGCCGGTCGACGCGCTAAGCCTGATCGTGCACCGCGGCGTGGCGGAAGAGCGCGGGCGCGGCATGTGCGAGCGGCTGAAAGACCTGATCCCGCGCCATCTGTTCAAGATCCCGATCCAGGCCGCCATCGGCGGCAAGGTGATCGCGCGCGAGACGATTGCGGCGCTGCGCAAGGATGTGACCGCGAAATGCTATGGCGGTGACATCACCCGCAAGAAGAAGCTGCTGGAGAAGCAGAAGAAGGGCAAGGCCCGGATGCGCGAATATGGCAATGTCAGCATCCCGCAGGAAGCCTTTATCGCTGCTCTTCGTATGGGCGAAGAGTAGCACCCGATTGCCTTGAACTTGTCGAAGGGTGCGGATGGGGGAGGAGTGAAGGGGCTCTGACGCCTCCTCCCACCCCTCGACGCCGCCAGATCGCGCGCCTTCAGCCGCTCGAATTCCGCGTGGGCGGCCTTCGTCTAGTCTCTCAGCGCGGCCCTTTGCGCCGCGCGACGCGGTCGCCCTTGCGGTTCGCGCTGCGAACCGTGCAGCCATAACTCTCCACCACTAAGCATACCAACTTCACTTGGCGTTCAGCCGGGGGCTGGCTATAGGCTGGGCGCCATGATGAGGAACCCGCGCGTGACCGCCTTTGCCCCCAAGCCCGTGCTTGCCGCTGCCACTCTTGCAGTGGGTGCGCTGTTCACCGCCGGCTGTGCCGGGGGCGCAGGTTCGGGCGACGAGGACGTGGCCTATGTCGCGCGCGATGTGGAAACGCTCTACGCCGAGGCCAAGCGGCGGCTCGATCGCGGCAATACCAAGCTGGCCGCCGCGCTGTTCGACGAGGTGGAGCGGCAGCACCCCTATTCGCCCTGGGCGCGGCGCGCGCAGCTGATGAGCGCGTTCAGCTATTATGTCGCGCAGGATTACAACCAGGCAATCCAGAGCGCGCAGCGCTTCCTCTCGATCCACCCGGGCAACAAGGACGCGCCCTATGCCTATTACCTGATCGCGCTCAGCTATTACGAGCAGATCAGCGATGTGCAGCGCGACCAGAGCATCACCAAGCAGGCGCAGACCGCGCTGCGCGAGGTCGACCGGCGCTTCCCCACCAGCGAATATGCCGCTGATGCGCGGCTCAAGCTCGACCTAGTGAACGACCACCTGGCCGGCAAGGAGATGGAGATCGGCCGGCTTTACCAGAAGCAGGGCATGTGGCTGGCCGCGCAGCTGCGCTTCCAGACGGTGATCGACAATTACCAGACCACCAGCCATGCGGCCGAAGCGCTCTATCGCCTGACCGAGACCAACCTTGCGCTGGGCATGCGCGGCGAAGCGGTGAAGTATACCGCGGTGCTGGGCGCGAATTACCCGGGCAACGAGTGGTACGAAAAGGCCTATGCGCTGGTGCAGCGGCATGCGCC
>JBMSNZ010000205.1:0-2956 GCA_049421965.1 Erythrobacter sp.
CTTTGCCAAGGGCGCGGAAGGCGAAGGCTTCGATGTGATCATCGCCGGCGCAGGCGGCGCGGCGCATCTGCCGGGCATGATCGCGGCAATGACGCATTTGCCGGTGCTGGGCGTGCCGGTGCAGTCGAAAGCGCTCAAGGGCATGGATAGCCTGCTTTCGATCGTGCAGATGCCGGCCGGGATCCCGGTTGGCACACTGGCGATCGGCGAGGCGGGTGCGACCAATGCCGGACTGCTCGCCGCTGCGATCCTGGCGCTCAAGGACGAGGAACTGTCCGACCGGTTGCAGGACTGGCGCGCCGCGCGCACCGCAGCGGTGGCGGAGCGCCCGACGGATTGACCACTCGATTGAAAACCGTTCGGGCCGAGCTTGTCGAAGCCCTGTGTTTTCTTCTAGCGCGTTGTAAGAGAAAAAGTGCGGCCCTTCGACAGGCTCAGGGCGAACGGGGATAGAGATTGCCGCTGCAACCAGGCTCCACCATCGGCATCCTCGGCGGAGGTCAGCTCGGCCGCATGCTGGCGCTCGCCGCCGCGCAGCTGGGCTATCGCTGCATCGGCTACGCCCCCCCGGGCGATAACGTCATGGACGAGGTCTGCGCCGATTTCTTCGAGAAGGGCTGGGGTGACAAGGCGGCGCTGGCGGCCTTTGCCGCGCAATGCGACGTAGTGACCTGGGAATTCGAGAACGTCCCCTTGAGCGCGGTGGCGATGATCCCCGAGGATCTGCTTCGCCCGCATCCGCGCGCGCTGGAAACCGCGCAGGACCGGATCAAGGAAAAGCGCTTCGTCGAGGCACTGGGCGGGCGCCCGGCACCCTTTGCCCAGGTCGATTCCGAAGCGGACCTGGCCGCCGCGGTCGAACGGATCGGCGCCCCCGGCATCCTCAAGACCGCGCGCGACGGCTATGACGGCAAGGGCCAGTGGCGGATCGGATCGGCGCGCGATGTCGCCAGCCTGCGTTTTCCCGGCAAGCCCTGCGTCTACGAGGGCATGGTCGAGTTCCTCGCCGAATTCTCGGTGATCCTGGTGCGCGGGGCAGACGGCGATATCCGCTTCTGGGATTCGACCGCCAATGTCCATCGCGGCGGGATGCTGGCAACCAGCACCCTGCCGGCCGGCGCGGCGGTCGAAGCGCAGGTCGAGCAAGCCCGCGCGATCGCGCGCCAGACCGCCGAGGCGCTCGGCTATGTCGGGGTGCTCACGCTCGAGTTCTTCGCCACCGCCAATGGCCCGGTGTTCAACGAGATGGCGCCGCGGGTGCACAATTCGGGCCACTGGTCGATCGAAGGCGCGGCCACCAGCCAGTTCGAGAACCACATCCGCGCGGTCTGCGGCCTGCCGCTCGGCTCCACCGCCACGCGCTTCGAGACGATCGAGCTGCGCAATATCGTGGGGCCCGAAGCGCTCACTGCCTATGCGATCCTCGCCGAGGATGGCGAGGCGCACTTGCACCTCTACGGCAAGACAGAAGCGCGCGAGGGCCGCAAGATGGGGCATGTGACGCGCGTCGGCAAAGCCAGGGCCTGACCATGTCGGCCACGCCGATACGCCCCGGGCTGTTCCTGATCCTGGCCCGCGCCGCCAATGGCGTCATCGGGCAGGACGGCAGACTGCCGTGGCATATCCCGGCTGACCTCAAGCGGTTCAAGGCGTTGACGATGGGGCAGCAGGGACTGGGGCTGCCGATGATCATGGGCCGCAAGACCTTCGAGAGCTTTCCCGCGCCGCTGCCCGGCCGGCGGCACATCGTGCTGACCCGCGCACGCGGCTGGCAAGCTGACGGGGCGGAGGTGGCGCATATGCCGGACGAAGCGCTTGACCTTGCCGGCGCGGGCGAGGTCGCGGTGATCGGCGGGGCCGAGATCTACGCGCTGTTCGAGCCGCTGGCCGAGCGTATCGAACTGACCGAGGTTCATGCCGACTATCCCGGCGACACGCACATGCCGCCGCCCGATCCCGCCGTCTGGCGCGAGGCCGCGCGCAAGGAACACGCCGCTGCCGATGGCGGCCGCTATCCGGCCTTCGCCTTCGTCACGCTGGAACGCGCAAGCTGATGCGCTGGCTCGATCATCGCGACACGATGCCGGGGCCCTTGCGCGGTGCGGTGATCGCGCTGGGCAATTTCGACGGGTTCCACCGCGGGCACCAGGCGGTGGCGGGCGAGGCGATCCGCTGGGCCAAGGCCGAGGGTCGCCCGTC
The DNA here is from genome assembly GCA_049421965.1 of Erythrobacter sp. Lineage (GTDB taxonomy): Bacteria > Pseudomonadota > Alphaproteobacteria > Sphingomonadales > Sphingomonadaceae > Erythrobacter. The sequence goes on from JBMSNZ010000205.1 coordinate 2,200, forward strand.
GATCATAGCCACCTTTGACCCGCATCCGGTTCGCTTCTTCAGGCCGGACGTGCCGCCCTTCCGCCTCACCACGCTGGAGCAGCGGCAGGAGCTTTATCTCGCCGCCGGCGCCACCGCGATGCTGGTGTTCCATTTCGATGGCGAGCTGGCGGGCACCAGCGCTGCGGATTTCATCCGCGAGATCCTGGTCGCCCGTTTCGGCGCGCATGGCGTGGTGACGGGGGGCGATTTCACCTTTGGACAGGGCGCGAGGGGCAATGTCGCCGTGCTGCGCGAACTGGGCAGCGAGCTGGGGCTGCAGTCGCGTGTGGTCGAGCCAGTGGGCGATAGCGGTGAGGTGGTATCCTCCAGCCGCATCCGCGAGGCGCTACGCAGCGGCGATTGCGAGACCGCCACCCGCCTCCTCACCCGCCCCTTCGCGATCCGCGGGATCGTGGAGCATGGCGACAAGCGCGGGCGCGTGATCGGCTATCCCACCGCCAACCTCACGATCGACAAGTATCTGCGCCCCCGATACGGCATTTATGCCGTGACCGGGCGCATCCTTGCCAGCGGGCAGGTGCTACAGGGCGCCGCCAGCATCGGCATCCGCCCGCAGTTCGAACCGCCCAAGGAACTGCTTGAGCCGCACTTCTTCGATTTTGCGGGCGATCTTTACGGGCAGGAGATCGAGGTCGCCTTCCACCATTTCCTGCGGCCCGAAGCGAAGTTCGACAGCCTTGAGGCGCTGATTGCCCAGATGGACAAGGATTGCGAG
>JBMSNZ010000206.1:0-2936 GCA_049421965.1 Erythrobacter sp.
GCGCGGCCAGCACCACCGTATCGCTCACGGGCCGGTAGTAGCTCGCATCGATCTGTCCGCGCAGATAGAAGGCGTTTTCCCTCGAGGTTCGCGAATACTCCGGAGCCGCAAACAGCGTGACCCGGAATCCTCTGGTCGGATCGAGTAGCGAATCGCTGCGATCGAAGGTCGCGCGGCCGAACAGCGAGCCCACCAGATATTCCTGGCGCGGCAAATCAATGCCTCGCAGCCGCCTGTTGCGCTCGTCCGAAAACACCACTTCGGCCCCCACCTGCCAGCTGAACGGCTTCTGGAACAGGAGGTTGGAATACCGTTCAAACGAACCGCGCAGGCCAATCGAGCGCGCCTCGACTGCTTCGGTCTCGATATCGCTGGCATAGGCATCAAGACTGAGCAACTGGTCGCGCCCGCGGAAATTGTTGCGGCGAAAGCCCACTCCAAGCAGTTGCTCGCGTGTTCCGACAATGGCCCGCAGCTTCAACGCCCCTTCGGGCGGGAACAGATTGCGGTGCTCCCAGCTCGCCTCGACCTTCACGCCATCTTCCGACCCGTAGCCGATCGCCCCGGCAATCGTGCGCAACCGACCGGGTTCAATCGCGACATCGAGCGCCAGCTGCCCCGGCTCGCTACCTTGCGGCGGGGCGGTTTCGCGCGGCGTCACCGTTATCGCCGAGACCAGGCCGGTTGCCTGGATCGCCTGACGCAGGTCCTGCACCAGGCTGGCCTGGTAGAGATCGCCCTGTTCGAACCGCGCGATGCGCCCGAGGTGGCGGCCCGAAAGGAATTCGGGCCGGCTGCTGGTCACCGCACCGAAGACATATTGTCCACCCGGTTCCACCGCGAGCGTCAGGTCACCCTCTTCGCGATCATGATCGACCAGCAGTTCGGGCGGGGCGAGGCTGGCGAAGGGATAACCGGTTTCGGCGAGGCTGGTGGCGAGCTCGCCGCGCTCGGCCACGATCCGGTCAGCCAGGAGGGGATCACCCCGCGCAATGTCGAAATCGGCGCGCACTTCGGCAAGATCGGGCAAGCGGTCGATCGCACCGAGGTCAATCGCGCCAAACCGGTAACGCTTGCCGGGCAAGATCATGATCCGCACCGATGACTGGTCAGCGGCAGCGGGCGCATTGTCCTGGCCCACTGATTGCGGCACGACCTGCGCGTTATAATAGCCATAGGTGCGCAATTGTTGCTTGAGCAGCGCAGTGGTCGAACGAAGCCGTGCGGCCTGCAAGGCCACATTGCCTTCAGGATCGCTCTCGTCGAGATCGGCCACGGCTTCGGCCTGCCGCAACAGCCGGAAGCGCGCGATAAAGCCGCTACGTTCGGGCAGCACGTCGCGATCAACGGGAAACTGTAGCACCAGAGAGCGATCGATCCGAACGTCTTCAAGCTCGGGAATCGGCGGAAGGTCGGTTGGCTTCAGCTCGGCGAAAGCCTCATCGACAGTGCCCAGAGGTGCACCCGGCGTCGCCGCTTCGTTTGCGGCGGCCTCCGGCAGCTCAGGCTCGCCGACCTCGATCTCGCCTATGTCAGCCGGAATCTGCGGCGCTTCGACCGCGCTGTCCGCAGGCGCTTCGCTGCCGCGCGATGCCCAATCATCGGGTTGCTCGACCGCGCTGTCGGGAATCAGGTCTTCAAGTTGCCCCGGTGCATCCGCGTCCTGGGCTCGCGCCAAGTTCGGGCAAAGGACCAGGCCGGCTGCAAGGCAAACAGCGATGGCGTACCGGGAGATGGTATCAGCTCGAGGCGAGGCGCGGTTGGCGGCCATCCTTCCCGCTCGAAACCGGCACCGGATTGCGGCGCTTCGTGGCGGATACGATCAGTGCATCCTGCTCCTCGCGCGAGAAGCGGACCCATCCATCGCGGGTCAGCTTTTCCAGCGGGCGATAACGCACCTTATATTGCATCCGGGGCGAACCCTCGACCCAATAGCCGAGATAGACGAAGGGCAGACCCTCGGCAGCAGCCCGGCGGATGTGATCGAGAATGATGTAATTGCCCAATCCCGCGCGCGCTCCATGCTGCGCATCGTAGAAGCTGTAGATCATCGACAGGCCGTCGCTCTGCCGGTCCGTCAGGCAGGCACCGACCAGCCGCCCGGGCTCGCCGCTGGCGGTGGGTTCGCGATACTCGATCATCGTGCTCGACACTGGCGTGTGCTCGACCATGTCGGCGAAATCCATCTCGTCCATCGCCGTCATTCCGCCCTCTGGATGGCGGTTGCCGAGATAGGCCTGGAGCAGCGCGAATTGTTCGTCAGTAGCCCAAGGGCGGCACTCGGTCGCGATCAGGTCGCCATTCTGGCGCAAGTTGCGGCGCTGTGTGTTCGATGGCGCGAAATCGAGCGCAGCAACCCGCACCGAAACGCAGGCCTGGCAATCGAGGCAGCTGGGGCGATAGGCCACGGTCTGACTACGGCGGAAGCCGATCCGGCCGAGCGCTTCGTTGAGCTGTTCGGCGTGCGGGCCCTTCAGCTCGGTAAAGACCTTCCGCTCGGTCCGGCCCGGAAGATAGGGGCACGGCGCGGGGCTGGTCACGAAGAATCGGGGGAAGCGAATCGGCGCCGTCACGGTTCTTACACGGTCCTTCTTCCAGCCTGCGGAATCGCGCTTTGGGCGCGTTAAGACCTTGTTATGCCTTTTCGGCGGCGACGGTAAAAGGGCTTTAACCATCCGGCGATGGTTAATATCGTCAAATCAGAGCAAAAAACCGCAAATCGACCCGACATTCGGCGTCAGTTGAGCTCGACCAGCTCCACCAGATAGCCTTTGGCACGCAATGCCCTGACCAGCGCATCAACCTGCTTGCGATCGCGCGCTTCGCATTCGATGTCGGTGATCAGACCCTTGGCCGGCAAGGTGGTGAAGATCCGCTGGTGGTAGATCTCGATGATGTTGACGTTCTGTTCGTTGAACTCGCGCATCACCTTGAAC
>JBMSNZ010000207.1:0-2893 GCA_049421965.1 Erythrobacter sp.
AGGCGCGGATTGAGCCCGAGCAGCTCCTCAGGCCCAAGGCCAAGCCGTTCCATTACTCCCGGCCGAAATCCTTCGATCAGCACATCGGCGCTTGCGGCGGCATCACGGCAGAACTGCCGACCCGCCTCGCTCTTGACGTCGACTGCGACACGGTGGCGCGCCCGTTCGACCACCGGATTGACCACACGCGCGCCCTGCCGCTCGATCCGCACCACTTCCGCGCCAAGGTCCGCCAGCAACATCGCCACATGCGGTCCCGGCCCGATCCCGACGAATTCGATCACCTTGAGCCCGGACAACGGACCATTTGTTGGGGACATGCCTGCTCTCCTCGTCGCCACGGTTTGCATGGCGCGCACGCCAAAGCGATGCAAGGCCATTTGGTAAGTACATCGATCTCATTTTCGGTGAAATCGAGAGGACCAACGCAACTCGCACTGATCGCTAGAGTTCCCGTGACCGGCCCCCACTGAGTGGTCCGTGTGGTTTGTTAGTGCAGAACCGCCTCCGGCGCCATGGCTGGCTGCAGGTGGAGCGTAGCGGAACCGGAGGGCAGCCATGGCGGTGTCGCCGTTTCCGGTGCCGGTGGGCGATACCCCAACGAGCTGTGCGGCCTGATGGTGTTGTAGTGTCGGCGCCAGGTTTCGATCAGGATCCGAGCCTCAGCCAGAGTGTAGAAGATCTCCCCATTGAGCAGTTCGTCCCGCATCGAGCCGTTGAAGGACTCGCAATAGCCATTCTCCCACGGACTGCCGGGTGTGATGTAGAGCGTCTTCACACCGATCTTCGCCAGCCATTCCTGGACGGCATTGGCGACAAATTCGGGGCCGTTGTCTGACCGTATGTGCGCTGGCGGCCCACGGGTGACGAACAACTCGGCCAGTGCTGCGAGCACATCCTCGCTGCGAAGTCGCCGTTCAACCGGCAATGCCAGGCACTCCCTGCTGGCTTCATCGATGATCGACAGGATGCGGAACTTGCGACCGTCGTGCGTGCGCCCCTCGACGAAGTCGTAGGACCACACATGCCCCGGATACTCGGGGCGCAGCCGGATACACGAACCGTCGTTGAGCCACAGCCGGGAGCGCTTTGGTTGCTTCTGCGGGACCTTGAGGCCTTCACGCCGCCAGATGCGTTCCACCCGCTTGCGGTTCACATGCCAACCGGCATCGCGCAACAAGGCCGTCACCCGGCGATAGCCATAGCGACCGTATTGCCTGGCCAAGGCGATGATGTCCTCGGTCAGCGCAGCCTCGTCATCTGCCCCACGCGGCGTTTTGCGCTGTGTCGATCGATGTTGCCCGAGCACGCGGCAGACCCGCCGCTCGGACACCGGCATCATATCCCTGATATGATCGATACAGCGCCTGCGGCGCGCGGGGCTCAGAAGTTTCCCCGTGCAGCCTCCTGCAAGATCAGCTTGTCCAGCGTCAGATCGGATACCGCCCGACGCAAACGAGCATTTTCCTTCTCGAGGTCTTTCATGCGGCGGGCCTGATCCATCTTCAGGCCGCCATACTCCTTGCGCCAGCGGTAGTAGCTCTGCTCAGTCACGCCGATCCGCCGGCACGCATCCGCCACCGTGCCACCCTGCGCCAGCACGATCTCGGCTTCACGCAGCTTGCCGATAATCTCCTCCGGCTTGTGCTTCCTTGCCATTCCATTCCTCCTTCGTGGCCAATCCTAAAATAGAAATTGGGCCACTCAGAAGGGGGCAGATCAGTCTGGGCAAAGCTGGCGGCGCTGGCCGAAGGCGCCGAGATTGCGTCGGGCAGATACTACTGACCCTCGGCGTTAGGCGTCGCTCCTTGGCTCGCTAGCGGGACCAGACTCAGCTTCAGGAAGCTAGGCCAGATATCGGCGCAGAAATTCGACCTGCGAGGCAACAAAGGCCTTGGCGAGGCTCGTTTCCGTCATGTCGAACGCATGGATCGCGCCATCCACTTCGGCATAGGTGGTCTCGACACCGGCATCGACCAGGCGTTTCGCGTAGGCGCGATCTTCGTCCAGGAACAAGTCTGCCGTGCCGACCCCCAGCCAAGTCGGGGGCAATCCGGCGAGGTCAGCGCAGCGCGCGGCTACGGCGTAGGGGGGGCAAGGCTGGCCTGGGCCATGGCCCAGATAGCTGCTCCATCCGAACAGGTTGTTGCGGTTGCTCCACACCCTGTGGCGAGGAGTGTCGAGCTCGCGCCTGGTCGCAGTGCGATCGTCTGCCATTGGGTAGACCAGCAATTGCGCGGCAGGCTGCCCGCCGCCTTCGTCGCGCAACCGCTGCGCCAGGCAGGCGGCCAGGCCAGCCCCCGCGCTATACCCGCCGATCACGATGCGGGCAGGATCGATCCCGAGCCTGGCGGCATTGGCCAGCAGGGCGTGCCAGGCGGCATGACAATCATCGAGCGCGGCCGGGAATGGCGCTTGCGGGGCGAGACGATAGGACGGGCACACCACCGTGGCGCCCAGCTCGTTCGCAAAACTGGCGGCCTTGGGCAGGACATCCCAGGTGCTGCCGATAACATAGCCTCCGCCGTGGATGAGAAACAAGGCGCCGGTGCCCTTCGCGCCCGCTGGCTCGACCACGAAGGTATTCGTGCGCGGCATCGGCACCTCTGCAAGGCGGAACGATGCCATGTCGACCTTCGGGCGCATGAAGCGGCCAAGCGCGCGCACAAAGCGATAGGTAAACCGGTTCGTCACCAGCCCGCCGATCTGGCGATCAAACTCCGCCAGTTCGGGATCTACTGGCGAAGGGCGCGCAGAACCCAGCGTCAGATCAGGCTCGGAACGCAGAATCGCACCATCCTCGCTCAACACATCCGGCTCCTTGCGATCATGTTCTGCTTGCCACTTTGCCCGTGGCGCAGCGTCGGGAGTGTTTCAAGACACCGAGTGTGGG
>JBMSNZ010000208.1:0-2887 GCA_049421965.1 Erythrobacter sp.
CCATAAAGGCGAGCCATCGCAAAAGATGTCAGCGCAATCGTGACGAGGTTGGTGACGAACAGCAGCAGTGCGCCGGAGAACACCGTCAAGTTGATTGTGGCGAGGCCGAAGCCGACCACTGCCAGCGGCGGCATGAGTGCGGTGGCGATCGCAACACCGACGATTGTGCCCTCGCGTCCGCGGATCGTGGCATAGGCCCCTGCGAGCGCGGAAAAGAGCGCGATCAGCAGGTCGAACAGGTTGGGCCGTGTGCGCGCGGCGATCTCGGAAGTAACCGTCTGGATCGGTGACAGGAAGACCAGCAGCGCGCAAAGCAGGATGGCAAGTCCGCTGCCCCAGGCGAGCGTGCGGGCCGATTGCTTGAGCCAGTGATAGTCGCCGATGGCGAGCGCAAAGCCCAGCCCCATGATCGGACCCATCAGCGGTGAAAGCAGCATCGCGCCGATCACCACGGCCGGCGATGAGAGCAGCAGGCCCAGAATCGCGATCCCGCCTGCCATGGCTGTCATGAAGAGATAGCGTTCGGTCAGCCCGCTATCGTCCTTGCGGCGCGCGATCACTTCGGCCTGGTCGACAGTCTGGATAACATCCTGCCGCCACCATTTGCGCAGGCTGGCCAGAATTCGTGCGAAGTTCGAGATGGAGGCAGACGTCTCGCCATTCTGCAGGGCAGGGCTGATTTGGGTATCTGAAGGTGGCATGCTGATCCATTCGATTGGGACGGACCTGCCAATGTGTAAGGCTTTGCCCGCACAAACGAAAGCATGGACGCAGCCCAGCGATTGCGGCACACTCCTTGAAAGTCGTGTCTTACGGCACTAATACAGTTTGCAGTGGCGCCGCGGCGCCAGCTGAGGGAGCTTGACGACCGATCATGAGCACGCAGGAAACCACCACCAAGGCAGCCACCGACTTCGAATTGTCGCCGCCCGATCCGGTGCCCACCGTCGCTCCGGAGAAAGCCGCGGGGCTGGTGCCCGTTACCGACGAGAAGCGTTCGAAGCTTGACGAGAAGGTCGAGGCCTTCGTGACGGATCTGGTGGCAGAGGACGCCAATTCCCCCGCGTTCGGCGAAAAGGTCGACCAGATCACCCGCATGGGGCAGGAACAGATCCGGGCAGCCGCCGCGATGTCGAACCGCTTTCTCGACCGGCCGGTGCGCGCCATGGACAGCGATAACAGCGTTGGCGCGGACCTGGCCGAACTGCGCCGTACGGTGGAAGACCTCGATCCCGGCCGCAAAGGCAAGATGACCGGCCGAAAGCTGTTCGGCATCATTCCCTTTGGCGGCAAGCTGCAGCGCTATTTCGACAGCTACACCAGCGCGCAGGGACATATCCAGGCGATCCTTGACCGGCTCGCTTCGGGCAAGCGCGAGCTTTATGAAGACAATGCCGCGATCGATGTCGAACGGCAGAAGCTGTGGGCCGCGATGGGCGAACTGGAACAGATGATCCATATCGCCAAGAAGCTGGACCAGCGGCTTGAGGAAAAGGCCGACGAGCTTGATGCCACGGATCCGGCCAAAGCCAAGGCGCTGCGCGAAAGCGCGCTGTTCTATGTCCGCCAGCGCACGCAGGACCTGCTGACCCAGATGGCGGTGAGCGTACAGGGCTATCTCGCGCTTGACCTCGTCAAGAAGAACAATGTCGAACTGGTCAAGGGCGTCGACCGGGCCAGTACCACCACGGTCGGCGCGCTGCGCACAGCGGTGACAGTGGCCCAGGCGATGACCAACCAGAAGCTGGTACTGCAACAGATCACCTCGCTCAACCAGACGACGGCCGGGATTATCGATTCCACCAGCACCATGCTGCGCGAGCAGACCGGCAAGATCCACGAACAGGCGGCTTCGGCCACCATTCCGCTGGAGACGTTGCAGCGCGCGTTCCAGAACATCTACGACACGATGGACGAGGTCGACGAGTTCAAGGTGAAGGCGCTTGCAAGCATGAAGCAGACGGTCGAGACGCTGTCGCAGGAAGTCGAGAAGTCGAAAGGCTATATCGCGCGCGCGGAAGGCCAGGCCCAGGCGCAGAAGAAGGCGCTCGAACCTTCGCTGCTGGCACTTGAAGGCTGATGAGCGACACCACGCACCAATCCGACCAGATCCTGAGCGCAGCCAGCCGGTCGCTGCGCATCCAGCGCGATGGCGGCACGCATCGTCCGGCGGATTCGATCGGGCGCGGTTCAGCCCAGCTCAAGACACAGGCGCTGATGCGGCGCCTGCGCAATATGGCGATCACTGTGGTCGGTATCATCGCTGCAGCGATGGTAGCCGGGCTGATCCTCGACGGGATAGGTTTCTGGGGCGTAGTGCTGACCTTCGCCGCGCTGATGGCGACGGTGGGCGGTTTCTCGCTGTTCCCCAAGGTGAAGGTGCCCAAGCGCGCCGATCTGAAAAAAGGCGATGCCAAGGCGATGGTGGCGCGCACCGAACTGTGGCTGGAAGCGCAGCGGCCTGCCCTGCCAGCTCCGGCGGTGCAGATCGTCGACCAACTTGGCGTGCAGCTTGACGCGCTTGGCCTGCAACTCGCCAGCATCGATCCCAATGACCCGGCGGTAAATGAAGTGCGCGAGCTGGTGGGCGAGTATATTCCCGAAACGATCGAGAACTATCGCAAGATCCCGCCGCATCTGCGGCGCGAGGAACATGCGGGCAAGACCGCCGACCAGCGACTGACCGAAAGCCTTGGCAAGTTGAGCGGCGAGATCGACCGGGTCACGCGCCAACTTGCCGAAGGCGCACTGGATGACCTGGCGATCAAATCGCGCTATCTCGATTACCGTTTCGGCGGCGCCGAAGCCCTGGAGGACCAAAGCCGGTGAGAGTTGCCCTGCCCCACGATCTCGGCCGCGAGGAAGTGCGCCGACGGATGAAGGAACG
>JBMSNZ010000209.1:0-2873 GCA_049421965.1 Erythrobacter sp.
AGCGTGCCCAAGGTGACCAGTCCTTTGCTGTCGAGCTGCACCCGTCCCTGACGCTTTTCAAAAGTCTCGATGATCAGCGGGCGATCCGTCTTGCCGTCCCATGAGATCCCCAGTTTGGACAGCAGCAGTGCGACCGCTGTCGTATCGCCATTGGTCGTGCGGGTCACACGCACATCGGCAATGCCGCCCGTTGCGGGCAGCAATCCCATCGCACTGCCGGGAGCCGGGTTGTTCGGCAAGAGGTCGTTCATCGAAGTGGCGTAGGTTTGCACGCCGAAGCTGGTCAGGCCGATGCCATTCTCCACGCGCAGGATCGTGCCACCGCTGCACTGCATGTCGGCAGCGGGGCAGCTCATGTCTGTGTCGGCACTGCTGCCCGCGCTGGTGAGCAGTTGCTTATCGTCACCGCTACCGCCGCCACAGCCGGCCAGTGTCGCCACTGCTGCGGCCAGCAGCCATGGCCGTGCCGTGCGAGCGCGCGCCAAGGGCGAGCGGCCTCCGAAAAAAACTTCCCCCATGTTCTCTCCCTGTGGTTGTCCCGGTCGCCTGATGCTGCGCATCAGACATGCGAGACCTTAGGCGACTGAACTGACCTCTCCTTGAGGGGCCACAAGCCCTGGGGCGGGTGACGGGGCTTCAATCAACCCCGCTTATGCACGGACAAACCGTTCAGCGATCGGGATCTGTGTCCATTTATCTTGACACTTGCCCATGACAAGCTTAAGTTACACAAAGATCCGTCAATGTCAGCTGACATCAGGGCGGGAAATGACAAGAATGACAATGCCGGCAGGAGGCAGACATGGACAATACTCAGCGCATCGAGGCAGCTCTGGATGCGGCGCTCGCCGCTCAAGAGGGCGACGGCGGACCCCCACGGCTGGCAGCGGCGATACGGCATGCCGTGTTCCCCGGCGGCGCCCGCATTCGCCCCCACCTGACGCTGGCCGTCGCACAGGCTTGCGGCGCGGACGATCTTCAACTGGCGGCGGCTGCTGGCGCGGCGATCGAGCTGATGCATTGCGCATCGCTGGTGCATGACGACCTGCCATGCTTTGACAATGCAGCGACGCGTCGCGGCCGTCCCTCGGTATTTGCTGCGTATGGCGAACGACTGGCAGTGCTGGCCGGCGATGCACTGATCGTCAGCGCTTTTCAGAGTCTGGGGGCAGCCGGCTGCAGCCATCCGCAACGGCTTGGGCCCTTGCTGTCGACCTTGGCAGCCGGCGTGGCTGCGCCGAGTGGCATCGTCGCGGGTCAGGCTTGGGAGTGCGAGCCGCGCGTAGCGCTGACCGAGTATCAGAGAGCCAAGACGGGCGCCTTGTTCGTTGCGGCCACGGTCTCTGGCGCGCAAGCGGCGGGGGCTGCCGCAGAGCCGTGGCGTGCATTGGGCGAATGGCTGGGCGAGGCCTACCAGGTCGCGGATGATATTCGTGATGTCGCGGCCGATCCTGAATCACTTGGCAAGCCGGCAGGGCAAGACGCCAAACACGGCCGACCCAGCTCCGCAGCAGAACTCGGACTCTCCGGCGCGATTCAGCATTTTGATCAGCTGATTTCCTATGCGAGCGCATCGATTCCGGCTTGCCGGGGTTCGGCGCAGTTGCGTACGCTGCTGCGACAAGAATCGAAGCGACTGGTGCCGGTCGAGCTGACCCGCCGCGTCGCGCCCAGCGTCACCCGCGTGAATGCCTGATGGCTGCGGCGACGCTCTCATGGACTGACTGGCTGCTTGGCTGGCGCGACCGGCTGCTTTCCAGTCCGGCCTTTCATCGCGCGGCATCTGGATTTCCGCTGACGCGTCCTTTGGCGCATCGTCATGCGCGCGAGGTCTTTGATCTGGTCGCCGGTTTTGTTTACTCGCAGGTGCTGGCGGCATGCGTGAAGCTGGATCTCTTCCGGACCTTGTCCCACGGCCCGCAGTCACTCTCAGCGCTGGCCAAGCGATTCGAGATGAGCAACGAGGCGGCAGGACGATTGCTCGCCGCCGCGCAATCACTGAAGCTGGTCGAGCAAAGAGGTGTCGATGCCTCGGGCGAGCCACGCTATGGACTAGGCCGACTTGGCGCGCCGCTGGTCGGCAACGAAGCCGTGATCGCCATGGTCGAGCATCACGCCGTGCTCTACGCCGATCTCGCCGACCCGCTCGCGCTGCTCAGAGGCAGCGGGCCGCCACCTTCGCTGTCTGACTACTATCCTTACACCGCAGACGAGGCATCCACGCGCGCGGCAGAGATCTCACCAGAGAAAGTCGCCAGCTATTCGCGGCTGATGTCAGCCTCGCAGCCGCTGGTCGCCGCTGAAATTCTCGATGCGTTTTCATTCAATGGCTATCGCCATTTGCTGGATGTCGGCGGTGGCGAGGGGCGTTTTCTGGTCAGCGTCTCCGAGCGCACGCCGCAACTCAAGATGACGCTATTCGATTTGCCGCCCGTCGCGTCGAATGCGCGGCAGCGGTTTCAGTCCGCCGGCATTGCTGATCGAGCTGAAGCTGTGGGCGGCAACTTCCTGGCGGATGAGCTGCCACGCGGTGCTGATATCGCTTCGCTGGTGAGGGTGATTCATGACCACGATGATGCTCGCGCCACCACGATCCTGACATCGATACGCCGTGCATTGCCCGCCGGAGGCACGCTGGTATTGGCCGAGCCCATGTCCGGCACACCCGGCGCGGAAGCGATGGGCGACGCCTATTTCGGCTTTTATCTGCTCGCGATGGGGCGCGGACAAGCACGCACGGCCGAGCAGCTGACCGCGCTGCTGCAAGCCTGCGGTTTCGGGAAGGTTCGGATGCTGCCTACCCGCATCCCGCTACAGGTGCGAATGCTCGTGGCGGAGGCAGTGTAGCCCTACAAAGTGAGTGTCCCTTTGTA
>JBMSNZ010000210.1:0-2834 GCA_049421965.1 Erythrobacter sp.
TTGCCATCGCCAACGGCGACGACTTCGCCTTCGCTCGGCTTTTCCTTGGCGCTGTCAGGGATGATGATGCCGCCGGCCGTCTTTTCTTCGGCTTCGATGCGACGGACCAGAACACGGTCGTGCAGCGGACGAAATGCCATGTTGATGACCTTTCTTGCTTGAGTGAATATCTGCCTTGGCACTCTCACCTCGAGAGTGCCAGCGCAGCGCATTTGGGGATGGCCCGGCGGCGAGTCAACAGGTTCCGCTGCAAAAATTTCGCGCGGGGGCGACCGCGCCCGCCCGGGTCAGACGGAGCGTGCGGACAGTCCCAGCGTGTCGCGCCTGGACCAGCGCCAGGTGAGCAGGCCAGCCGCGAAGATCAGCCCGGTCGCAAGCCCGATCCACACACCTGTTCCTGCCAGCGGGGTGTAGAACCCCAGCCAGATCGCCGCGCCAAAGCCCGGCACCCAGTAGCTGAACACGGCGATCACCATTGGCATCCTTGTATCCTGGACGCCGCGCAGCGCGCCCGCGGCAACCGCCTGCACGCCGTCAAACAGCTGGAAGGCGGCTGCCACCACCATGTAGCTAACGGCATAGCCCATCATCGCCGCGTTCGACGGATCAGCCGGATCGACATAGATCCGCAGCAGCAGTTCGGGAGCAAGGATCATAAGCGCAGCCGTGAAGCACATGAAACCGCCGCCCATCGCGATCCCGACCCAGCCGGCGCGCCCCACGGCCGCGCGGTCACCCGCACCGAAATGGTAGCCGACACGGATCGTTGCTGCCTGGCCGATGCCGAACGGGATCTGAAACGCAAGCGCGGCGATTTGCAGCGCGACGGTGTGGCCGGCGAGTTCGGACGCACCGATCCGGCCCATCAGCAGCGCGGCGGCGCTGAACAGACCGGCCTCGGCGATGATGATCATCATCACCGGCGCGCCCAGCCGCAGCAATTGCCGCAGACGATCCCACTCGGGGCGCCAGAGTTTGCCGAACACGCGGTAGCGCCGCAGCCGGCGATTGGAGACGATCGCGACAAGGTAGCACGCCAGCACGAACAGTGCGGTCAGCACGCTCGACAGCGCCGAACCTTCTAGGCCCAGCGCCGGCGCACCAAGATTGCCGAAGACGAAAGCGTAATTGCCGAGCAGGCTGGCGCCCAATGCCAGTGCCGTGATCGCGGTGGCAAACACCGGTCGGCCAAGTGCCGACACGAAGCTGCGCAGCACATTCGCCATGATCATGGGGATCATCGCAAACATGATTATACGCAGGAAATCGCCGGCGCGATCGGCCAGGTGCGGATCCTGCCCCGAGGCGAGCATCAAGGCTTCGCCCTGCCAGCAGATCGCCATGCCGACGCTGCCCGACCCGATTGCCAGCCACAGCCCCATGCGGACCGATCGCCGCACCTCGCGTACCGAATGTGCCTTTCGGCCCAGTTCCTCGGCGACCAGCGCGGCCACCATTCCGGTGAGGCCGGAAAAGGCCCACATCAGCAGTCCGAAGATCGAAATCCCGAGCGAGGAGGCGGCGAGTTCGACTTCCCCCAGCCGTGCAACAAAAATCACGTCGACCGCATGGACCAGCATCTGCAGCAAATTGGCGAGCGCCAGCGGCAGCGCGAGCCGCAAGGTCGCGCGTACCTCGTCGCGCCAGCCTTCGCTGCTCAGCGGCAGGGGCTTAAGAGCATGTCCGTCGGTCATACTTCAGGCCGCTGCCCGATTCTGGCGGACAGCCGGTCCGGATAGGCCCGCTGCCTGGCGAGGGAAAGCACGATGTTGGGCAACGTAATGTAAGGCCGTGATTTGCGGCATCTGCGCCACAGATGCCAAAAGGGCGGCGCCTTGCGGCACCGCCCTTCGCAGATCAGCAAAGGCTGAAAGAAGCTTACTTGAGCTCGACGGTGCCGCCAGCTGCTTCGATCTTCGCCTTGATGTCTTCGGCTTCAGCCTTGTTGACGCCTTCCTTGATCGCGGCAGGTGCGCTTTCAACGAGGGTCTTGGCTTCCGTGAGGCCCAGGCCGGTGATGGCGCGGACTTCCTTGATCACCTGGATCTTCTTGCCGCCGTCACCAGTCAGGATGACGTTGAATTCGGTCTGCTCTTCAGCAGCCGGAGCAGCAGCGCCACCGGCGGGGGCAGCAGCCACGGCGACGGCAGCAGCGGCGCTCACGCCCCACTCTTCTTCCAGCGCCTTGGCGAGTTCGGCCGCCTCGAGGACGGTCAGCTTCGACAGTTCTTCAACAAGCTTGGCAATATCGGCCATGATGTATCACTCCAAAATTTGGGCTGGGGCTGCGGGTTGATCCGTGGCCCCGGGAAGAATCGCTGTGTGCGATGAACCTTATGCCGCTTCCTTGGCGCCGTAGGCACCAAAGCCCCGGGCCAGCTTGGCAGCCGGGGCATTGCCAAAAATGCGGCAACGCTTCAAAGCCGCAGGCGGCACAGCGGTAGCGACGCAAGGGCTTGGCCGCATGCGCTATGGCGCGTTGTACCTGTGGTTGTTGTTCAGAGGTGAGTGCTGCGTCAGACAACAACTGAGAAGCCGCGATCAACGAAGGATGGTGGTTCAAATGCAGGCTGTACAAAGCTTTGCCGTCGTTTTGTCCCATGCTGGTTTGCAGACTGACAATCGCGTCAAGCACATCCAAACTTTGCAATTGGTGGTAACTGTCTTGCAGCAAGGTGAGGATGGGAATTTGCCGTTGCACCTGAGGCGCGAGCCTGGCCAAGGCGCCAGCAACCAAGGGCATGGCGGACGGCACCAAATGCGCCAGCTCTTGCAGTTGGTCGCATGCATGGCTTAAACGGTTTTGCCGTTCACACAACTCGGCCAGCGCAATG
>JBMSNZ010000211.1:0-2792 GCA_049421965.1 Erythrobacter sp.
GCAGGACTGTCGGCAACTTCGAAGCGATAGAGCAGTTCGAAAGCCTGCTCCTGCGAATAGAACTCGATCGCAGCATCGAGGTCGAGAACCGAGAGCCCGACATGATGAAACCCCTTGATCATTGGCCGGGCTTCCCACCTTTCACCGCCGCGATGCGCGCATCAATCTTTGCGCGAATATCGCTATGGCTAACCGCGGTAAGCGTATAGCGCCAAGAGATGGCAGCAGCGACCAGAACCAGCAGGCAGGGAATAACACTGTAGCTGATTGTCAGGGCCAGCAGCGGTTCTGCGCGTGCCTCACCGGATGACATGTAGCCAACCCCGCCCAGGATCAGGAGCGGCAACCCCGATCCGAGCGCGTAGCCCATCTTCTGCACCATCGCCATTGCCGCAAAGAAAAGCCCCTGTTGGCGATCGAGCGTTTCTGCTGTGTCGATGTCGGCCGTATCGGCAAGCATTGCATGGGGCAGCATCAGGACCCCGCCATAGCAGCAGCCCTTGAGCATGAAGAGCGCAGTAAACAGCACTACCCCGCCCTTCGGCACGAAGAACATCAGCGCATTCGTCAGCGCCACGACAACCAGTGCCAGGGTCAGTGCGCGGTGCTTCTCAATCCGTTTGGCGAGCCAGACCCAACCCGGCATCACTATCAGCGCTGACACGAAATAGAGGAAATAGATGATCCCGATGTTGGTCACACCTACCACGTCGCGGGCAAAGAACACGGTAATCGTCTGGCGGAATACTTCGCCGATCGTTGCGACTAGTACAAGCAGCGTTACGTTAAGGAACGCGCGGTTGGCCGCCAGCATCCGCAAGGCAGCCATCACGTTGAATGGCGCCTTGCGGATCGGAGCCTCGGGCTCGGGCACGAGGAAGAAGGCCAGCGCAGCGCAAATCGGCAGCAGGGTGATGACGACGTAACTCAGCGCCGCCATCACGTCCGCGCTGGTCGCGCCTTTCTGCATCAGCACATAGGCAGGGATCAGGGTGGAAGTGATCAGTCCCATGATGCTGAAGGCCTGCGAAACCGAGCTAATCCGGGTGCGGACGTGATAGTCTGACGACAGCTCAGCCGACCATGCATGGTAAGGCAACAGAATGAGCGTATAGCCGAAGTAGACCAAGGCGACCGCTAGGCCGAAATATACGATGCCCGCATCGGGGCTGGGCACGAACAGCATTCGGACCCCACCCATCATGGTGATCGCCCCGAAAATGAGCCAGATCCTCCGCCGGCCGATCTTTGGCCGCCAGCGATCCGAGAGTATGCCGATGATCGGATCCGTGACGAAATCTGATAGCCTCGCCAAGATCAGCGAGATGCCAACCAGTTGCAGGCTGAGGTGAAGCTGCCCGGAATAGAGCGGTGCAAGGTAGATCGCGATTGGCAGTCCGATCATGCCCATCGGCAATTGCACCGAACCGAAGGCGATAATCCGCCAAAAGCTCAGCGACTGCCCGTCAGGTCCGGATGTTGTGGTCATTTGCTGCACCCTTCAAACCGGATTGGGCAAATTCAGGCTGGCCACACCATGAGGTAGCGGTACCGCTCACAGCGGGAATATCGTATGGCCACCGTCGAGCACCAGCGACTGGCCGGTCATGAAATTGCTGTGGCGCGATGCAAGGTAGACGGCGATACCCTCCATGTCCTCGAGCTGGCCGATGCTGCCGGAAGCGGCCCGGCGCCTGCAGCCATCCTGAAACGCCTTGGGCGTGTTCAGGGACATCTCGGTCTCAATGAAACCGGGAAGGATCGCGTTTACCTGAATGCCGCTGCGCCCCAGTTCGATGGCCAGTGACCGAACCAACCCGGTCACCGCCGCCTTGGTCAGGCAATACCCAGCCGAATTTGGCAAGCCCATCAGGGCGGCGATCGACGAGGTGACGATAAGCTTTCCGGGCGCCTTGCGCTCCTGCCAGTGACGGGTCGCCAACTGGAAGGTGTCAATCACGCTCAGAACGTTGAGATCGTTCGTTTCAAGCCAGGCGTTGCGGTCAAGATCGACAAAGGCGCCGCGCACACCAGAGCCACCGGCATTGGCAAAGCAGCTGTCGATATGGCCGAACCGCTCTATCGTTTGCTGGAAAGCTGCTTGCGAGGAGGCCGGATCGGTAACGTCGGCTACGAAGCTTTGAACGCTGCCGCCAAGCGCCTCGAGTTCCGCGATCGCTGCGCCATTCTTCGCTTCGTTTCGGCCCCAGATCGCGACTGCTGCTCCGGCTTTGACCAGCCCTTTCGCCATTGCCAGACCCAAACCGCCGTTTCCTCCGGTGACCAAAGCAACGTGGCCGTCTAGATCGAATAGTGCACGCATGAAGGTCACTCGCCTGCTCTCTTGTGATGTAATTCCAGCCCCCGCGCCCAGCGCCGTTGGAAGCCGCGCCAGTAGTCCGGCTGGTTGTCGCCAGCCACGCTACCGCCCCACTGCTGGCCGAACTGGCTCGGCCATTGGCCATCGGCAGCAAGCGGGGACGGCACATCAAGGTACTTGCGCTTACCGGCATCGCCCTTGAGATGAAGGTCAAGGAACGCGCTGATGAAATGGGCGTTGATGGCTTCGATCCGCTCCTTGCGCCAGACTGGATCGGTCAGGAATTCGATGATCTGGAAATCGGCACCGGCGGGCAGCGTCATCGCATTTCCGGCGATATTGTGAGCCGCTTCGCGGTAGACCAGAAGGTATCGGTCCGACTGGCGGGTAGCAGCGAAGATTCGCTTCACTCCGCGTTCGAAATCTACAACATCGTCCCTGTCACCACCGATGAGCAGCAAGGGAGTCCGCA
>JBMSNZ010000212.1:0-2790 GCA_049421965.1 Erythrobacter sp.
TGAAGGCGGCGGCGACCGACGGGCATCGGCTTGCGCGCTTCACTCTGCCGCGCCCCGCAGGCGCCGAGGGCATGCCCGATGTGATCGTGCCGCGCAAAGCGGTGGCCGAACTGCGCAAACTGCTGGAGGAATCGCTCGACGGGAATGTCCAGGTCGACCTTTCGGCCAGCAAGATCCGCTTCACCATGGGCGGCGAGGGCGGGGTGGTGCTCACCAGCAAGCTGATCGACGGGACCTTCCCCGATTACAGCCGCGTGATCCCGACCGCGAACGACAAGCTGCTCAAGCTCGATCCCAAGAGCTTCTACGAAGGCGTGGACCGCGTGGCGACCATCGCCACCGAGAAGACGCGGGCCGTGAAGATGAGCCTCGAGGAGGACAAGGTGACGCTTTCGGTCACTTCGCCCGACAATGGCACCGCTGCCGAAGAGCTCGCTGCCGATTACAGCTCGGGCGACCTCGAGATTGGCTTCAACGCCAATTATCTCAAGGATATCCTCAGCCAGATCGACAGCGACACGGTGGAACTGCACCTCGCCGATGCCGGCGCGCCGACGCTGATCCGCAAGGACGACAAGGCGCCTGCGCTCTATGTGCTGATGCCGATGCGGGTGTGATCCATCGGGTGGGGCAGGGCTGCAAATCGCCCGGCCGCGCGCTTCCGGTGCTAACGACCTCGATGGTCGCAGTGCGCCGGTTCTCGTTCCGGATGATTTTCGCACCTGCCTGACCGGATGGTATTAGGCAATTGGCGATGCTAGGCAGGTTTCAAAGGGAGACCCGCCGATGACCGCCACACAAGTCCACGTTCGCCGCGACGATCTGCATCAGGCCGCGCTTGCGCCGGTCGAACCCGGCGAACTCGCCGCCGGTGCGGTGCGGCTGGCGGTCGAGAGTTTCTCGGTCACATCGAACAATGTCACCTATGCGGTGGCGGGCGACAGCTTCGGCTACTGGAACTTCTTCCCTGCGCCTGATGGCGCCGGCGTGGTGCCGATGTGGGGCCATGCGCGGGTGATCGAAAGCAAGTGCCCCGAAATCGCGGTGGGCGAGCGCGTTTATGGCTACCTGCCGATGGCGACCCAGCTGGATGTTTTGCCGGGCAAGATCAGCGCCAGCGGCTTCACCGATATGGCGGCGCACCGCCAGCCGATGAGCCCGATCTACAACCAGTATTCGCGGCTTGCCGCCGATCCCGAGCATGATCCGGCGCACGAGGCCGAGCGCATGATCTTCGGCCCGCTGTTCAAGACCGGGGTCCTGATCGAATACTTCATGCGCGGCCAGGACTGGTTTGGCGCGGAGCAGCTGATTCTGACCAGCGCGTCGTCGAAGACCGCGCTCGGCCTTGCCAGCGTGGCGCGGCAGAATTCCCCGGCGATCCGCCGGATTGGCCTTACCTCGGCGGGCAATGTCGATTTCGTGCGCCAGACCGGCCTTTACGACGATGTCATCGCCTATGGCGATGTGGCCACGCTCGCGCGCGTGCCCAGCGTATCGGTCGATTTTGCCGGCAATGGCGCGCTGCTGGCGAGCATCCACCAGCATCTGGGCGACGAACTCAGATACTCCTGCCTGGTCGGCGTGACGCATATTGGCGAGCGCAGCGGCCCGGTGGGATCGGCCGATGCGCTGCCGGGCCCCAAGCCCACCTTGTTCTTCGCGCCAGACCACGCGGTCGCACTGTTCAAGGAACTGGGGCCGCAGGAAGCGGGGCGGCGCCTTGCCGATGCCTGGCATGTCTTCCTGCAAAGCGTCGGCGGGTCGGTCGAGATCGAACGGCACCAGGGGATCGCGGCGGCGCGCGACCTGTTCGTCCGGATGGTCGGCGGCGCGGTCGATCCCGCCAAGGGGATCGTGATCGAGCCCTGATCGAGGGGGCTATTCCGCCGCTTCGGCCAGTTCCGCCCGCTGCGGCCCGCGGATCAGCCCGCCCGGCGTTGCCCCGGTCCATTGCCCGTCGCGGAATGTCACCGTGCCGTTCTTGATCGTGGCGACATAGCCCTCGGCCTTTTGCAGCAGGCGCTTGCCACCCGCCGGGAGGTCAAAGGCGAGCCACGGCTTGCCCAGCTTGAGCCGGTCGAGATCGATGAGATTGAGATCGGCGAGATAGCCGGGCGCGATCACCCCGCGATCTTCCAGCCCGTAAAGCCGTGCGGTATCGCGGCATTGGCGTTTGATCGCATTCTCGAGGCTGATGCGCGCGCCGCGCCGGCGATCGCGCACCCAGTGCTGCAGCATGAAGGTGGGGCTCGCCGCGTCGCAGATCGTGCCGCAATGCGCGCCGCCATCGGACAGCGAGTTCACCGTGTCGTCGGAATGCTGCAGCGGATGGAGGAAATCGAGATTGCCGTCGGCATAGTTGAGGATCGGCAGGTAGATGAAGCCTGTTCCCCCGTCGCGGCACAGCAGGTCATAGGCATATTCCTGCGGCGCCAGGCCCGCAGCGGCGCCGCGCGCGTTGACGCTGGCGGTCTGGTCGGGCTCGTAGTCGAAATCGGGGTCCATCTCGTATTGCAGCGCCCAGCCCTGGGTGATGACCATGACCACGGTGAGGATATCCTTGGGCGCTTCGGAATAGTCATTGGCTTCGGCCAGCAACTGCGCCTTGAAGGCGGGATCGAGCAGCTTTGCCCGCTGCTGTTCCCACGGCAGGTCCTTGATCGCCTGCCAGCTGGGCCGGAACACGAAGGGATGGACGGTGCCCTGCCACGCCATGATGATGCCGTTGCCGCGCAGCGCGATCTGGGCAACGATGTTCGCGCCATTGTCGTTCTCGGCGCGCATCTG
>JBMSNZ010000213.1:0-2706 GCA_049421965.1 Erythrobacter sp.
GCGCCAACCGCCCCTGGCGGGCGAGGTCGCGCAGCAGCACATTGGCGAGCAGGCGGGTGTCGATATTGCCGCCGCACAGCACCAGGCCAACACGCTTGCCCGCAAAGCGCGTGGGATTGTCGAGCACGGCAGCAAGCCCCGCCGCACCGGCGCCTTCGACCACGGTCTTTTCGATCTGGAGCAGCAGTGAAACCGCGCTCTCGAGCGCCTTCTCGTTCACCAGCAAGATGTCGTCGACCAGCCCGGCGATGATCCGCGAGGTGAATTCGCCCGGCGCCTTCACTGCGATCCCTTCGGCCAGGGTGTCGCCGCCGCACGCCATGTCTTTGCCCCTGATCCGGGCATACATTGAAGGGAACAGTTCGGCCTGCACGCCGATCACTTCGATCGCGGGGTTGAGTGCATCGGCCACTGTGGCGATGCCGGAAATGAGCCCGCCGCCACCAATCGGCACCACCAGGCAATCGAGATCCGGCACCGCTTCGAGCATTTCGAGTCCGACCGTGCCCTGCCCTGCCGCAACCAGCGGATCATCGAACGGGTGAACAAAGGTCAGCCCGCGTTCCTTCTCCAGCTGACGGGCATGGGCATAGGCATCGTCAAAGGTCTCGCCTTCGAGCACGACATTGCCGCCAACGCTTTCGGTCTGCATGACCTTAACGGTCGGCGTGGTGCGCGGCATCACGATTGTCACCGGTACGCCCAGCCGCGTGCCATGGTAGCTGAGGCCCTGGCTGTGGTTGCCGGCCGAGGCGGCGATCACCCCCCGGCGCCGCTGCTCCTCGCTGAGATGCAGCAGGGCATTGAGCGCGCCGCGTTCCTTGTAGGCGGCGGTGAACTGCAGGTTCTCGAATTTGAGCCAGATCTCGCAACCGGCAATCTGCGACAGCGTGAGTGAGCGCATCATCGGTGTGCGCACCACCGCACCTTCGATCCGCGCCGCGGCGGCGCGAACATCCTCGAGCGTCAGCGCATCGCGCGCTGCATCGTCACTGGCAAAGGCCTGCTGGATCGTCATGGCGCGGGGCATAGGCAGTTGAGCAGACAACCGCAACCGCAACGGCGATGAATCCATTCACGATCACAAAAGCGGTTGCAGTCAGGCCAATTGGCATTACCCCGCGCTGAGCATGACCAGAAACGTCAAAACCGCATTTATCGGCCTCGGCGTCATGGGCGCACCCATGGCGCGGCACCTTGCCGCGGCCGGGCACCGAGTAGCCGGCTTCAACCGCACACCAGCGCGGGCCGCTGCCTGGCAGGAAGCCTGCGCCGCCGCCGGGCTTGAAGTGGAGGTTGTGTCCAGTCCGGCCGAGGCAGCGCGCGATGCAGATATCGTGTTCACCTGTGTCGGCAATGACGAGGACCTCGCCGAAGTGCTGCTAGGCCCCGGCGGAGCGCTGGCGGCAATGGCGCCCGGTGCGCTGCTGGTCGACCATACGACGGTTTCGGCCGACATGGCGCGGCGGATCGACAGCGAAGCGCGGGCGCGCGGCCTGATGGCGATCGACGCGCCGGTTTCAGGCGGCCAGGCGGGCGCGGAAAACGGCGCGCTGGCAATCATGTGCGGCGGCAGCGCCGAAGCAATGGCGCGCGCTGTGCCGGTGATGGACTGTTACGCGGCGCGGATCGTGCATGTCGGCGCGGCAGGCGCTGGCCAGACCGCCAAGATGGCCAACCAGATGTGCATCGCAGGAGTGCTAGGCGGGCTTGCTGAAGCGATCCGGCTGGCGGATGCAGCCGGGCTTGACCTCGGCAAGACCTTCGAGGCCATTTCCGGCGGCGCCGCGCGCAGCTGGCAGATGGAGAACCGCTGGCACACCATGGTCAATGGCGAATTCGCTTTCGGTTTCGCAATCGACTGGATGCGCAAGGACCTGGGCTATGCGCTCGACGAGGCGCGGCGGCTCGGCCTCTCCTCACCCGTGACAGCGCTGGTCGACCAGTTCTATGCCGAAGTCCAGGCGCAGGGTGGCGGAAGGCTCGACACCAGTGCTCTCATCACCCGCTTGCCCAAGGGAGTAACCCGATGAACCTACGCTTCGCCCCTTTTGCAATTGCGGCCAGTGCAGCGCTGCTGGCGGCCCCTGCTGCCGCCGACACGCTGGTCGACAATGTCGAAGGCATCACTCTTGATGCGCAAGGCAAGGTGCTGCGCTTCAAGGCACTGGTGATCGACGAGGATGGCCGGATCGTTTCGGTCATCAAGCCCGGCGACAAGGCACCTGCGGGAATCGAGTTCCGGGTCGATGGCAAGGGCAGCGTGATGTTGCCCGGGATGATCGATTCGCATGTCCATGTGATGGGGATCGGCTTCGGCGCGCTGACGCTCGACCTGTCCGAGACACGCTCGCTGGCCGAAGCCCAGGCAAAGATTCGCGAATACGCCGCGGCGCACCCAGACCGGCCGTGGATCCTCGGGCGCGGTTGGAACCAGGAGAAATGGGGTCTCGGCCGTTTTCCGACCGCTGCCGAGCTTGACGCCATCGTGCCGGACCGGCCGGTGTGGCTGAGCCGGGTCGACGGGCATGCCAGCTGGGCCAATAGCGAAGCGATCAAGCGCGCCGGGGTTACCGCGGCGACGCAGGATCCGGCCGGTGGCCGGATCATCCGCAAGGCCGGATCGCGCGATCCCGAAGGTGTGTTTGTCGACGCCGCCGAATCCTTCGTAAACGCCGTGGTCCCCGCCCCTCGCCCGGCCGATCG
>JBMSNZ010000214.1:0-2722 GCA_049421965.1 Erythrobacter sp.
CTATGAAAGCCGCAATTCGAATTCCTATTCCGATAGCCTACCTGATTTCGTGAAGCTGGCCGAGGCCTATGGCTGGAAGGGCATCCGCATCGAGAACGAGGCGGGGCTCGACGCCGGGATCGAAGCCATGCTGGCGCATGACGGCCCGGTGATGGTCGACTGCCTGGTGGCAAAGGAAGCGAATTGCTTCCCGATGATCCCCAGCGGTGCCGCGCACACCGACATGCTGCTTTATGGCGACCAGGTCCAGGGAACGATGGACGACGAAGCAAAGGCGCTGGTCTAGCGCGCCGGCTTTGAAGGAACTGAAGCAATGAAAATCGCAACCGCGGCCGGCGAACGGCACGTGCTCAACATCACGGTCGACAATGAATCCGGCATCCTGGCGAAGATCGCCGGGTTGTTCACCGCGCGCGGCTATAACATCGACAGCCTGACCGTGGCCGACATTACCGAAAACCACGCCGTAAGCCGCATCACTATCGTCACCAGCGGCCCGCCACAGGTGATCGACCAGATCGAAGCCCAGCTCGAGCGGCTGGTGCCGGTGCACAAGGTGGTCGACCTGACCGAGGCCGGCCCGCATGTCGAACGTGAACTGGCACTGGTGAAGGTGGCCGGAACCGGCGAGAAGCGCGTCGAAGCGCTGCGCATCGCCGACGTGTTCCGCGCCAGCGTGGTCGACACCACCACCGAAAGCTTTGTGTTCGAACTCACCGGCGCGCCGGACAAGATCGACAGTTTCATCGCGCTGATGCGCGGCCTTGGCCTCGTCGAGGTCGGCCGCAGCGGCGTGGTGGGCATGATGCGCGGCGCCGAGGGGGCTTGAGCCTTGTCCGCATGGATCGCCTTGTTGCTGAGCGCTTCGGCATCTGCGCAAAAGGAGCCCGAATGGTCGCAGGGCGATGATGCGAAGCTCTATGCCTGCCTGGAACAATCAGGTGCCAGCGACCCAGAGATGCGTGAATGCTGGCGTCAATATGCCCAGCGCGAGGATGCGCGGCTGAACCACAACTGGCGAATTTTGATCGAGCGAGCCGGTGGCCGCGAGACCTTTGCGGGCAAAGCATTAGTGGCTGAACAGCGCGCCTGGTTGGCCTTTCGCGATGCCTCCTGCCAGTATTTCGAGAACGCTACACTCGACCGGCTGCAACAGCAGATTTGCTATACCGCACGCATTGTTTCGCGCGCTGACGAACTGGCTGGCATGGTCAGCGAACTCGACGCCTACAAAGTAAATCAGAACCTAAGGACCGAAGAATGAAAGTTTATTACGACGCCGATGCCGATCTGGGCCTCATCCGCGACAAGAAGATCGCCGTGCTCGGCTATGGCAGCCAGGGCCATGCCCATGCCCAGAACCTGCGTGACAGCGGGGTAAAGGAAGTCGCCATCGCGCTGCGCACCGGCTCTGCCACCGCGCGCAAGGCCGAAGCCGCCGGCTTCAAGGTGCTCAGCAACAAGGAAGCGGCGGCCTGGGCCGATGTGCTGATGGTGCTGGCGCCCGACGAGCACCAGGCCGCGATCTGGGAACACGATCTCAAGGACCACATGAAGCCGGGCAGCGCGCTCGCCTTCGCCCACGGGCTCAACATCCATTTCGGCCTGATCGAAGCCCCGGCCGATATCGACGTGATCATGATCGCGCCCAAGGGCCCCGGCCACACCGTGCGCAGCGAATACCAGAAGGGCGGCGGCGTGCCGTGCCTGATCGCGGTGCACCAGGATGCCAGCGGCAAGGCGCATGACATTGCCCTGGCCTATGCCTCGGGCGTCGGCGGCGGGCGCAGCGGCATTATCGAAACCAATTTCAAGGAAGAGTGCGAGACCGACCTGTTCGGTGAACAGGCGGTGCTGTGCGGCGGCATCACCCATTTGATCCAGGCCGGGTTCGAAACGCTGGTCGAAGCCGGCTACGCGCCGGAGATGGCCTATTTCGAATGCCTCCACGAAACCAAGCTGATCGTTGACCTGCTGTACGAAGGCGGCATCGCCAACATGCGCTATTCGATCAGCAACACCGCCGAGTATGGCGACATCACCACCGGTCCGCGCATCATCACGCCTGAAACCAAGGACGAGATGAAGCGTGTGCTCGACGACATCCAATCGGGCCGTTTCGTGAAGAACTTCGTGCTCGACAACCGGGCCGGCCAGCCCGAACTCAAGGCTGCACGCAAGCGCGCCGAAGCGCACCCGATCGAGCAGACCGGCGCGCGGCTGCGTGCGATGATGCCCTGGATCAGCGCCAACAAGCTGGTCGACAAGGACAAGAACTAACTACCTCTGGAACCTTGGCTGTCCCGCCCGGTTGATGCCGGAGACGGGACAGTCCGGAGGTTTTCATGAAAAAGTCGTTGCTTGCGCTCGCCCTGCTCGGGTCGAGCGCATTTGCAGTTACCGCCATCTCCGCACAGGATGCACCCGGCGTGCCGGGCGCGGTCGATCCTTCGCGCGTGCAGGCAGGCAGCTACGCGCTCGATCCCTCGCACACGCTGGTGTCGTGGCGTGTCCACCATTTCGGCTTCAACGACTACATCGGGCTGTTCGGCAACATCTCGGGCACGATGCAGCTCGATCCGGCCAATGTCACAGGCGCGCGCTTCGATATCTCGATCCCGATCGCGCAGGCGACAGTCGCCAGCGAGGGCCTGCGCAACCATCTGTTCCGCGCCGGCAAGGATGGCGCCTCGGGCACCTCGGTCAATCAGTCCAACGCCAA
>JBMSNZ010000215.1:0-2722 GCA_049421965.1 Erythrobacter sp.
CAGGCTGCACCCATAGCCACTCCCGATGAACTGGCCGATTACGATGCGATCATCTTCGGCACGCCCACCCGCTTCGGCAATATGGCGGCGCAGATGCGCAACTTCCTCGACCAGACGGGCGGGCTGTGGTTCCAGAACAAGCTGGTGGGCAAGGTCGGCAGCGTGTTCTGCTCGACCGCCAGCCAGCACGGCGGGCAAGAAACCACTATCACATCGTTCCACATCACCCTGTTACATCACGGCATGGTGATCGTGGGCCTGCCCTATACCTTCACGGGCAACACCGAGATGGGTGAAATCAGCGGCGGAACGCCTTATGGTGCCACTACGCTGGCGGGCGCCGATGGGAGCCGCATGCCGAGCGAGAACGAACTCGCCGGTGCGCGCTTCCAGGGACGCCATGTGGCCGAGATCGCGGCCAAGGTGGCAGCCTGACGAACACCGCAGCCCATCGGGTCCGGGCTGCAGACGAACGACTAGAGAGGAAAGACATGTCGCAGAAAATCCTGGCAAACCGGCTGCATCACACGGCCTATGTGACGAAGGATCTCGAGGCCACCCGCGCCTTTTACGAGGACGTGCTCGGCTTTCCGCTGATGGCGACCTATTGCGAGAAGGACGAGTTGTTCGGCAAGGAACGCACCTATTGCCACGTGTTTTTCGAACTGGCCGATGGCAGCGCGCTGGCATTCTTCCAGTTCGCCGATGCCGAAGACCAGGCTGAATTCGGCCCGGATATCCCGGAATCGCCCTTCATCCACATCGCGCTGCATGTCGATTCAGATGGACAGGCAGAGCTCCAGCACCGGATTGCCGCCGCCGGGATCACCGAACCCGATACCTATGTGCTTGAGCACGGCTACTGCCGCTCGCTCTACGTCAAGGATCCCAACGGGATGATCCTCGAGTTCACGCATGACGATCCGCGCGCCGCGCCGCTCGATGCCGAGCGCCGCGCCAGTGCGCATGGCGAACTCAAGCGCTGGCTGGCAGGCGACCACCACAACAACAACCCGTTCCGCGCCGTCGAAGCCGCCTGAGCACCGGCTGTGGGGGCGTTGGCGATGATGGCCCCCGCGCTGCAGGATAGTTTGTGGCATGGGCAGGTCGATGTCGGTGACGGCATCGTCCCGATCGCCATGGCTGGCGATGGCCCGCCGCTGATCCTGCTGCATGGTTGGACGCTCGACTGGCGGATGTGGCTCCCGCAGATCGAGGCACTTGGCGCGCATTTCCTGCTGGTGATGCCCGACCGGCGTGGTTTCGGGCGTTCGACCGCGCCTGCTGACCTTGCCTGCGAAGCCGGTGATATCGAGCGTATTGCCGATTTCCTTGGCTTCGAGCGCTATGGCCTGCTGGGCCTGTCGCAGGGAGCGGCGGTTGCGCTCGACTGTGCGCACCGGCATGGCTGGCGGATCAATGCCGTGGTGGCTTCGGGTATTCCCTTGCCCGCGCTCGTCGCGCGTGACGAGGTGATCGACCTGTCGCGCTATGAAGCCATGGCGCGCGCGGGTGATATGGCTGCGATGCGGGCGGACTGGAGCCGCCACGAGCTGATGCGCCACGACAATCCGGCGACCGGCGCGCTCGTCGAAGCCATGCTTGCCGATTACGAGGGCCGCGACTTGCTGGCGCCATCGACACTTCCCAGCGTGCCGAAGGACGCGCTGGCCCACTTGCCGATGCCGCTGCTGGCCTTGACGGGCGAGGGCGACAGCGCCTGGCGCCGCGGTTGCGCCCGCGCTCTGGCTGACATCGTTCCGCGCGGAAGCCATGCGCTGGTCGAGGATGCCGGCCATCTCGCCAATCTCGACAATCCGGACGGTTTCAACCGGATCGTTTCCGAATTTCTGTTGAAGTGCCTGCAGCCGCATGTTTGAGCAGGTGGGATGACTGGCGGCGGGGCCAACCCGGCAAACAAGGGATACTGATCGAATGACGCAGGGCCGTTTTCTCACTACCCATGTCGGCAGCTTGCCGCGGCCTGGCTATCTGCTCGATCTGGTGTTTGCGCGCGAAAGTGGCGAAGAGGTATCGGCAGCGGCATTCGACGAAGCGGTCGAGCGCGCCACTGCCGAAATCGTGGCCCGGCAGAAGCAGGCCGGCATTGCGATCGTCAATGATGGCGAGATGTCGAAGCCCAGCTACGCCACTTACATCAAGCACCGGCTGTCGGGCTTCGGCGGCGAGGCGGGGCAATACGAGTTCCAGGACCTCGAGGATTTTCCCGGTGCGAAGGCGCAGGTGTTCGGCAATCGCGGCCGTGCCAAGCGCTCGGCCCCTGCCTGTACCGCGCCGATCGAAGTGATCGACATGGATGCGCCGCGGATTGATGCCGAGCGGCTCCAGCGCCTTGCGGCGGGGCATCCGACCTTCATGTCCGCCGCTTCCCCGGGCGTGACCGCGCTGTTCTTTCCCAACCAGTATTACCCCAGTGACGAGGCATATGTCTTCGCGCTCGCCGAAGGGCTCCGGCACGAATACGAGACCATTGCCGCAGCCGGGATCACGCTCCAGGTGGATTGCCCCGACCTGGCGATGGGCCGACACGTGCAGTTTACCCATCTTTCGCTTGAGGAATTCCGCAAGCGGATCGGGATGAATATCGCCGCACTCAACCATGCGCTGCAGAACATACCGGCCGAACAATGCCGCATGCACCTGTGCTGGGGCAACTATCCCGGGCCGCACCATTGCGACGTGGCGCTGGCGGAGATTGCCG
>JBMSNZ010000216.1:0-2674 GCA_049421965.1 Erythrobacter sp.
CCACGGCGGAACGGATCAAGAAGGATTACGGGATTGCCGTGATGCCCGAGGACGGCGTGGGCGAGACCTTCTCGATCAAGGGCCGCGACCTCGTGAACGGCGTCCCCAAGGAAATCATGATCAACCAGGCGCACATCGCCGAAGCGCTTTCGGAACCGATCGGCGCGATCGTGGAAGGCGTGCGTATTGCGCTGGAAAACACCGCGCCCGAGCTGGCCGCCGACATTGTCGACCAGGGCATTGTGCTCACGGGTGGCGGCGCGCTGATCAAGCGGCTCGACGAACATCTTCGCGCGGAAACCGGCCTGCCGGTGAGCATCGCTGAAGATCCGCTGTCGTGTGTGGCCATCGGCACCGGAAGAGCCATGGAAGACCCGATCTATCGCGGCGTCCTGATGCAAGAATAGGGAAAGCCGTTCGCCATGGCGCCACCTTCATCCCGGCGCTCGGGTCATTCGCGCAGGGCGCAGTACTCGCTTTTCACCAGCTACGTCGTCGCGGCAGCCGGTGCTGTGCTGGGTGCCGTGCTGCTGGGCGTTTCACTTTGGCAGCCCTCCGCCATGAGCGGCGCGCGCGGGGTAGCCGCCGACGGCGCCGAACCGGCCGGCCAGGCCGCTGCCGCTGTGCGCGCCGGATCGGGCTCGCTGTTCGACGGGATCGCCGCCTATTTCCGCGCCGGTAGCCAGAATGCCGAATTGCGCAAGGAACTCGAGCTGGCGCGGATCAGACTCGCCGAAGCAAAGGCGACCGCGCAGGAAAATGCCCGCCTCAAGGCCCTGATCGGGCTCGCCGAGAAAGACGGCGATCCGGTTGCGATTACCCGTATCGTCGGCTCGACCGCCACCAGCGCACGCCGCTTTGCCACGATCGGCGCCGGCCGGCTCCAGGGCATAAAGGTGGGCATGCCGGTGCGCTCGGAACGCGGCGTCGTGGGCCGTATCCGCGAGGTCGGCAACAGCACCTCGCGCGTCCTGCTCCTGACCGATAGCGAGAGCGTGCTGCCGGTACGCCGCGCCAGCGACAGCCTGGTCGCCTTTGCCGAAGGGCGTGGCAATGGCCTGCTGCGCATTCGCCTGATCAATCTCGGGATCAATCCGATCAAGCCGGGCGATGTGTTCGTGACC
The DNA here is from genome assembly GCA_049421965.1 of Erythrobacter sp. Classification (GTDB taxonomy): domain Bacteria; phylum Pseudomonadota; class Alphaproteobacteria; order Sphingomonadales; family Sphingomonadaceae; genus Erythrobacter. The sequence goes on from JBMSNZ010000216.1 coordinate 1,125, forward strand.
AGCGGCACCGGTGGCTATTACCGGCCCGGGGTTGCCGTGGCGGTGGTCACCAGCATCCAGCCCGATGGTGGCCTTGCCCGCATGATTGCCGACCCCTCCGGCACCAATTACGTCAGGGTCGATCCGATCTGGCAGCAGAAGATACTTGATGCCGCAGCAGAAGCCGCGCCCGCCGCAGAGCCAGCGGCTGCATCGGAGCCAGGCCAGTGATCGAGGCGGGGCTCGAGCCACGGAACAAGGCCAACCCCTATCGCAAGCGGATCAATCGCGAGCCATCGCCGCTGCTCGCGAACGGCGTGCCCTATGCCACGATCATGCTGGCTTCGCTGCTGCCGCTGCTGCTGATCGCCGATTCCATGCCGGTGCTGCCGCCGCTCGGTTTCCTGATGCTGGTCGGCTGGCGCCTGATGCGCCCCGGTCTGTTGCCAAGCTGGGCCGGGCTGCCGCTTGGAGCATTCGACGACCTTGTGAGCGGACAACCCTTCGGCAGTGCGATCCTGCTGTGGTCGATCGCGATGCTGGCGATCGAATGGCTGGAATCGCGCATGCCCTGGCGCGGGTTCTGGCAGGACTGGCTGGTCGCGGCAGTCGCGGCGTCGGCCTATATTCTCGTCTCGAGCGCGGTCTCGGGCGCCAAACTCAGTCTCGCGCTGGCAGGAGTCGTACTGCCGCAGATCGGCCTTGCCCTCATCCTGATCCCGGCCATGGCCGGTATGATCGCCTGGTTTGACCGCTTGCGGCTGCAGCGGATCCGCAGGGTAAAGTAATGCCGCGGATCGGAGGTCGCCCCCCAGTCACCGCCACACGGCTGCAGGATGCCTTTGACCGGCGCAGCTTCGTGGTCGGCTCGATCATGGGCGGGATCGGCGTGCTGCTGGCTGCGCGGATGACCTATCTCGCGGTGTTCGAGAACGAGAAGTACCGCACCGAGGCCGAGAGCAACCGCGTCAACCTGACGCTAATCCCGCCGCGCCGGGGCTGGATCCTTGACCGCAACGGCGCCCCGCTCGCCTCGAACCGCGCCGACTTCCGCGTCGACGTGATCCCCGAGCGGCTCGCCGATCCGGCACGGACGATCGACGAGCTGGGCGCGCTGCTGTCACTGCGGCCCGATCGCATCGCCGACATCAAGGCCAAGATCGAGACCGCGCGCGGCTTCCAGCCGGTCGAAGTGGCCAGCGGCCTCGAGTATGACCAGTTCGCCGCGATCAGCGTGCGCCTGCCCGATCTGCCTGGCGTGGTGCCGCAGCGCGGCTTCTCGCGCTTCTACCCCACCGGGCCATCGGTGGGGCACCTGATCGGCTATGTCGGCCCCGCCTCGGCCGAGGAATACGAACTTGACCGCAATCCGCTGCTGATCACGCCAGGTTACAAGATCGGCAAAGACGGCATGGAGAAGCAGTTCGAGCAGAAGCTGCGCGGTGTGCCCGGTGCACGCCGGGTCGAGGTGACCGCCTCGGGCCGGATCGTACGCGACCTCGAGACGCGCGAGGACGTGCAGGGCCAACCGATGAAGCTCACCATCGACGGGCCGCTGCAGGATTATGCCG
>JBMSNZ010000217.1:0-2636 GCA_049421965.1 Erythrobacter sp.
TAGCCGCATCTGCCGAGGCGACCGGAGCAGTTCGGAATGTCGGGGGGAAAAGCGAACTTCGCTACCTATAATAGTCCTGCAGGGAACGGACTTCAAGCTGGCTTGCATGAACTGCACGAATCGCGTCGGCTGCTGCGAGCGAAGCGGCCGCTGTCGTATAGTACGGCAGCTTCGCCGCCAGCGCCGAGGCACGGATCGATTTTGAATCGAGCAGGCTCTGCCAGCCCTCGGTGGTGTTGAAGATCAGGTCCACCTCACCATCGATGATCCGGTCGACGATATGCGGCTGCCCTTCCGCCACCTTGTTGACCCGTTCGACCGGCAAGCCCTGCTCCGCCAGATAACTCTGCGTGCCACCCGTCGCGATGACCCGGAAACCCTGTTCGATCAGAGCTTTCACCGCCGGCAGGATATGCGGCTTGTCGCTGTTCTTGACCGACACGAACAATGTGCCCCCGGTCGGCAGAACCATTCCGGCTGCCAGCTGCGACTTGAGGAACGCGGCTTCGAAAGTAGCGTCGATCCCCATCACTTCGCCGGTCGATTTCATTTCCGGGCTGAGCGCCGGATCGCTGCCGGGGAAGCGGCTGAAAGGAAACACTGCTTCCTTCACCGCCATATAGGGGAGATCGCGCTTGAACGGCTCGAACCCCGCCAGTTTCTCGCCCGCCATCACCCGGGCCGCGATCTTGGCGACCGGCTGGCCAATCGCCTTGGCAACGAAGGGCACGGTGCGGCTGGCGCGCGGGTTCACCTCGATCAGGTAGACATCGCCATCCTTCACCGCGAACTGGACGTTCATCAGGCCAACCACATTGAGCGCCCTGGCCAGCGCGTCGGCCTGGCGCTCCATCTCCTGCACGATTTCGGGCGGAAGCGAATAGGGCGGCAGAGTGCATGCACTGTCGCCCGAATGGACGCCGGCTTCCTCGATATGCTGCATCACGCCCGCGATCCGCACTTCGGAACCGTCACACAGCGCATCGACATCGCACTCAATCGCATCGCGCAGATACTGGTCGACCAGCACCGGGCTGTCGCCAGACACGTTCACCGCAGTATTGATGTAGTCATCGAGTTGCGCCTCGCTGTCGACGATCTCCATCGCGCGCCCGCCCAGCACATAGCTCGGGCGCAGCAACACCGGATAGCCGATCCGCGCGGCCACAGCGGCTGCCTCGTCGCGGCTATAGGCAATGCCGTTTTCCGGCTGTTTCAGCTTGAGCTTGTTGACCAGCCGGGCGAAGCGCTCGCGGTCCTCGGCAAGGTCGATCGCATCGGGCGAGGTGCCGAGGATCGGAATGCCCGCATCTTCCAGCGCCTGCGCCAGTTTGAGCGGGGTCTGCCCGCCGAACTGTACGATCACGCCCACCAGCGTGCCGCGCGATTGCTCGACCCGGAGGATCTCGAGCACATCCTCGGCCGTAAGCGGTTCGAAATAGAGCCGGTCCGACGTATCGTAATCGGTCGAAACGGTCTCGGGGTTGCAATTGACCATGATGGTCTCGAAACCCGCCTCGGCCAGCGCGAAGCAGGCGTGGACGCAGCAATAGTCGAACTCGATCCCCTGCCCGATCCGGTTCGGACCGCCACCCAGGATCACGATCTTGCGGCGCTCCGAAGGGTCCGCCTCGCATTCCGGTTCGCCGAAGGTGGGCGCCTCATAGGTCGAATACATATAGGGCGTGATCGCCTCGAACTCGGCGGCGCAGCTGTCGATCCGCTTGAACACCGGATGCACGCCCAGCTTGTTGCGCAGCTGGCGCACTTCATCCTCGCTGGTGGCGCCCGCCATTGCCTGTAGCGCATCGTGCAGCAGGCCCGAGCGCTTTGCTTGGGTCTCGCCCAGCCCGCCCGCAACGCCCACCGAGCGGACTGCCAGCGTAGCCAGTCGCTTGTCGGAAAAGCCCATTGCCTTGAGGCGGCGCAACCCGGCGGAATCGCGCGGCAGCCCGTCAACGCCGATGGCCTTTTCGGCGTCGATGATCTCCTCGATCTGGCGCAGGAACCACGGGTCATAGGACGTGACAGCGTGGACTTCCTCCACGCTCATTCCGGCGCGGAAGGCCTGGCCGACATAGAGCAGACGGTCAGGCGTGCGGCGCGACAGCGCAGCGGTGATCACCTCGCGCGAGACACCTTCGAGCGAGGGCACGCGGTTGAAGCCGTCGAGCCCCGTTTCGAGCCCGCGCAGCGCCTTCTGCACGCTTTCCTGGAAGTTGCGGCCGATCGCCATCACTTCGCCCACCGATTTCATCGCGGTCGCAAGTTCGGGCTTGGCGCCCTTGAACTTCTCGAAGGCGAAGCGCGGGATCTTGGTCACCACGTAGTCGATGGTCGGCTCGAAACTCGCCGGGGTCGCGCCGGTGATCTCGTTGGTGATCTCGTCAAGCGTGTAGCCCACCGCCAGCTTGGCGGCGACGCGCGCAATCGGGAAACCCGTGGCTTTCGAGGCCAGCGCCGAGGAACGCGAGACGCGGGGGTTCATCTCGATCACGATCAGGCGGCCGTCCTTGGGATTGACCGCGAACTGCACGTTCGAACCGCCGGTCTCGACCCCGATCTCGCGCAGCACCGCGATCGAGGCGTTGCGCATGATCTGGTATTCCTTGTCGGTCAGCGTCTGCGCCGGCGCC
>JBMSNZ010000218.1:0-2634 GCA_049421965.1 Erythrobacter sp.
CGAAGGCGAACTATGGCCGACGCCTTACGACCGCTGCAATCTGCAGATGGTGCTGAAGTTGTAGTTTTTGCTCTCACAAGAGTGCGCTGTTGATAGGAAATTCATCTTTGAGTGACAGTCATGTTGTGTGACTATCGTTCAGCCCGTCTCGAACGCTTTAGATGAGTATCGTTTTCGGGGCGAATTTCTGCATTACTGCGCCCTTTTAGAAGGCCAGTTCATGCCATGCCTTCGGAGACTAGTGGATTCGGGTGCAATTAAGAAGGATCCGTACCTCTTCGGACAGAAGTTTGAAATGGTCGTAAAGCACGTGAATGAGCCTAAGCTCTGGAAGCACCCAGCCCATGTTGCCGAGGTCTTGCAACGGCTTAGACCTTATGTCGAGCTACGAAGTCTCATATGCCATGGTCTGATCGAGCAAGCTGTCATTAGTGGAAAGGAAGCATTGGCCCTGAAAATGCCATGTTCCGGTTCGTGGCAAGAACGCAAGGCACTGACCCTTCAAGAAGCAACAAGCTGCCTTAAGGATCTGAAGAAGCTTACCGAAAAACTGGCGCGGCAAGAATTTCTGCCGATCACTCCCCCTTCTTCGCCACCCCAACCATTGCGGGGCGCAGCAGCCGGTCCCTGAGCATATAGCCCGCCTGCATCTCCTGGATCACCGTGCCCGGTGCGTGGTCGCTGCTGGGAATTTCCATCATCGCCTGGTGCTGGTTCGGGTCGAGCGGCAGGCCCACTGCAGCAATCCGGCTGATCCCGTGCAGCCCGAAAACCTTTTCCAGTTCGCGCAGCGTCGCCTCGATCCCGGTCACCAGCGGCTTCATCTTGTCGTCCTCGCGCAATTCAGCCGGGATCGCCGCCGTAGCGCGTTCGAGATTGTCCAGCACGCTCAGCATGTCGCGGGCAAAGCCGGTGGCGGCATAGGTGCGCGCATCGGCGATGTCCTTCTCCATGCGGCGGCGCACGTTCTGAGTTTCCGCCTTGGCATAAAGCACTTCCTGCTTCGCCACTTCCAGGTCCTCGCGCAGCCGGTCAAGCGCCTGGTCTAGGCTGCTGGTCTCGGCTTCCGCGGTATCGGGATCCGAGCGTTCGAGGAATTCCTCCGGCACGCCTTCGAGTTCCTTCTCTACCGCTTCGTCGCGCGGTTTACCTTGTTCCGTCATGTCGTAATGTTCCAAAGCTATCCGATAAGCTTGCCCAGCGAACGGGCTGTCAGATCCACCATGGGGATCACGCGCGCGTAATTCAACCGCGTCGGGCCGATCACCCCCAGCACACCCACCACCCTTCCCTCGCGGTCGCGATAGGGCGAGGCAATCACGGAGGAGCCCGAAAGCGCGAACAGACGGTTCTCGCTGCCGATGAAAATCCGGGTCGCTTCCGCCTCGCGCGCGCTTTCGAGCAGTTCCGCAACCGACTGCTTGCTTTCGAGATCCTCGATCAGGCTGCGCACCCGCTCGATATCGTGCAGCGCGGCCTCGTCGAGCAGATTGGCCTGCCCGCGCACGATCAGCACCGGCCGCTGCGCCGCATCGCGGCTCCAGATTGCCAGGCCGCGCTCCACCAGGTCGCGACTGGCACTGTCGAGCTGCGACTGGCCCGCCGCGATCTCGCGTGCAATCGCCCGTGCGGCTTCAGCCAGCGTGCGGCCGGCCAATCGCGCGGTTATGTAATTGCTGGCCTGTTCCAGCACCGATGGCGAGATGCTCGCACCTATATCGAGCACGCGATTCTCCACCGCGCCGTCTTCGCTCACCAGCACCGCCAATATTCTGCCCTGCCCCAGATTGACCAGACTGAACTGCATCAGGCGTACCTCGCGCGTGGGCACCATCACCATGCCGGCCGCGCCCGAAAGGTCGGACAGGATCGCGCTGGTCTGTTCAAGCGCCTGCTCGATCGGGCCATTGCCATTCAGCCGCCCCTCGATCGCCGCGCGCTCTTCCGGCGTGGGTTCGGAAACGCGCATCATTCCGTCGACGAACAGGCGCAGCCCGCTTTCAGTGGGCATCCGCCCGGCGCTGGTATGGGGCGCCGCGAGCAGCCCGGCGATCTCGAGGTCTGCCAGTACCGAGCGGATCGAGGCTGGCGACAGGTTCACCCCGCTGCCTTGCGCCAGGGTCTTCGAGCCGACCGGCTGCCCGCTTTCGAGATAGCCCTCGACCACGAGACGGAAGATCTCGCGCGCACGCTCGGTCAGTTCGGATATCGGCAATGCGGACATGCGCCATATCTAGCGGGTTGCGGTCGAGCCTCAACCCTTGCGAGGAGATGCAGGGAGCGCCTAGGGCGAATGCCACGACTCACACTCAAGGAAAACACATGCGACCTTCCGGCCGCGCGCCCGACGAGATGCGCGCCATCACAATCGAAACCGGGTTCACCCGCCATGCCGAAGGGTCCTGCCTGATCGGTTTTGGCGACACGCGGGTGTTGTGCACCGCCAGCGTGGAACGCAATGTGCCACCGTGGCTGCGTGGCAAGGGTGAAGGCTGGGTCACTGGCGAATATTCGATGCTGCCCCGCGCCACCCACACGCGCGGACAGCGCGAAGCGGCCAAGGGCAAGCAGAGCGGGCGCACGCAGGAGATCCAGCGCCTGATCGGCCGTTCGCTGCGCGCGGTGGTCGATCTG
>JBMSNZ010000219.1:0-2623 GCA_049421965.1 Erythrobacter sp.
CCCATCTGGGTGAACCCGGCTCCGGTGACGCAGGGGCACGCCTGCCTCACCCGCGATTGCGCGCGCCAGCAGGGTTTTCCCGGTACCGGGCGAGCCGACCAGCAGCGCACCCTTGGGGATCTGCCCGCCAAGCTTCGAGAAGCGGTGCGGATCGCGCAGGAACTCGACGATTTCCTCCAGTTCCTCACGCGCTTCATCGATCCCTGCGACATCGTCGAAGGTCACGCGGCCCTGCCGTTCGGTCAGCAGCTTGGCCTTGGACTTGCCAAAGCCCATCGCGCCGCCGCCGCCGCCCTTCTGGACCTGGCGCAACGCGAAGAATGCGATGCCCAGGATCAGGATGAACGGCAGCGACTGGAACAGGATGTACAGCAGCAGGTTGGGTTCTTCTGCGGCCTGGCCCGAATACTGCACGCCATTCTCGTCGAGTAGCCTCGTCAGTTCCGCATCGCCGGGCACCGGCACGGTCGAGAACGAGGTATCGTTCTTCATCACGCCGGTGATCTTGTCAGGCGCGATCTGCACTTCCTTGACCGAACCCTCGACCACCGCCTCGCGGAAGTCGGAATAGCGGATCTGCGTTGCCTGCGACTGGCCGGCGTTGCCGAACAGCGAAACCGCCAGCAGCAGCGCGAGGAATATCCCGCCCCAGATCATCAGCGTCTTGATCATCGGGTTCGGTGCGTCAGGCCCCCGATTACCGTTCGGATCGTGCTGGTCGCTCATCTCGCATTATTCCTTTCGTCCCCGCCAATGTAGGCGGCGCGCGGTGAATGGCAAGATAACGTCCGATCAGCGATTTTGTGTCGCGTAGGCGCGCAGAAAGACTTCCACCGCACCTTCGATCCGGCGCAGGTCGCCTGCAGCGTCGGAAGGGGCACCGAACCGGCGTTCCAGATCGCCCATCCCCTTGCACATCGACACGAACTGCTCGGCCGCGAGCATGGGGTCGGGAATCGCCAATTCGCCGCGCTCGTCGGCAAAGGCCAGGAAGGCGCTGAATGCCATCTTCATCCGCCATGGCCCGGCCTTCAGGAATGCGGCGCCAATGTGCGGTTCGCGTTCAGTCTCGGCAGCAATCCGGCGCTCGAACTGGACCATTTCGGGGCGCGACAGGAATGCGACGATCGCTTCGCCGATCGCGGTCAAGCGATCGCGGATGCCGAGTTCAGCCAGTTCGGCGTCGATCGAGAAATGCCCGCGCATCTTCTCGCATTCGCATTCCACTGCTGCAGCGAACAGCGCGCCCTTGTCACCGAAATGGTTGTAGACCGTAACTTTCGAAACCCCGGCTTCCGCCGCGATCTGCTCGATCGAGGTCGCCGCGAAGCCATTGGCGAAAAACGACTCGGCGGCTGCGGCAACGATGGCCTCACGCTTCGAACTGTCGGGCGGCCGTCCGCGCCCGGCAGACGGTTTTTTCGTTGCCGGTCGGGAACTTGTTTCGATTTTGCCGGTTGACAAGCTGAACGCTCCCGTTCAATTAAACGATACCGTTCAATAATGTGACAATCGAGTCACAAGTGCAACCCCGTCGTTCAACAAAGGCCTGCCTCTCCCATGCTCTGGATCGCGATCCGCATGCTCACCGGCGACAAGCAGAAGTTCTACGGCCTGCTGTTCGGTATCGGTTTCTCGACTCTGCTGATTACCCAGCAGCTGACGATCTTCGTGAACCTCGTCGAACGCGGCGCCAGCGGGGTCTACAACGTGCCCACTGCCGATGTCTGGGTGATGGATCACGTCAGCCGCACGACCGACGTCAACTACGCCATGCCCTCCACCGCGCTTGACCAGGTACGCGCGGTTCCAGGGGTCAAGTGGGCGGTGCCGCACCTGCGCGCGGCCGCAGCGGTGCGGACACGCAGCGGCGATCTGGAAGGCGTCGGCATCATCGGGGTCGACGATGCGACTCTGATCGGCTTGCCCAAGCGGATGATCGAAGGCGACAAGAACGTGCTTTCGCAGCCTGACTCGGTGATCATCGACGATGTCGGCATCACCCGCATGTTCGAGAATGGCGAAAATCCAATCGGGCAGCGGCTCGAACTCAACGATCAGCGCGCCGTGATCCGGGGCATCGCTGATTCGATCCCCAGCTTCACCAGCACAGTTACGCTTTACACGAAATACAGCCAGGCGCTGAATTACGTGCCCGGCACGCGCAACCGGTTGACATTCGTGCTGGTGGGCGCAGACGAGGGTGTCACCGCGCAGGAACTCGTCTCGCGGATCGAACAGCGCACCGGCCTCAGGGCCCGCACCCGCGACCAGTTCGCGCGCGACGGGGTCGATTTCATCATCCAGAATACCGGCATCCCCACCAATTTCGGGATCACCGTGGTGCTGGGCTTCATCGTCGGCGTGGCGATCGTGGGCCTGACCTTCAGCCTGTTCATCCGCGACAACATCAAGCAGTTTGGCGCCCTGAAGGCGATCGGCGTCACCAATGCCAAGATCCGGGGCATGGTGGTGGCGCAGGCGGGCATGGTCGGCTTCATCGGCTATTGCCTGGGCGTGGTCGGCACCGCGCTGTTCCTGTGGGGTTTTTCCGGCAATCCCTTCTTCAAGGGATTCTACATCCCCTGGCAAATTCCGCTCATAAGTCTGGTCGCGGTGATCG
>JBMSNZ010000220.1:0-2601 GCA_049421965.1 Erythrobacter sp.
GCCACCGCGACCGATCTGGCCGACTGGCTGGTGCGCGAAGCCGATGTGCCATTCCGCGAGGCGCATCACATCACCGGCGCGGCGGTGAAACGGGCCGAAACCGATGGCGTGGCGCTCGACCAGCTGCCGCTGGACGTGCTGCAGGCGATCGACGGGCGCATCGATGCGCGGGTTTACCAGGCCCTTTCGGTCGATGCTTCGGTTGCCTCGCGCGCTTCCTATGGTGGAACTGCTCCCGAGCAGGTAAGGGCGCGCGTGGCCGAAGCACGCCAGGCATTGGGGATGACAGGATCATGAAGGCACGGATGATTGTGGTGGCCTGCCTGTTGCTCGGCGCGTGCGGGCAGCGTGCTGACCTGGCGCCGCTGGCAAACCAGGCCTTGCCGCCTGCCCCCTATGGCTCAAGCGAGCGGCCGACGGCGGCAGAATTGCTCGAACAGGAAACGCTGGCTGCACCGCAGCGCAGCGTCGAATTGCGCCGCCGCTCGGAAGAGCGCGCCGATGACCCCTACGATCTTCCCCCGGAATAGGCGCAAAGCAGGCTGGCGATGGACCATTTCGTTCTGAAGCAAGGCGTACTCCACGCCGAGGACGTGCCGCTTCCGCGCATTGCCAAGGAAGTGGGGACGCCGGTCTATGTCTATTCGCGCGCCACGCTGGAGCGGCATGCACGGGTTTTCCGCGAAGGGCTGGAGGCAATCCCGGACAAGCTGATTGCCTTTGCCGTGAAGTCCAACCCCAATCTCGCGGTGCTGAAAGTGCTGCAACGGCAGGGTTTCGGTGCGGATGTCGTTTCTGGCGGCGAACTGATCCGCGCGCTCACCGCTGGGATGGCGCCTGAAATGATCGTCTTCTCGGGCGTGGGCAAGACCCGCGCCGAACTGCAGCTGGGCCTCGACAAGCGCATCGGCCAGTTCAACATCGAATCGCGCGAGGAAGGGCGCGAACTCGCCGAGCTGGCGGCCGCACGCGGCGAGCGCGCCCGGGCGTGCCTGCGCGTCAATCCCGATGTCGATGCCCGCACGCACGAGAAAATCTCGACTGGCAAGGCCGAGAACAAGTTCGGTATTCCGCTGGTCCATGCGCGCGAAGCCTATGCCGAACTGGCGGCGCTGGACGGGCTCGACCTGCGCGGCGTGGCGGTGCACATCGGCAGCCAGCTGCTTGATCTTGAGCCGCTCGAGACCGCGTTTGGCAAGGTCGGCCAGCTCATCGCCGACCTGCGCGAGGCCGGCCACACAATCACCCACGTCGATCTCGGCGGCGGGCTGGGCGTGCCCTACAAGGCAGGCGAGCACCCGCCTTCTCCGGCCGAGTACGGGGCGATGGTGGCGCGCGTCACCCGCGATTGGGGGGTCCACCTTACCTTCGAGCCCGGCCGCGTGATTGCGGGCAATGCCGGCGTGCTGCTGACGCGCGTGGTGCGCGTGAAGCGTGGCGGCAACGGCCCGCCCTTCGTCATCGTCGATGCGGCGATGAACGACCTCGCGCGCCCCGCGCTCTACGGTGCGTGGCACGATTTTGATGCGGTCCAGCCGAGCGGCGAGCGGATGACCGCCAATATCGTAGGGCCAATCTGCGAGACGGGTGACACCTTCGCGCGCGATCGCGAATGCGATGCGCTGAAGGCCGGCGATCTCGCCGTATTCCGCACCGCCGGCGCCTATGGCGCGACCATGGCCTCAAGCTACAATTCGCGCGGTTTCGTGCCCGAAGTGCTGGTCGATGGCAGCCGCTATGCCGTGGTCGCCGAACGGCTGGATGCCGCCGCGATCATGGATGCCGAACGCGTGCCGGAATGGCTGTAGCTGCATGATCCATTCGCTGCCGCTGTTCCATCGCATCGCCGGCCAGAAGGTGCTGGTGCTGGGCGATGGTGCGGCAGCCGAACCCAAGCGACGGTTGGTCGAACGCGCCGGCGGACTCGTCGAAACCGAAATCGAGCGCGCGGTGGACGAAGGCGTACGGCTGGCCTTCGTGGCTTACGATGACGCCCGCGCCTGCGAGGCGGCGGCGATCAATCTGCGTTGTGCGGGGATGCTGGTGAACGTGGTTGACCGTCCCGAACTGTGCGACTTCACGACGCCCAGCATCCTGGATCGAGAACCCGTGCTGCTGGCGGTGAGTACGGGCGGTGCCTCCGCCGGGCTGGCCAAGCATCTGCGGCTGCGGCTCGAGCGCTTGCTGCCGCCCACGCTGGGCGAGCTGGCGAGCAGGCTTTTCGCGGCGCGTGACGCGCTGCGGGCCAGGTTTCCCGATGGCCCGTTGCGGCGACGTGCGCTCGATGAGGCGCTGGCAGAAGGTGGCCCGCTCGATCCGTTCGATCCAGTCTCTGCTGACCGGGTTGAGTCCTGGCTGAGCGAAGCGGCCGCACCGGCGCAAGCCCAAGTCGAAACGATCGAACTGACGAGCGGAGATCCAGAAGAGCTGACGCTGCGCCAGGCGCGCTGGCTGGGCGAGGCCGACCTCTTGCTGCTGGATGGCGATATCCCGCCGGCAATCCTGGGGCGCGCGCGCGCCGATGCCGGGCGGCGGCCCTATGATCCCGCCGCTGACACCGCAGGCGAAGCCGGGCTCACCGTGATCCTGCGGCACAGGGGC
>JBMSNZ010000221.1:0-2561 GCA_049421965.1 Erythrobacter sp.
ACAGCTGGGCTTTTACATCTTCGCAGGCATCCTGCTCCCCGCGGCGATCTGGGCGACGTTCCGCGGGGTGCCGCTCGACGAACCGATGGCGCGGAGCGCCCTGATCCAACTCGGCCTTGCCAATCTCGCCTGCTGGTACGCGCTGAGCCAGCTTCGAACATACGCGCGGTCACGGCTTCTGTCCTATGTGCTGCCCGTGAACCTTATCCTGTTCGGCTCGGTCCTTGCGGCGAATGCCTTCATCAGGGCCAATTTCTCATACTCGCTCTTCCTGGTTTGTGCTTCGACCACGCTTGCCACAAGCTTTCTCGTGACCTTGCGCGTGCGCCATGCCAACCCCAGCCTGCTGCACTACATCGTTCCTGGCGGGGCGATTGGCCAAGCGCTCATCCGGCAGGGCTTTGAGACGCTGCAATCGGCTGATCAGCTCGAAACGCTTATCAAGAATGACCAGATCACCGGTTCAATCATCGCCGATTTGCATCATGACCAACCAGCCGAATGGGAGCGGCTGATTGCCAAGGCGGCCCTGAGGGGCATCCCCGTCTACCATTATCGCTTGATCGAGGAAGCGCTCACCGGCGAGGTGCGGATCGATCACCTGCACGAGAACGAGCTTGGCTCGCTCATACCCAACCTGCCCTACAGGACCGCGAAACGCGCCTTCGATGTCGCTGCGGTCATTCTAATGGCGCCGGTCATCTTGCCTGTGCTGGTTATCATCGCGGTGGCCATCAAGCTGGATTCGGCTGGCTCGGTCTTCTTTATCCAGAATCGCGTCGGACACCGCGGCGAATCCTTCCACATGGTGAAGTTCCGGACCATGTGCGAACGAAGCGTGGCAGGCGATGACGATGCGAGGCGAGTTGACGCCATCACCAAGGATAACGACGACAGGATCACGCGGATTGGGCGATATCTCAGGAAGACTCGGCTCGATGAGCTTCCACAAGCATGGAATGTCCTCATCGGCGAGATGAGCTGGATCGGGCCTCGGCCCGAGGCACACGAATTGGCGGAATGGTATGAGGCGCAGATCCCGTTCTATTCCTATCGCCATATTGTCAGGCCAGGGATTACCGGCTGGGCGCAGGTCAACCAGGGACACGTGGCCGAAATTGACGAGGTCCAGACCAAGCTCCGGCTCGACTTCTACTATGTCAAGAACCTGTCGCTTTGGCTTGATGTCCTGATCGCGCTGAAGACCCTGCGCGTGATTGTGCAGGGCATCGGCGCCAAATAGAAGGCGCAAATTGGGAGCGAGGCCTCATGCGCACCGTCCTTGTTACCGGATCGGCCGGGTTCATCGGCTTCCACCTGGTGCAGCTGCTGCTGGCGGAAGGCTTCCGCGTGGTCGGCTATGATGGCATGACCGATTATTACGACGTCCAGCTCAAGGAGCGGCGTCACCAGATGCTGCTGCAGAACCAGTATTTCAGCGCCGAGATCGGCATGCTGGAGGATTTCGAGCGGCTCCACGCGCTGGCGCTGCGCGAGCGACCCGACGTGATCGTCCATCTCGCGGGGCAGGCGGGAGTACGCTACAGCCTAGATCATCCGCGCGCCTATCTCGAGGCGAACGTGGTCGGCACGTTCAACGTGATGGAATGCGCGCGCGAGCTGAAGGTCGATCACCTGCTGATGGCCTCGACCAGCTCAGTCTATGGCGCGAACGAGGACATGCCCTACAGTGAGCGGCAGAAGTGCGACACGCCGCTCACCTTCTACGCCGCGACCAAGAAGGCGACCGAAGCGATGGGTCATTCCTATGCCCATCTGTGGGACCTGCCCACCACCATGTTCCGCTTCTTCACGGTCTATGGCCCGTGGGGGCGGCCCGACATGGCTTTCTTCAAGTTCACCAAGGCGATCCTCGAAGGGGCGCCGATCGACATCTACAACCATGGCGAGATGTTTCGCGATTTCACCTATGTCACCGACCTGGTGCGCGGGATCCGCCTGCTGATCGATGCCCCGCCGGTCCGGCCCGAGAGTGCCGAAGCGATCACAGGCCACGACAGCCTTTCCCCCGTAGCCCCCTTCCGCGTGGTCAATATCGGCAACAGCGACAAGGTGAAGCTGATGGATTTCGTCGAAGCGATCGAGGCCGCCTGCGGGCGCGAGGCGGTGAAGAACTTTCTGCCGATGCAGGCGGGCGATGTGCCGGCAACCTGGGCCGATGCGACCCTGCTTAAGGAGCTGACGGGATATGCGCCGCGCACCAAGGTGCGCGAGGGGATTTCGCAGTTCGTGGCCTGGTATCGCGAGTATTACCAGGTCTGAGCGGACGCGTTCAGCTGCGCCCGATGCTCTGGTAGGTGAAGCCTTTGGCGCGCATGTCCTCGGGCTTGTAGATGTTCCTGAGGTCGATCAGCAGCGGCGCGCGGGCGAGCGATTTCACCCGGTCGAGGTCGAGCGCGCGGAACGCGTCCCATTCGGTCACGATCACCACCGCGTCGGCCCCTTCGATGGCCGCATAGGGGCTGTCGCACATCCGGACATCGGGCATCAGCGGCTGCGCCTGCTCCCTCCCCTCGGGATCATAGGCGGCGATGATTCCC
>JBMSNZ010000222.1:0-2458 GCA_049421965.1 Erythrobacter sp.
GCATGGAAACTGAGATGGCCGTTTTAGGCATCTGGCCGGCCCGTAGAGCCGCTTTACCCGGGGTTTCGGCCCGCACTTGACTTTCCCCGGCAAATACCCTAGAAAGCAGTCGGGTGTTGGGGTTCAGGTTTCAGCGCAAGACCAGTTTGGCCGGTGCGATCCTTGGAACTCGAACAAATCGCGGAGCCCATCCGCTTTTTCTATCAAGGCAGGCATATGGCAACTGGTACTGTGAAATGGTTCAATGACTCCAAAGGCTACGGGTTCATCACTCCGGACGACGGCAGCGAAGATCTTTTCGCCCACTTCTCCGCGATCCAGATGAATGGCTTCAAGACACTCAAAGAAGGCCAAAAAGTGTCGTTCGAGGTCACCCAGGGTCCGAAGGGCAAGCAAGCCTCTAACATCCAAGCAGCCTGAAGCTGTGATTTAGCAGCGGGTTGCAGTTCCGCCCACTGCCCTGCAAGAGACAAAGCCCGCAGCTTCGCCTGCGGGTTTTTTTCTGCCTTTTCCCGGCCATCCCGCCCCGCCGGACCCGCGGCAGACCATGCCGTCCAGGGGAAATAATGCGATAATTCGCCCCCTGACCAGCAGGCAATCTTTCAAAGGCACGGTGGTCATGGCTTCCGGAAAAGCTGCACCGGGGCGCCCCTCGATCGCGACTACGCGCCGATCACTTGTATGACCCAATTCGAACGGAGACTTAGAGAAATGAGCGGAAAACTGGACCTGCTGAAAATCGCGCAGGAAGAAGCAAACGGCGATCTTTTCAAATACCTGGACGGCGTTTTCAAGCGCTCCAAAACCCAGCCGCGCGGCATCAGTGATGCCATCATCTGGGAAGGCGGCAATTTCGCCGGTAACGTCAAACCGGTCGCCCACGCCCTAACCGATACCTTCGCGCTGAACGGCACCATCATGGCACTAGACGTGCTCGGCCTGCCCTTCCTCGGCGTGCCGATGATGGCCCAGTTCCGCCACGACACCAAACTGAAATCGCTCGAGTGGTTCGGCAAGATGGACTACACCTGCCTGAAGTGGTCCACCGCAGGTGACTTCATGGTCAACGACGGTGGCAAGAAAGTCGTTGTCGCCGGTAAATCGGCCAATGCACCGCTGCGCACTGCCGCCGGCGTCTATTGCAACGTCCGTCCCTACGGCTCGATCACCAACGTGCGCTTCATGCCCGGCCTGCCGTATTCGCAGGACAACAAGAAGTTCGTGGTCGAAAAAGCCACAGCCAACATCCACTCCGAAATGAATACCCCTGGCGTGCGCATGGCTTAAGCCGCGCGCCTGTTCCTGCAACTGGTCAAAGAGCGCGGCTGCATCGGCCGTGTCGCTACCAAGCCGACCCAGGCCAAGGAAGACGCCGTCAACGCCGGCCTGTTCCGCTGGATTCTGCAGGGCACCAAGTTCAAGTTGAAGCGCCAGTATGCGGTTGACGCCTATCAGGAACACAAGGAAAACGTCGACGCCATCGTTGCTCTGCTGCCGAAGGACTTCAAGGCGGGCATGGAAAACTGGGGCGGCGATATCTACGAACACATCTCCGACACCAACTTCGGCCTGCTGCTGCACGACATGATCGAGCAGCGCGAGTGTATCGTTTATTCGACCGACCTTGACGGCGACCGCCTGACCGACCTGATGGCCGATGCGCCGGATGTGCTGCGCAAGTGGGGCCAGATGATTCTCGACTACGCGAAGACCGGCAAGAAAATGGGCGACGTGTGGAAGGACATGGGCTTCACCATGACCAACGGCAAGGACATGACCAGCGTCATGTATCGCATGGAAGGCGCGCCGATCTACGAACAGACCCTCGGCTCGGCTGATGCCATGCTGCAGCGACTGCTCAACGGCGACGAGACCGTCGGCGGCACTAAAGACCCCTATGATCCGCGCATTCACTTCGTGCTGATCAACGAGGCCTACAAGGCCGCGAATCCGGGCAATGCCGAACTGGCGAAATGGCTGGATGACCAGCTGGCGATCTTCGACAAGATCTACAGCCCGAAGCGTCCGCGCTACCTCGACGGTTACAACCAGCTCAAGGCCGCGATCAAGCCCTGGGGCAGCAAGTAATCCGGTCTCAAAGCTGACCCCGGTCAGCGATCTTAAAAACGCCCGCAACCGCGGGCGTTTTTTTATTGGTCCGGCATGACATCGGCGTCCATCAAGTTTCCGGCGCGCCGCAGATTCAACTCTTTATTTTGCAATGCAAAATTGCCTGCCGCTTGGCACGATCAAGGCCACGGTGCTGATTGAAACCGTGCTCGTGTCATTCGAGATGAATGAAATCCTCTACGAGCTTCGCGATCACTGCGTCGACCTCAATATCGGCAGCTGGGATTACAGCTTCAGCTGCATCAAGATGTTACGCTCCAACAAGGACTTCTGCCTGGCCGGCCGTAGTCAGGTCACGATGACCGCACCGTTCATGCGCGCCTACGCG
>JBMSNZ010000223.1:0-2382 GCA_049421965.1 Erythrobacter sp.
CAATCGTAATCTGGGGGGGCCGGGCGGTCTGCTTGGGGCGCAGCACGCCGCTGTGTAAGCCGCGGCTATGCCGGTTACGGTTGATTATACGCATCGGCGTCATCACGGGCGCCGCGGTTTCCAAGGTGTGGATGGGGGCAGGCAGGAGCCCGTCGTGATCAAGTCACGGGTGATGAAGTGTGCGAGACCTTGCGCGTGATCGTTGCCGGTTTTCCAGTATCAGTTTGGCTACCAAGGCCCCTGAGCCAACCAGCGCTCGATCTGCGGCAGACGGTCCGAGCCCCAGAACGGTTCGCCGTCGATGACGAAATAGGGCGAGCCGAAAACGCCGCGTTCGACTGCGGCATCGACTTCGCTTTTCAGCCGCTCTTTGACCGCCGGATCGTTGAGGGCCTGCGCGACAGTTTCCTTGTCATGCCCCAGCTTGGCCGCGACATTGACAGTGATTTCCGGATTGGAGATGTCGCGGTCTTCGACGAAATAGGCGCGATACAGCGCCAGCGCCAACACTTTGGCGGAGGCCGGATCGCGGTCATGCAGCCAGTAGAAGGCGCGGCAGGGCGCCGGCGTGGCAACCGGAAATTTCGACGGCATCCTGAACGGCAGATCGAACCAGCGCGCCGAGCGTTTGAGATCGTGCGTGGCGTAACTGCCTTTGAGGGGGATGGTGGTCAGCGGTTGCTGGCCGGTGATCTTGAATACCGCGCCCAACAGGATCGGCCGCCAGATGGTGGTTCGACCATGTTTCGCCGCCAGCGCCTCGATCTGGGCGGCGGCGAAATAACCGTAAGGCGAGGAAAAGTCGAAATAGAAATCCAGGGGGCGGGTCATGTAATCCTCCTGATCGATACGATGGGTATTCTTGCCGTAGACGTAATATTACTGTATCTATTTGTTTTTATTGAGTTATTTTATAACGTTGACGTAAACGTAAATATTGCTGCGGCGCTATGTTCGGGGTGTTTTCGTGGCATCGCCATCGTTCAGCAGGCGTTGGCATTGTGTCGAGAAAAAGTTGATTTCATTGAGCATGACTTCGACGTCTTCGCGCTGCTGCTCGAGTTGCGCGCGACGGCGCTCCAGTTTGACGGCAAATTCTTCGAGCTGCCGGCGTTCGTCGTTGGCGAGGTCATACAGCTGGAACAGCTCGCGCAGTTCGCTGAGGGAAAACCCCAGGCGTTTGCCGCGCAGGGCCAGTTTGAGGCGGACGCGGTCGCGGTGGCTGTAAATACGGTTGATACCCTCGCGCATCGGGGTGACCAGCCCCTGATCCTCGTAATGACGCAGGGTCCGGGTGGTGACGCCGAATTCCCGGGCAAGCTCGCTGATGTTGTAGGTTTTGCTCATTGTGCCGTGCAGCAGGCGCGGGTAAGATGATCTTTGGATATGTATAACATTGCTCTTACGTAAACGTCAAACAAATCTTTACCTGAACAAGCTCTCTTAAACAGGACCTTATCGCGCAGCGGCGTATCGACTGCGCGATTTAAGAATTGAAAGCCCGACATGACCTCAAAACAGAAACCCCAGCCCGAAGCCCGGGCACTGGATCCCGCCGCGATGGCGAAGCTGTATGCCGATATCGCTGAAAAAAGCGGTGCCCTGATCAGCAAATTCATGACCCGCGCAGCGGGCCAAGGCATGCCGGAAATTAAGGACGAGCTGGGCATTGCCAAGGCCTTTTTTGATGCCTGGGGTCGGGTGTTCGCCGACCCAATGCGTATGGCCGAACTGCAGATGAAGCTGTGGCAGGACTATATGTCGTTGTGGCAGAACTCGATGCTGAAAATGATGGGGCAGCAAGCCGCACCGGTCGCCGAGCCGGGCAAGACCGACCGGCGTTTCCGTCACGATGACTGGGAAAACAATTTTCTCTATGACTGCGTCAAACAGTCCTACCTGATCGCTGCGCGACACCTGCATCACTCGCTGGCCAGCGTTGACGGACTGGACGACAAGACCGCCAAAAAAGTGGATTTTTATACCCGTCAGTACATCGACGCGTTGTCGCCGTCGAATTTCCTGATCACCAATCCGGAGGCGATGCGCGAAACCGTCAACTCCGGCGGCCAGAACCTGGTCAAGGGACTGAACAATCTGCTTGAGGATCTTTCGCGGGGAAATGGCGAACAGCTCAAGGTGCGCATGACCGACAGCGAGGCCTTCAGTCTCGGCGGCAATCTGGCCACGACCAAAGGCAAGGTGGTGTTCCAGAACGACATCATGCAGCTGATCCAGTACGAACCGCTGACCGACAAGGTCCATGCGACGCCGTTGCTGATCATCCCGCCGTGGATCAACAAGTTCTACATTCTCGACATGCGCGAAAACAATTCCTTCGTGCGCTGGGCGGTGGGGCAGGGCCACACGGTGTTCATCATT
>JBMSNZ010000224.1:0-2373 GCA_049421965.1 Erythrobacter sp.
ATGGCGCGCGGCGGCGCTCATCGTGACGACAGCGTAATCGGCAAGGTTGGACAGGCGCATGGATGCCGGCTCTGAGCTTTCGATTCCAAATTGGACTGTTTTATTCCGATTTGCATCTAGAGAGGGAGTCGGCCGGTTTCAACGGAAAAGGGGTATCTGCGAGTCGTTCGCATTACCCCCATCCTGGGCGCACAAATCCGCTAGCCTTCCTCGCCGGAAAAGGCTTCGGGCAAGGGCGCGATGTTCGGGCTCACCTCAGTATAGTTGCGCCTGTGCAGGAGCGCCTTCAGGATTGAGCCGTCATCCTCGGCCAGCCGCCCCGGTGTGCGGCCAGTGAAAATCCGCAGCTCGCGGATCATGTGCGACTGGTCATAGAACCCCGCGGCCAGTTCGGCGAACTGCGCCGCATCGAGCTCCGGCTGGTCAAGCAGCGCGGCAACCCTGAGCGCGCGATACTTGCGCTTAAGCCCCACCGGGCTTTGCCCGAAGTAGCGCTCGACCAGCCGTTGCAGCTGCCGCGACGAGTAGTTCGCCTGCCGCTCGAGTTCTTCATAGGGCGGGTCGAGCGAGGAGCCCAGCCAGCCCGCTACGGTTTGCATCAGCGTAATGTGCCGGGCCGGCACCGGTTTAAGCCGGGCCTCGATGAACTCGACCAGCGCGCTGCACAGGTCTGTCCCGTCGGTGCCGGCGGCATAGCGCCGCGCCAGTTGCTCGCCCCAATCGTCGGCTGCGGGCCCGAAGATGTCCGCGCCATTGAGCAATCGGTCCGCCGACCTGCGCGCGTGCAGCCCCGTGAACGCCGCCCAGCCTAGCGGTGAAAGCGCGGCACCCACGCAATGGAACGGGCCCGCCACATCGAACGGGGTAGCTGCGCCACTAGGCGAAAGCAACGAGACACGGAACGAGCGATCGGCGCGCTCGCCGAAGCGGATCACGCCCTCGCCGCGCAGGAAGATCATGAGGTGCCCCGCCCCGGCCGGCTGAGTGTCGCGAATCATGCGTTCTTCGCAACGGAACCAGTAAAGCGTGGTGATCCAGGGATGGAGGCGAGGCGGTGGCGGGATATAATCCAACTGGAACAGGGACCTCGCGGTGAGGGCCTGTTCATCGATCTCGACAACGCGCTGCGCCGCCCCCTTGGCAGAAATCAGTCCGGTCATTCCTCTTCGGGAATAGCCTCCGGCATGCGAATTTCACGCAAATTTTTTGGGGTCAGCATTTCGCTGAGGTAAGGGCTTTCCTCGTCGCCCAGCCGCGCCGGGGTGCGCCCCACGAACAGACGGATCTCGCGAATCATGTGCGACTGGTCGAAAAATGCCTCGGCCAGTTGCGCTTCCCATTCGGGCGTCAGCGTCGGGAGCGACATCAGCGCGGCTGACCGCAGCGCGCGATACTTGCGGGCCAGCGCTTGCGGCGGCAGCCCGAAGTAGCGCTCCACCAGGCGCTGGACCTGGCGCTCGGAATAGGCCGCGCGCGCCATCAGTTCGGCCAGTGGGGGATCGAGCCGCGAGCCTAGCCACTCCCCCGTCAGCCGGATCAGGTCTGCATGCCGGCGGTTCACCGGGCGTAGGTTCCGACCGATATAGTCGCATAACCCCATGGCGCAGTCGTGGCCGGTCATCTCGCCAGCGCGATAGGCAGCGCACAGGGCCGCGCCGGCCTGGTCGATCTCGTCGCCCAGCCAGTCGCCCGCGCGCACCAGCCGGTTGCCCCATTGCGACGCGTCGCGGCCGGTCAGCGCGGCCCAGCCCAGCGTCGAGAGGACCGCGCCGACCGCGTGGAACGGACCATCCACGACGAATGGCGCAGCTACCGAAAACGGCGAAAGCAGGTTGGTTTCGTGGCTGGGATCGATCCTTCCATCGAGGAACTGCATCGCGCCCACGCCATAGGGGAAGATGGACAGCTGCCCGATTGCCGCTGGCTGAATGTCGCGGACCACCGACTCATCGCAGCGGAAGTGATAGAGCGTGGTGATATAGTCGCTGAGGCTGGCCGGCGGAGCTAT
Organism: Erythrobacter sp.; assembly: GCA_049421965.1. Classification (GTDB taxonomy): domain Bacteria; phylum Pseudomonadota; class Alphaproteobacteria; order Sphingomonadales; family Sphingomonadaceae; genus Erythrobacter. The sequence continues at coordinate 2,009 of JBMSNZ010000224.1, forward strand.
GTATTCGAGCTGGAACAGGTTGGGCGGCGTGAGCGCCAGCCCCGCCTCTACACCCTGTCGCTGCTGCGCTCCCCCAGTGCCGATTATTCTATCCATTGCCCCGCAGACAAAAAAAGCGGCCCCCGAAGGGACCGCTTTAGAAGTTGAGGAACTCTTCGCATCGCTGCTCCGAGCCCTTCGGGTCGCGGTCCCTGATTAGCCGAATCAATCTCACCAGCATTGTATGCAAACGACAAGAGTTGATTTGGATCACATTTTTCTCTGTCATAAGATTGAAAAAATTAACTATTCCTGTCAAGCAGGGGCTGCGCTCGACAGTATGCGCCAGGATTGCCATACGCTGGCCCGATGATTTTCCGCCTGCT
>JBMSNZ010000225.1:0-2363 GCA_049421965.1 Erythrobacter sp.
TGCCGATCTTGATACCCGGCGCCCCCGACATGCGGTTGGGGATCAGTTCGCCACCTTCGGGCACCCGAGCCATGCGCAGCCGTGCCTCGGTCAGCCCGCCCGGCTTGTCGGCGTAATAGCGTTCGAGGATGGCGCGCGCCTGCGGGTGTACCACCACTGGCACGCCCAGCGCTGCGGCCACCGCATCGACCGTGATATCGTCATGCGTGGGGCCGATGCCGCCCGTGGTGAAGAGATAGTCATAGGCCTCGCGCAGCGCGTTCACCGCTTCGATGATGCGCTCGATCACATCGGGCACTACGCGCACTTCGGAAAGGCGGATACCCTGCACCTGCAGCCAGCTGGCCACTTGGGCGATGTTCTTGTCATGGGTGCGGCCGGACAGGATCTCGTCGCCGATCACCACCAGCCCGGCGGTCCAGATCTTCTCTGATGCGGTCATGCCAGCCGCGTTAGGCGAGAGCGACGCGCGAGGGAAGGGGGCTATTCGGCCGCTTCAAGCTGTTCGTCCGCCACACGCGCATTGGCGCCTGCGTGGGTGAAGGCCAGCAGACCGTCATCCACGTCGCCTTGGCGCAAGACCTTGCGATCGAACACATATTCCTGATTGAGCCGCCACGGGTATGCCTTGGCGCTCTTGGGCATGATGTGTTTGCCACGCTGGATATAGCCCGACGAGAAGTCGAACAGATCGTCTTCCTCCAGCTGTGCTTCGGCCTCCGGCGTCAGCACCGGCGTTGCCAGATCGGTGCCGGTGGCCCGCATGTGATTGAGCACGCGACACACGAATTCGGAATTGATGTCGGCGCGCAGCGTCCAGCTGGCATTGAGATACCCGAACACCACCGCAAGGTTGGGCAGGTTCGAGAACATGCAGCCCTTGTAATAGAAGCGCTGGCTCAGATCGACCGGTTCGCCTGCGACACTGATCTTAGCCTTGCCGGCAATCGCCAGCCGTAGCCCGGTGGCCGTGACGATGATGTCAGCGGGCAGCAGTTCCCCCGTTTCCAGCCGTACGCCATCCCGCTCGATACGGGCGATCTGCCCGGTCACGATCGAGGCGTGTTCTGCCTTGAGTGCTTCGAACAGATCGTTGTCAGGTACGAGGCACAACCGCTGTTCCCAGGGATTGTAGGGCGGGGTGAAGGCTGCCTTGTCGAACTGCGGACCCATTACCTTCTCGATCCGGCGGTGCAGCGCCTGCTTCACCTTTTCCGGCTTGTTTCGCGCGGTCTTGAAGGTGAAATCCTGCATCTTGATGTTCTTGAACCGGGTAATTGCATAGGCGACCTTTTCCGGCAGGATCCTGCGCAGGAAATTGGCAATCCTGTCCTTCGCCGGGCGCGAGAACATCCAGGTCGGCGTCCGTTGCAGCATGGTGACATGCGCCGCCTTGTCGGTCATCGCCGGGACTAGCGTGACCGCTGTCGCGCCTGATCCCACCACCACGACTTTCTTGCCAGTGTAGTCATATTCCTTCGGCCAGAACTGCGGATGGATAACATCGCCGGCAAAGGCGCTGAAATCGAAGCCGGCGTCATAGGGATCGTCGTAATCGTAATAGCCGGCACCGAGGAACAGGAAGTTCGCAGTCAGTCGCTTACGTTCGCCATCGGCGAGTTCGACCGTGACATGCCAGCGCGCTTCCTCAGGCCGAAAATCGGCCGATACGACCTTGTGGCCAAAACGGATGTGCGGCCGGATGCCGCGTTCGTCGGCGATGCGGTCGAGATATTCGAGAATCGCCGGGCCGTCCGCGATCGACTTTTCGTGCTTCCACGGCTCAAAGGCGAAGCCCAGCGTGTGCATGTCACTGTCGGAACGGATGCCGGGATAGCGGAACAGGTCCCACGTGCCGCCGATCCGGTCACGCCGCTCGACAATCGCATAGCTGCGATCAGGCGACAGCATCTCGAGATGCGCGGCCATGCCGATGCCGGAGATGCCGGCTCCAACGATCAGCACATCGAAATCGGGCGGGGTAGCGGGCATTGTCTCTCTCCCTTGCTTACATTGATGTAAGCAACTTCAAGCCAGAATGCTAGACTGAATGGCATTTTGCAACTGACGCGATTGTGCAGTTCAGCTAGGGCGCCGCCATGCTGAGGGTTGCTACCTACGTTCTTGCGGGCGCGAGCGCGCTTATCTCTGTTCCGGCCATCGCGCAGACCGAGGGCGATGACCGGCCCGAAGACGTGATCGTCGTGATCGGCGAAGGCTTGCCGCAGGCTCCATCAGTGGTGGCCTATGCGGTCAGCGAGATCGAGCGCCCTCAGATCCTGGCCGCCCCGTCTGGCCGGATCGAGGATGTACTGGCCAATATCGCGGGCATCGAGCGCCTGCTGCTCGGCAATGGCGGCGTC
>JBMSNZ010000226.1:0-2358 GCA_049421965.1 Erythrobacter sp.
CACGGCGGCGGATGATCGAAGCGCGGCAACGCATCGCCAACCTTTCGGCGCGCGAGCGTGAAGTGCTTGACTGGCTCAGCGCGGGCAGCAGCAACAAGTCGATTGCGCGCGAACTCGAAGTCAGTCCGCGCACGATCGAGATCCACCGCGCCAACATGATGCTGAAGCTGGGCGCGCGCCATGCCGCGGAAGCGGTGCGGCTGAAGCTGGAAGTGCGGGTCTGAACGTATTCCGCTCGCGAAAGGATCAGCGGCAGAAACTGCCGCCGCCGAGCTCGACATGCAGGTGATCGCGATGCGCGGCGTTGTAGGCCGGGCCAAGCACCGTGCCAAAGCGTTTGCAGGCGCTTTCGTGCACCACGCGCAGGAATTCGCGCTCTTTCGCGCTGCCAGCGCCCCAATGGTCGAGCACGCTGATCCGGCGCCCGTCTTCTAGCACGAAGGCGGCGATATCGATCGCTTCGCCGCGGGCATGGGCCGAGCGGCGGCCAGTCCCGGCGACGTTGCGGCAGGAATAGGCGCCCATCGTCTCGATCCGGACGATCGCGCTGCCCAGGATCTGCCGCGCCGCGCGGTCGACCCCGAAGCGCGCCCAGGCAGCAAAGACCTGCGCGGTCCCGCAGCCGACCGGGCCGATATTGCTGACCCCCAGCTGCGCGCGGTCACCGCGCACTGCGGCCAGCTCCACCGCGCCGGTCACCGCGCAGCCGGGCGCGTCATAGCGGTCGGGCAAGGGCGAGAAGCGCGAACCTGCCTCGCTCAGGCCGGCGAGGCACAGCCTTGCCTCGTCGCTCACCGCCACCGGGCGTGGCAGCGGCTGCGGGGCGGCGGGAGATTTGCCCCCCGGCACCGCGCCGCATCCGGCGAGGGCGAGAGTCGCGCAGAGCAGGGTCAGCGAGCGGCCAAGCATGGGTGAAGCTTGCGCCATCATGGTTAACGCACGGTAAACCGCCGCACGCCGCCGCAGTGGGCCACCGCGCTATTCGGGCAGTTCGTCGGCCACCTGTTCCCACAGCTCGATCTTCACCCCGTCAGGGTCGAGCAGCCAGGCGAACTTGCCATATCCTTCGTCGGCGGTGTCGAGCACCTCCACCCCGCGTTGCTCCAGCAGTTTCACGAAACCGTCGAGATCATCGACCCTGAGGTTGATCATGAAACCGCCCGTGCCCGGCCTGATGTAGGCGTCATCCTTGAAATGGCTGATCAGTGAATAGGGATTGGGCTTTCTGTCCGCTTCCCACGCCAGCTGCGGGCCATAGGGGCCGTCGATCCCCAGTTTGTCCCGGTACCAGGCGCGCGTCGCCTCGGGGTCGCTCGCCACATAGAACACGCCGCCAAGCCCGGTTACCTGTGCCATCTCACGGCTCCCTTGCGGTCATCCGGCTCACCACCACGATCGCGATCCACGCCGCGATGAAACCGGGCACAATCCCGTATAGCCCCGGGCCGCCCAGGAATGCGGTGTTCCAGTCCAGCGCGATCCAGCCCACCACCACTGCGGCGCCGGTGGCGAGCCCGGCCACCGCGCCCGCGCCGGTCATCCGGTCCCAGGTCAGCGCCAACACGATCAGCGGGCCGAACGCCGCGCCAAAGCCCGCCCAGGCATTGGCGACCAGCCCCAGCACCTGGCTATCGGGGTCACTGGCGATGGCGATCGCGGCCAGCGCCACCAGCGCCACGCAGATCCGCCCGACATTCACCGCTTCGCGCTCGGAACAGTCGCGGCGCAGGAACAGGCGATAGAAATCCTCGGTCAGCGAAGAGGACGCGACCAGCAGCTGCGAGCTGATCGTGCTCATGATCGCCGCCAGCAGCGCGGCCAGCAGCAGGCCGGTGATGAAGGGCGTGAACAGCGCCTCGGCCAGCAGCAGGAAGATCGTCTCGGGATCGTCCAGCACCAGCGCATTGCCATCGACAAAGGCGCGGCCTGCCAGCCCGATCGCGATCGCGCCCATGAGGCACAGGCCCATCCACGCCATGCCGATGTTGCGCGCGGTGGGGATGTCCGCCACGCTGCGCACCGCCATGAAGCGCACAATGATATGCGGCTGGCCGAAATAGCCCAGGCCCCAGGTCACCGCCGACAGGAAGCCCACGAAAGTGAGCCCGTGGGTGAGGCTGAGGAAGCCTTCCTGCGGCACTGCGGCGATCGAGGCGGCGCCCGTGGCATCCGGCCCGAACATCACCGCCAGCGGCATCACCACCAGCGCCGCCAGCATGATCAGCCCCTGTACGAAATCGGTCAGGCTCACCGCCAGGAAGCCGCCCACCATGGTATAGGCCAGCACCACCAGCGCGGTGATCCAGATCCCGAACATGTAGTCGCTGAGGCCGGTGCCGCCGCCAATTCCGGCAAAGG
>JBMSNZ010000227.1:0-2337 GCA_049421965.1 Erythrobacter sp.
CGCCTGCGACGATTACGTCGACCGACTCCAGCTTAACCTGGCGCATGGAGGCAATGTTGCCGATACCGGCGGTAAGACAGGCCGAGAGGGCACCCAGCAGCAGTTCGGCCGGGGTCGGGGCGTTGTCGGTGCCGCAAAGCACTTCAGGGTGATCGCCTTCGACTGCGAAAGTCTGGTTGTGCTCGTTTTCCGCGCAGGCACCGAAGAAGTTCTTGAACGTTACGCGGCTATGCGTGCCAGACATCCACTTGCCGTTTGCGCGGAAGGTGAACCGAGCAATCTCGCGCTGCTTGTCGACGGCACCAAGAGTGGCGATGAAAGTGGGAACATCCACGCCGTTCATGGCGACGCGGGCAGGCTTTTCGATGGTTGCAGTAGTCATTGTATCAGGTCCTCGAATTGAAATTGACAAGGGGTTAAGTGCAGAACGGCTGTCCGCTCCGAACGAGGACCTTTTCCCCTTCTAGTGTATCAATTCGATGCCGCGAACAATGGCAAAAGGTTTCATTTGTTTCAGCATTTGATGGGGATAATTGCTTTAGATGCGTGCGCATTGAGCTCGTATGTGCCTTCATGTCGTTCATCGACTCGGTGACCTGCACCCGGAATTCTGGCCCGTTCAGAACTGGAAAATTCCAGTTATGATCGGAGGGCCAGGATACGGAGTGTGTGATGAAGAGATCGAAGTTTACGGACGCGCAGAAGGCGTTCGTTATCAAGCAGGGTGAGGAATGCACGCCGGTGGCGGAGGTCTGCCGCAAGGCAGGAAACAGTCAGGCAACGTACTTCAACTGGAAGAAGAAGTACGCGGGGCTGATGCCATCAGAGTTGCGGCGGCTGAGTGACAAAACCTCATGGCCTGAAGCACGGCGAGGGTAGGGCAGACGCCACCAAGTGGAGACGAGTCAGCGTTAGACTGCCAGCACCGCATCCATGATCGCTTCGGCAGAGCCGGATGGTGGTGCGATCATCGCATTGATGCCCGCTTTGATCGCTTTGGCCTGTGATCCTTTGCAGGTTGGCTGACGATCCCATCCGGTCGCAAAAACCGCGCCGGCAACGCCAAGATCGAGGCACGTTACGTAAACGGGCTGGCGATATGGATCCAGCGGCACACCAAGCAGATGGGCCGCAGCATTCCGGCCGGCGGCATGGCCCATGGGGATCGCGTGTTGGCAGGACATCAGCGCGGTCCGGCCTGAATCGTCGACGGCGGCATGAGCTGCATCACCTGCCACGAATATTTCCTCCGCCCGTCCGGCGCGCAGGAAGTCGTCAGTTAAGATCCGGCCAAGCGCATCGCGTGGCAGCGATCGTGAGGTTGCAAGCGGTCGCGCTTCAAGGCCGCCAGAGTAGATAATTGTGCTCGCGGAAATCCGCTCCCCGCCGTTGAGCTCGATGTACCCCCGCGCCGCCCTTGTGACGCTCCTTCCGAACCGGGTTTCGATCCGCGCCAAGGCAAGTGCCTCAAACAAGACCGGTTCGACATTACTGCCCAGGCTCGGCGCGGCATTGCGATCGACCAGGAAAATTCGGGCCTGCTCCGCCCGTTCAGCGCCATGGATACTTTCCAGCGTGGAGCGAAGTTCTGTCGCGATTTCGAGTCCGGTAAAGCCCGCGCCAATCACCACGAAGCTTGCGGCATTCTCATCAGTTCCAAGGCCTTCAATATGCCGAATCATTTCGCTGGCCGCATCCATCGTATCAAGGTTCAGAGTAGTTTCCTTGAGGCCCGGAACGTCAGGCCAGTTCAGGCGGCTGCCCGTGGCGATAACCAGCGCATCGTATGACAGGCTAGCTTCTCCCGATCCGGTATCGAACTCGACCAGCCGATCTTCGATCTGGATGGACGTCGCCGATCCTGTCTTCAGTCCTATTCCGAGCGGTTCAAGCGCCGGACGGAGCGGCACGCACCAACTTGCCCGGTCAGCAAGATAGAGGCGAGGGCGGATCGTTAACTGATCCGCTTCGGTCAGGAGAGTGATCTGCAACGGCTTGTTTTCAGCCAGCGCCGTTGACGCTGCTACCTGCGCCGCCCGGACGCCCGCAAAGCCGCCGCCAATGACAAGAAGCCGCTTCATGGCCGGCTCCCTCCGCCATGATGGATAGCAGAGGTGGGCCCTTTCACTCGGCCGGCCAGCAGCTCTTCGGATTTCTTAACGAAATTCTTCGGCATCTTCGCCGCAACCTGCTTAGCCAGATCGGCAATTGAACGACCGCTCAACACTGCGCGCATCGCACGCTCGGCAGCCAGCATTTCGGCATGGATGTCGCAAACGCCCCTCGTCGCCCAGTAAGGCGTACAACCGCCGAAGAGGATGGAATTGGCACGAATTT
>JBMSNZ010000228.1:0-2322 GCA_049421965.1 Erythrobacter sp.
CGCAGTTCATGGACCAGACCAACCCGCTGTCCGAGATCACGCACAAGCGCCGCGTTTCGGCGCTTGGCCCGGGTGGCCTCACGCGCGAACGCGCCGGCTTCGAAGTGCGCGACGTGCACCCGACCCACTATGGCCGCATCTGCCCGATCGAAACGCCGGAAGGTCCGAACATCGGCCTGATCAATTCGCTCGCCAGCTTCAGCCGGGTGAACAAATACGGCTTCATCGAAACGCCGTATCGCACCGTGGTCGATGGCAAGGTCACCAGCGAAGTGATCTACCTCTCGGCGATGGAAGAGCAGCGCCACACCGTGGCGCAGGCATCGGCCGAACTCAATGAGGACGGCAGCTTCGCCGAGGAATTCGTGTCAGCCCGCCAGAACGGCGACTACTTCATGGCCCCGCGCGAGCAGATCACGCTGATGGACGTTTCGCCCAAGCAGCTGGTTTCGGTCGCGGCCTCGCTGATCCCGTTCCTCGAGAACGACGACGCCAACCGCGCACTGATGGGCTCGAACATGCAGCGCCAGGCGGTGCCGCTGGTGCGCGCCGAAGCTCCGTTCGTGGGCACCGGCATGGAAGAGACTGTGGCGCGCGATTCCGGCGCTGCGATTACAGCCACCCGCGGCGGTATCGTCGACCAGGTTGACGCCACCCGTATCGTGATCCGCGCGATCGGCGATGTCGAGCCGGGCCAGTCGGGCGTGGACATCTACACGCTTCAGAAGTTCCAGCGTTCGAACCAGAACACCTGCATCAACCAGCGTCCGCTGGTGAAGGTGGGTGATGTGGTCGAAGAAGGCGACATCATCGCTGACGGCCCATCGACCGACCTCGGTGAACTTGCGCTGGGCCGCAACAGCCTCGTCGCGTTTATGCCTTGGAACGGTTACAACTACGAAGACTCGATCCTGATCTCCGAACGCATCGTGAAGGACGACGTGTTCACCTCGATCCACATCGAGGAATTCGAGGTCATGGCCCGTGACACCAAGCTGGGCCCAGAAGACATCACCCGCGACATTCCCAATGTCGGCGAGGAAGCGCTGCGCAACCTCGACGAAGCCGGGATCGTCTACATCGGTGCCGAAGTGCACCCGGGCGATATCCTGGTCGGCAAGATCACGCCGAAGGGCGAAAGCCCGATGACGCCGGAAGAAAAGCTGCTGCGCGCCATCTTCGGCGAAAAGGCGAGTGACGTGCGCGATACTTCGCTGCGCCTGCCGCCCGGTGTGGCTGGCACGATCGTCGAAGTCCGGGTGTTCAACCGCCACGGGATCGAGATCGACGACCGTACCCGCGCGATCCAGCAGGAAGAGATCGAACGCCTGCGCAAGGACGCGAAGGACGAACGGGCGATCCTCAACCGCGCGACCTACAATCGCCTGCGCGATATGCTGCTGGGCCAGACGGCAGCAGCTGCTCCCAAGGGCATCAAGAAGGGCGCGGTGATCACAGAGGAACTGCTTGACGAAGTCGAGCGCCACGAATGGTTCAAGTTCGCTGTGGCGGACGACAACCGCCAGGCGCAGATCGAAGCGGTCAAGAGCCAGTACGACGAAGCCGCTAAGAGCATCGACGACAAGTTCGAGGACCGCAAGGAGAAGCTCGAACGCGGCGACGAACTCGCACCTGGCGTGCTCAAGATGGTCAAGGTGTTCGTCGCGGTGAAGCGCAAGCTGCAGCCGGGCGACAAGATGGCCGGCCGCCACGGTAACAAGGGTGTGATCAGCCGCATCCTGCCGCAGGAAGACATGCCGTTCCTGGCGGACGGCACCCCGGTCGACATCGTGCTCAACCCGCTGGGTGTGCCGAGCCGCATGAACGTCGGGCAGATCTTCGAAACGCACCTTGGCATGGCCGCGCGCGGCCTTGGCCAGCAGGTGGCTGCCGCGCTCGAGGAATGGCGGACTGCCAATCCCGATGCCACGGCCGCCAAGCCGCCGCAGGCGGTGCGTGACAAGCTGGTCGAGATCTATGGCGACACCTATGCCGACGAGATCAAGGCCCGTTCGGACGAGGAAGTGATCGAGCTTGCAGGCAACCTCACCGCGGGCGTGCCGATGGGCACTCCGGTGTTTGACGGTGCGCGCGAAGGCGATGTGACCACGATGCTTGAAAAGGCCGGGCTCGACAGTTCGGGCCAGGTGACGCTCTATGACGGACGCACCGGCGAGGCGTTCGACCGCAAGGTGACCGTGGGCTATATTTACATGCTCAAGCTGCACCACCTGGTCGACGACAAGATCCACGCGCGTTCGATCGGTCCCTACTCGCTCGTCACCCAGCAGCCGCTGGGCGGCAAGGCGCAGTTCGGCGGCC
>JBMSNZ010000229.1:0-2302 GCA_049421965.1 Erythrobacter sp.
GAAGTCAACCAGTCGGCAGCAACGCCGGTGGGGTTAGAGCCGCCGATCACCCAGGCAAGGAAGCCGGGATCGGTCGAGCCGGACAGGCCGGGTGTCGCGGCCTCGGCCAGGTTGCGGATCACTTCCAAGCTATCGCGGCCTTTGGCTGGCAGGCCAATCGCGAAGTTTTCGCGCAGTTCTTCATAGCCAGCGGTCGAAAAGAGCGGACGTAATTCGCAGCGTGAACGGAGTGCAAGCCTGGCAGCAAGTTCGAGTTCGGCTTCCTTCATGATCCGGCGTCCTGTGTCAGCACCCTACCTTGCCTTTCTCAGCGCGGTTGTAGCCAAGCCGGTAACAGCGAATAGGCATTGTCAGGGCCCGCTCCGGCCATTTCGAGCCCGGCGCTAGCTACCAGTCCGGCAAGTTCGCCCTTATTATAGGCGTCGAACAGGTCGGTCGCGCCGCCCATATGTCGGCCTGCAAGGAAAATCTGCGGGATTGTGGGGACACCGCTGCGTTCCCCCACGGCACGGCGCACATCTGCCGCCCAATCCGAGTCCGCATAGTCCGGTCCGTCAAGCGCAACGGCGCGATAGGTGATTTGCAACGCATCGAGCAACTTGCGCGCTGACCAACAGAATTCGCACCATTGCAGCGCGAAGAAGACCAGCGGCTGTCCGGGGTCCGTCACGATGGCGTCGACATGGGCCAACGCTGCCTTGCTCGCGGGCGCGGCTGTGGCAACGGGCTTCGACTGAGCAGCTGCGGGAGGCGGAGCATCGAAACGTGCAGTCGGAGTCGAGCGCGAGATTTCGAGCTCTTCCTCATCCATCGCTTCGCCAATGTCTGCAAAAAGCGGCGTCGACATATAACGCTCGGCGGTATCCGGGATCATTGCCAGAACACGCGTGCCTTCAGGCGATTGCTCGGCGATCCGGCGTGCCGTGGCGAATGTCGCGCCAGAGCTGATGCCGCAGAAGATACCTTCCTCGCGGGCGAGCCGCCTGGACCAGGCGATTGCATCGTCGCCGGAAACTGGGACCACTACGTCGATCAGATCGGCGCGCTTCGCGCCATCGACGATGGCGGGGATGAAGTCGGGTGCCCAGCCCTGCACCGGGTGCGGACGGAACAATGAATGGCTGCCCGCCGGAGAGCGGTCGGCATGATAGGCCTGAGCTATACCGGAGCCGAGCATGGGCGAGTTCTCCGGCTCGCAGGCGATCACACGGGTATTGGGACTGTGCTGACGCAGCGCACGCGCTACTCCGGCAATGGTGCCGCCGCTGCCGAACCCGCTGACAAAGCAGTCGAGTGGGCGATCGGCGAAGGCTTCGACGATTTCCATACCGGTGGTGCGTTCGTGGATCGTGGCATTGGCCTCGTTTTCGAATTGGCGCGGCAGGAACCAGCCATGCGTTTCGGCCAGCTCGCGCGCCTTGGCCAGCATGCCGGTGCCTTTCTCGGCAGCGGGGGTCAGCACCACCTTGGCGCCGAGGTAGCGCAGGATCTTGCGGCGTTCGATGCTGAAGCTTTCGGCCATGACGATGACCAGCGGATAGCCCTTGCGGGCGCAGACCATGGCGAGGCCGATGCCGGTATTGCCGCTGGTCGCTTCGACCACGGTCTGGCCTGGCTTGAGCGAGCCATCGGCCTCGGCGGCTTCGATCAGCCCGATCGCGAGCCGGTCCTTGACCGAAGCCGTGGGGTTGAAAGCCTCAAGCTTGACGTAGACTTCGCGGCCAGGAGGCGAGAGCTTTTCCATCAGCACGACCGGCGTGTTGCCGACCAGTTCGAGCACCGAACCGTGCGGGCCCGCCACGCCGCGGGGGAGCGAGGGGGAAGGGAAGAGAGCGGTCATGGCGGGTCCTTTGGCTTGCTGTTGACAAGCGCCGGGATATGCCGCGCCTGTTTCAGCCGGATGCCGCGAGAGCGCTATCTTGTTTCAATTGTTTCAGTAGTGGGCCCGGGCACCATTCAGGACGCGTCGGGATCGAAGATATAGCCAATGCCGCGCACGGTGCGGATCGTAACGGGCTTGGTCGGATTGGGCTCGATCTTCTTGCGGATGCGCGAAATACGGATGTCGATGCTGCGGTCGAACGGATCCCATGACCGGTCATGCGCACCTTCAAGGATCTGGTCGCGATTGAGCACCCGCCCCCTGTTGAGCGCGAACAGCTTGAGCAGGTTGAATTCCATCGAAGTGAGCGGCAGCGAAGCGCCTTCCTCGTCGAAAAGCTTCGCTGCTTCGAGATCGAGCCAGGTCTTGCCGAAGCGGATGCGCCCTTCGCGGTCGGCCGATGCGGAGCCTTCGTCCGAT
>JBMSNZ010000230.1:0-2300 GCA_049421965.1 Erythrobacter sp.
ATCCCTATGCGGCGATGCTGCGCAATCGCGGCGGGGCGGCCAAGGCCAAGGCCTTTGTCGAGATCGATTTGTCGCATCGATCCGATATTGCCGCTTGATCGGACAGGCCGGGGTTAGCTGCCGATTATTAGGATAAAAATAACCAACCCGCTTTACACCGTGGAAGGTGGCTGCGGTTTGTAGCCATCAAGCATCTAGGAGAGTGCCAGCGTGCCCTTCAAGGGTTTCTTGTCGGGTAAATCGAACGGCGGGTTTCTCGCCGGAATCGCCAGCCGTGGCGGGGCGAGTCGTGCGAGCGCGATGTCCGACATTGACAAGCTGGCGATGCTCGACGAGCTCGAACAATCCGGGCTTGGCTGGTTCTGGTCGACCGATGCTGAAGGCAATCTCACCTATCTGAGCGATGCGATTGCCGAGCGCACCGGGCTTGACCTTGCTGAACTTGTTGGACGGCCGCTGACCGCCGTTTTCAGCTCGAAGGAAGGCGACGGCCGCACCAAATCGCTGTCGCTCCAGCTTGGCGCGCGCAAGGCCTTCACCGGCTTCACCGTGGCACCTTCGCGCGGGCAGAACCAGGTCGTGATCCGGCTCTCGGGACGCCCGGCCCATTCAGCAAGCGGGGAGTTTATCGGTTTCCGGGGTACCGGCGCCGATATCACCGAAGAATTCCACCGCGAGGAAGAAACCATGCGGTTGGCGCGGTTCGATTCGCTCACCGGCCTGTCCAACCGCCACCGGATGGCGCATTCGATCGAAACCACGCTGACCGCGTTCCGAGCGGCCAAGCGCAATTGCGCGATCATGATGATGGACCTCGACCGTTTCAAGCAGGTCAACGACACGCTGGGCCATGCTGCGGGTGACGAACTGCTCAAGCAGGTTGCGAACCGCCTGACCCGGGCAATCGAGCGCGATTGCGAGATCGGCCGCCTCGGTGGCGACGAATTCCAGGTGATGATTCCCGATCTCGACGATCGCGGCGAGTTGGGCGAGATTGCGGCCAAGATCATCGCGATGCTGACGCAACCCTATTCGCTTGATGAGGGGCGCTGTGTGATCGGTGCTTCGATCGGCATCGCCATCGCGCCGCATGACGGGGTGACACGCGAGGAAGTGGTTCGTTCGGCCGACCTGGCCCTCTATGCCGCCAAGAACGGCGGGCGCGGGCAGTTCCGCTTCTATTCGGGCGATCTTGCCAACGAGGCGATCTTCCGCCGCCGGCTCGAAGGCGACCTGCAGGAAGCGGTGCGCGACGAGCAGTTGTTCCTGACCTATCAGCCGGTCGTCTCTGCCAAGACCAGCAAGGTGGTCGCGCTCGAAGCGCAGGTCTGCTGGAATCATCCGCAGCGTGGCGAGATCGATTGCGAGGAATTCCAGTCGATTGTCGAGAATTCGCCGCAGGTGATCGAAGTGGGCGAATGGACCATTCGCCAGGCCTGCGACGAAGCACAGAAATGGCCAGGCGCGCTGCGCGTGACTATCAGAGTCCCGACCAAGCAGTTTGCGGCCGATGGTTTCGTCGAAAGCGTGAGCGAGGCGCTCGCCAGCTCGGATCTCGATCCCGACCGGCTCGAGCTTGAAGTCAAGGAAACGGTGTTTCTCGGCGACAGCAATGCGGTCGACAAGATCCTGGGCTCGCTGTTCAAGATGGGAGTGCGGCTCACGCTCGACGAATTCGGCACGGGCTATTCCTCGCTCAGCTACCTGCGCCGTGCTCCGTTCGATTCGATCAAGATCGGCTCCCATTTCTGCCCTGCCAGCCTCGACCGCGACAGCCGCGAACTCGGCCTGATCAAGGCGGTGGTGGCGCTGGCGCAGGCGCTGGACATGGCGACCATTGCGGGCAGCATCGAGACGCTTGAGCAGCACAAGGCGCTGAGAGAGGCCGGCCTCGCCAGCTTGCAAGGCCCGATCTACTCGGAAGCTGTCACGGGCGATGAAGTCCATGAACAGCTCGCCACCGGCAACTGGCAGATCGAGCCCAACGCGCACCGCTCGGCGCGCGCGCGCCGCCGCACCGTGCTGCGCAAGATTCATGTGATCCACGAAAACTATTCCTACGAAGTGACGCTGCGCAATCTTTCCAAGACCGGCGCACTCATCCAGGGGCTGGCGGAAGTGCCACTCGGCACGCAGTTCGTGGTCGATCTGGGCGGTGGCCAGCTGGCGGTCGCAACCGTGATCCGCGCTGCCGGCGATACGCAAGGGCTCGAGTTCGAGAACCCGCTGGTCGATGATGGTGCCGGGGGGCTGTGCACGCGGCACCGGGTGTCGCCCTATGCGCTGGCATCGGCCGGCGC
>JBMSNZ010000231.1:0-2281 GCA_049421965.1 Erythrobacter sp.
GATATACCAAGAATCTGCTGGACAACAGTATGGTGGACGGACGCAACCAGTACACGCTCCGCTCAAGCACGCAGCTCAAGCCGACGGACTCGACCACGGTCGATCTTACCCTGACCTATTTCAAGGAAGACTCCAATCGTCAGGAAGCCGTGAAATCGCTGTGCACGCCGGATCCTGCGTTTGGTTGCTCGCCCAATTCGGTCTCGACTGCCTTCCCGACCAACAATTTCCCGATCGATAGCTTCCTGCTGAGCGGACGGGTACGTCCGGGCACGTTCGCGGCGAATCCGACCGACCTTCGCGAAGTGCGGATTGACGTAAAGCCGTTCCAGAAGGCCGAGGATTTTCTTGCCACACTTGAGATCAACCAGGACTTGGGCAACCTGACCTTGACCTCGGTGAGCGGCCTCCGCGACGGCAGCAATTCGAGCGAGCGCGATTTCGACCAGGGTTACCGACCAAACGCGTTCAACCCCGGCACTTTCGGCACCCACGTGATCCCTGATGCCGGGAATGGCAATGGCGTGATGACCTATCTGTTGTCCGGGCAGACGGTTACCACGACAGACTATCGCACTTCGCAAACCGGTGGCGGCACGCGGAAGCAATTCAGCCAGGAGTTACGGCTCGCGTCGCGTTTCGACGGGGCTTTCAATTTCATCCTTGGTGGCTTCTATCTGAACTCACGCGCTTCGGGTTATGTCGACACCTGGACGCCCGCCAACCGTACGTTCGGGGCGATCTCGAAGTTCGACACTCGGCTCGGGCAGGTCAAATCGCATGCGATCTTTGGCGAGGTCTATTTCGATATCACCGACAACCTCAAGCTCACCGGCGGGCTTCGCTATACGAAGGACAAGAAACGCATCGAAACGGCTTCGGGCACGTTCGCGCTCAATCCCTACTTTATTGGCGAGGCCGAGTTCGACAAGGTGACCGGACGAGCGATTGTCAACTGGTATCCAGAAATCGGCTTGACTGAGGACACCAACGTCTACCTGTCCTTCTCGCGTGGGTTTAAGTCCGGTGGGTTCAACCCTGGCAACAACACGATCCCGGTGTTCGACTCCGAAGTGATCGATGCTTACGAACTGGGCGTCAAGAACACCTTCCTTGACGGTAAGGGGCGGCTCAACCTGGCCCTTTTCAACTACGACTATTCCAACCTGATCGTCGGCAACCTGGTCGGCACCGCGGTTGCCAACACCAATATTCCCAAGTCGCGGGTCCGCGGGCTAGAGGCTGAACTGGTCTACGCCCCGGTCGATCCACTGCGGCTTGAAGCGAGCTTGGGCCTTCTCGATGCCGAGGTCCGCAGCAGCTATCTCTCATCGGACCCGTCGCGGGGCAGCGCATTGTTCCAGTTGCAGGGCAACCAGCTCCCCAATGCGCCGCGCCGCACCCTCAAGCTTGCCGCGGAGTATACAATCGAAGCGGGGAACGACTGGACCGTTCGGCCCAGGGTCGACTTTTACTCGCAGTCGGGCTTCCACTCGCGCGAGTTCAATGTGCTTGCCGATTATGTTGCCAGCTGGAGCCAGCTCGATGCCTCAGTCCAATTGGCGAACAGCGGCAAGGACTGGAGCCTGACCGCTTTCGTCAAGAACCTGACTAACGAAGACAGCATCACATGGCTGGAAGTGAACTCTAACCTGGTTGGCAGCTTCCGCAGCGCCTTCCTGCTTGATCCGAGGACATTCGGCCTGAGTCTGCGCGTCGGCTTCCATTGACGTCAAGGCGCTGAACGCAGACGCAAGTCTCCTGCCATGGCGGGCGAAGGCCGAGCCTTCGCCCGCTGACCGCCCGGCCACGAGGAACCCTGACCATATGACGAATAGTCCCAGGATACTTGCTGCGCTGATTGCGTTGGCATGCGTCGGACTGGCCTCCTCGGAGGCTCAGGCGAAACCGGTGGCATCGGCGTCACAGGCGTTGGCGGCGGAAATGCCGGAGTTAGCCAGGATCGGGGACTATTCGGTCGGGACCGCCTCCGAACAACTGGCAGTGGCGGACCACCGGATCGGCTTACGAATCTGGTATCCGGCAGCGCGGTCAGGCAAATCGGCGCGGGCAGTCTATCGTCATCGGCGCGAGCTGCCGGACCAGCAGGTGCTGGAAGTGGCCGAGCAGGGTTTGGCCATGGCAAAGGCCATTCCGCTCAAGGGAAGTAAGTTCCCGCTGGTGGTCATGTCGCATGGCTATGGCGGCTGGGCCGAACACCTCAGTCGGCTGGGCGAGAACCTGGCCTCGAAGGGGTACGTGGTCGCCGCGATCCGGCACG
>JBMSNZ010000232.1:0-2242 GCA_049421965.1 Erythrobacter sp.
CCCAGCGCGATATCGGGCGCGTCTTCCTGCTTCATGCCGACCACGTGATAGCCGGCATCGACATGGTGGGTCTCGCCGGTCACGCCTGATGACAGTTCGGACAGGAAATAGAGCCCCGCGCCGCCGACATCCTCGATCGTGACATTGCGCCGCAGCGGCGAATTGTACTCGTTCCACTTGAGGATATAGCGGAAGTCGCCGATCCCGCTTGCCGCCAGCGTCTTGATCGGCCCCGCGCTGATCGCATTGACGCGGATGTTCTGCGGGCCAAGGTCATTGGCGAGATACTTCACACTGGTTTCTAGCGCCGCCTTGGCCACGCCCATCACATTGTAGTGCGGGATCACCTTTTCCGCGCCGTAATAGGTCAGCGTCAGGATCGATCCGCCGCCATTCCCATGCTCATCGACGGGCGGCATCATCGCGGCCGCGCGCTGTGCCACCGCCACCAGCGAATAGGCCGAGATGTTCATGGTCAGCAGGAAGTTCTCGAGGCTGGTGTCGACATATTTGCCGCGCAGCTCGTTCTTGTCGGAAAAGCCGATCGCATGGACCACGAAGTCGAGCCGGTCCCACCGCGCCTTGAGCGCGTCAAAAGCGGCGTCGAGCGCCGCCATGTCCGACACGTCGCAGGGGATCAGGAAATCGCTGCCCAGTTCGGCCGCGAGCGGGCGTACGCGCTTCTCCAGTGCTTCGCCCTGGTAGGAAAAGGCCATTTCCGCGCCGTGCTCGGCCAGCTTCTTCGCAATGCCCCAGGCAAGCGATTTGTCATTCGCGAGCCCCATGATCAGGCCGCGTTTGCCATTCATCAGTCCGGGCATCAGGCCATTCATGCCGTGTCCTCCTCTTGATGCTCCAGCGCCTGTGCGACGGCCCGCTCCTCTTCGGGCGTCACCGCCAGCGCCGCATTCAATTCGGCGCCGATAACCATTCCGAGCCCAATGAGCCAGAAAAAGAACAGCGCGATCATGATCCCCGCGAGGCTGCCGTAGGTCAAATCATAGGTGAAGAACATGCCCAGAACCGGGGGCAGCGCTGCCGTCACACCCATCCACCACAGCGTGATCACCGCCACGCCCGGCCATTTGGGGTAGCGTCGCGCGCGGTAGGCCGTCGGCGTCAGGATATAGAAGAGCAAATAGATCGAAAAATAGAGGCCGAGCGCCGTGATCCCGCGCGAGAGTTGCAGGTTCGACAGCGCATCATCGAGGTCGGGGAGGCGCGCTTCGATCACCTGCTCTGCTGCCCCGATCACCACCTGCGCCAGCAGTGCGGCCACCAGCAGCACTACAGTGCCAAGGGTGAAACCGGTGGAAATGAGCCGATACTTCCAGAAAGCGCGGGTGGGCTGGGTGCCATAGGCGCGGCGCAGGATGTCGCGGATCGTCTCGACCAGGCCCGACACTGTCCACAGTGCAACCGCGGCGCCCACCCACAACAGCGCGCCGCTGCGCGCTGCCATGACATCGCGGGCGACCGGCTCGATTGTTCCCGCGACTGCGGGCGGCATGGCGATTACGATCATCCCCACCAGTGCATCCTGGTGCGACGGGTCACCGAGCAGCGCGAACAGCGCGGCGCCAAGGATGAAAAACGGAAAGATTGCCAGCACCGCGAGGTAGGCGAGGTTGCCGGCATGGATGAAGCCATCGTTCCACGCGCCCAGCGTGGTGCGCTTGATCACTTCGAAGACGCGCGATCCCGGCCCGACATGGCGGATCACATGTCCGTGTAGCGTGGTCGCTTCCAGCCGCCGCGTTTCGGGCGAGAGCGAGTGGATCTCGCGTTCTTCCGGCTGCGGAAGCTCGAAATGCGACAAGCCCTAAAGCCCCAGCCTGGCGCGCGGGTTGCTCGCGTCGTGCCAACCTTCCAGTCGCCGCGCGATTTCGGCGGTATCCTCCGGCAGCTGGATCTCGAGCGTAACCAGCTGGTCGCCGCGCTCGCCCGTTTTGCCGGTCCAGCCCTTGCCCTTGAGCCGCATCACCGTGCCGCCGCTGGTGCCAGGCTTGATCGTCAGCTTTACCGCGCCATCGACGGTGGGGCATTTGACCTGTCCGCCATTGATCGCCTCGTCGAGCGTGATCGGCAGGTCGAGCCGGATATTATCGCCGTCGCGCCGGAAGAAGGGGTGGGCGCCCACCGACAGCGTCACGATGCCGTCGCCCGCGCCGCCGGGCCCGGCCTGCCCCTTGCCTTTCAGCCGCATCTGCGTGCCGTCTTCCACGCCGGCCGGCAGCTTGAG
>JBMSNZ010000233.1:0-2208 GCA_049421965.1 Erythrobacter sp.
ATCCGATCCGCACCACGCCAATCGACCCCAAATATGTCATCGCCCCGGCCGACGGTCTGGTGACGATGATTGCCAAGGTACAGCCACCAATCGAACTTCGCGGTGATGGAGGTCTTACCGATCCGGAAATGGTGCGGGTCTCGATTTTCATGAGCGTGTTCGATGTTCACATCAATCGCTCGCCGATCGCCGGAATCATCCGCCGCATCGCCTATGTGCCGGGCAAATTCCTGAATGCCGACCTCGACAAGGCGAGCGAGGATAATGAGCGGCAGCATTTCCTGGTCGAGCGCGACGATGGCGTGAAGATCGGCTTCACCCAGATTGCCGGGCTGGTTGCGCGTCGCATCCTGGCCGAAGTCGATGAAGGTCAGTCGGTCGTCGCCGGCGAACGGGTCGGCCTCATCCGCTTCGGCAGCCGGGTCGACGTCTATCTGCCAATGGGCACCGGCAGCCGCGTGCGGCTGGGTCAGCGCACCATTGCCGGCGCAACGGTCATCGCCGAACTTGGTGTCGATCGCAGCGTGGCGGGTCGCAGCCAGTGAACCCAGGCGAACCGAAGCTCCGCAAAGGTCTGCCGCTGCGCGCACTTCCGGCGAATGCCATTACCATCCTGGCGCTGTGCTTCGGTCTTACCGGGGTGCGGTTTGCGATCGATGGCAATTGGTCCAATGCCCTGGCTTCGGTGGTTCTGGCAGGCGTGCTGGATGGGTTTGACGGGCGCATCGCGCGCCTCCTGAAGGCGCAGAGCCGGTTCGGGGCAGAACTGGATTCGCTATCGGACGTGATCGCTTTCGGCGTCGCACCGGCGATGATCATGTTTCACTGGTCGCTAACCACCGCGCCGCGCTTCGGCTGGATTGCGGCCTTGGCGATCGTGGTTTGCCAGGCGCTGCGCCTCGCCCGCTACAATGCCCAAATCGATGTCGCCGACCAGCCGCGCAAGGACGCCGGCTTCAATACCGGCGTTCCGGCACCGGCAGGCGCAGGGCTCAGCTTCGTCCCGCTGCTACTATGGCAAGTGACGGGCAATGACATGTTCCGTGAATGGACGCTGGTCATGCCCTGGGTCATTTTCGTCTCGCTGATGCTGATTTCCAGCGTCGCGACCTTCAGCTGGTCATCGCTTCGGGTCCGGCCAAGTTCGCGCATCTTCTTACTGGCCGGGGTCGGCCTGCTGGGTACGGCGCTTGTCACCAACCCCTGGCTGACCCTGCTCATCATCTGCCTTGGTTATCTGGCGCTGATCCCGTTCAGCATGGCGAGCTACGCCAAGGTCAGGCGGCGGCGCGCAGCGGCTCGCTGAACAGCGGGGCAGGGGCTTCCTGCACCGAAACCCACCGGACACGAGCCGTTACCGGCGCCTCGGCGCCCATGGCCAGCGGCGACTGGCCTTGCAACGCATCGTACATTTTCGCTCCATCACGCATCAGCATCGCAGCGAGCAGCAAAATCATGGCCAGGCTCAGAAGCGGGAAAATCAACACAGCCAACATGGTCGATCCTTTCAATGCGGATCGGGTAACCCCCGATTTGGTCTATATGTTCACTATTTGTTCTCCTATTGTCAAGTCCTGCTGTTCGGCAAGGCGGGAGGGGTTGAATGTACAGGATAAACAAGCTAGTGGGCCGCGCATCTCGCAGGTGGATCCACCATACCGGTGCTGGCCGATTGGCTGGTGACAGGCTCCACCGAGGTTGAACCGGAAGGAGAATGATTATGGCGGCTAATGTCGTCACGATGCAGCAATTGCTTGAGGCCGGAGCGCATTTCGGCCACCAGACCCACCGTTGGAACCCGCGCATGAAGCCGTACATTTTCGGCTCGCGCAATGGCGTTCACATCATTGATCTGTCGCAGACCGTGCCGCTGTTCGCGCGCGCACTCGATTTCGTGCAGCAGACCGTTGCCCGCGGCGGCAAGGTGCTGTTCGTCGGCACCAAGCGTCAGGCGCAGGATGCGGTTGCGGAAACCGCGCTCGCCACTGGCCAGCACTTCGTCAACCATCGTTGGCTCGGCGGCATGCTGACCAACTGGAAAACCATTTCCAATTCGATCAAGCGGCTCAAGACCCTTGAAGAGAAGCTGTCGGGTGAAACCGCCGGCCTCACCAAGAAGGAAGTGCTGCAGCTGACCCGCGAACGCGACAAGCTGGAAAAGAGCCTGGGCGGGATCCGCGACATGGGCGGCCTGCCCGACGTCATGGT
>JBMSNZ010000234.1:0-2110 GCA_049421965.1 Erythrobacter sp.
GGCCGACTCGATGCAGGCATGCGCCAGGCGGATCATCGGCCGCCTCCGGGTGCATCCGCACCGTCGATCCACCAGTCGACACCTGCGACATCGCGCAGGAAGCGCTGCCGCGCGGCGTCATCCTGCGCGAACACGGTGCCTCCAGCGGCAACCAGGCGGGCTGCTCCATCAACACCGTCGCGCCCCATGCCGGATAGGATCGCGCCAAGGGCATGGCCGTCGAGCGTCTCGGCTAGGCTCGCCAGCATCGGATCGACCGATGGAAGGCAGCCGCTGCGCGCCGGAGCGCTGGAAACCCGCGCAACCAGCGCGGCCTGCGAGCGCCGCACTTCCATATGGCCGTGGCCGGTGGCAATCGCGATCGTGCCGCGCCGGATCGGCGTGCCATCGTCGGCGATCACGGTCGGCCGCCCGCTGACTGTCTCCACCTGGCGTGCAAACACCGGAATGAAACTGGCCGGAAGGTGCTGCGTGACCAGGATCGGCAAATCGAACCCGCGCGGCAGCGCGCGTAGCAGGATGTTGAGCGCGTGGATCCCGCCGGTTGAAGCGCCAATCGCGATCACTTCGGGCACCTTGCGACGCGTGCGGAGAGCCAGGCTCGCGGTGCCGCGTGGGGCGATTGACGCGGGGCAGCGCTCATCGTCTGCTTCAAGCCCGCCAAGCGCGTAGATCTTGCCAAGCAATGCGGCGCGATAGGCATCGTCGAAACCGCCGGGACGCGGCTTGAGCATGGTGTCGGCTGCGCCCATCGCGAGCGCCGCAACGGTGTGTTCGGCGCCGTCGTCGGTCAGCGACGAGACCACCAGCACCTGCGCAGCGGCGGCCGTCTGAAGCATCCGCGGCAGTGCGTCGAGCCCGCCCATCCCGGGCATTTCCAGATCGAGCAGGATCACATCAGCTGGCTGGTCGCGCAGGATCGCAATGGCCCGTTCGGCATTGCTGGCGGTGCTCACCAGCTGCAGCGCCGGATCATTCTCCACCATGCGCGAAAAGACGGTGCGAACCGTCAGCGAATCGTCGACGATCATCACCCGCACAGCACGGCGGTTGCCGACGCGCGGAGGGCCAGCGTCCGCGCGAGCAAGGGGATGATTGGATCCCATCGGGCCGCTTCCTAGTTGAAGCCGACCAGTTGCAGCTTGATTTGCAGCGTCTCGTGATCGAACGGCTTCATCACATATTCGTCGGCACCAGCGCTGATTGCTTCGCGGATGTGCGCCACGTCGTTTTCGGTGGTGCAGAACACCACCTTGGGCTTGTCGCCACCGGGCCGCTGGCGCAGCTGGATGATGAATTCGATCCCGCTCATGACCGGCATGTTCCAGTCGAGCAGCACGACATCGGGCATGGATGCCTCGCAGCACTCGAGGCCGAGCTTGCCGTTCTCTGCCTCTTCCACCGTGAAGCCCAGCGTTTCGAGGATGTGCCGGGATACCCGGCGGATCACCCGCGAATCGTCAACGATAAGACACTTTTTCATGCGCACCCCTGTTGTCTTGGCTGCATATCTAGCCGCGATGCGTAACTATTGCCTTAAGCGGCCGCCCGAGCGGCTGCCGGCCCGGCGATGAGCGCCGGCAGGTCAAGCAGCAACACCGGTCCGCGATCGGTTTCGACCATGCCGCGCGCCACCCGGTCCCACAGCGGTCCGAAGCCTCCCGGCAGGAGAGCCGGTGCGCCTTGCGTGGTGGCAACATCGTCGATCAGGTCAACCTTGAGCGCGTAGGTGTGGCCTTCCACCCGCACCACGGCGGCGCGTTCGTCTGTGGCATAACCTGCAGGGTCGAGCCCGATCGCGGCGCGGCAATCAAGCACGGTCAGCGCCTGGCTGCGCAGCGCGGCAAGGCCGGCGACATAGGCGGGTGCGCGCGGGATCGGCGTGATTTCGCCGACATCGATCACCGATTGCACTTCAAGCGCGGACAAGGCGCAGCGGCGCCCGGCGATCTCCGCCATGACCAGCAGTTCATTCATGCGGCAGCTCCCTTGCTGGCTGTGCGCAGCGCCCGCAGCACCGCTTCGCGGTCATAGCGATAGATCGAATGTCCGATTTCGTCGGGTTCGACCTGGTCATCGGGCAGGCTGCGCAGGCGGATCACCGCGCCCG
>JBMSNZ010000235.1:0-2108 GCA_049421965.1 Erythrobacter sp.
ACCGCATCTTCAAGCAACGCAATGTCGACATCGCGGTGGTGAGCCGCGAGGACGCGATCGCCTGGGGCTTCTCCGGCCCGATGATCCGCGCCGCCGGCCTGCCGTGGGACCTGCGCAAGAGCCAGCCCTATGATGTTTACGACCGGATGCGGTTCGACATCCCGGTCGGCACCAATTCGGACTGCTATGACCGCTTCATGGTGCGCGTGAAGGAAGTTTACGAGAGCGCGAAGATCATAAAGCAGTGCCTGGCGGAAATGCCCACCGGCCCGGTCGCCAGCACTGACGGCAAGGTTTCACCGCCCAAGCGCGGCGAGATGAAGCAGAGCATGGAAGCGCTGATCCACCACTTCAAGCTCTATACGGAAGGGTTCCACGTGCCCGCCGGCGAAGTCTATGTCGCGACCGAAAGCCCCAAGGGCGAGTTCGGCGTCTATCTGGTGAGCGACGGCACCAACAAGCCCTATCGCTGCAAGATCCGGCCAACCGCTTTCAGCCATTTGCAGGCGATGGACATGATGAGCAAGGGCCACATGCTGCCCGACGCAACCGCCATCCTGGGCGCGATCGACGTGGTGTTCGGGGAGTGTGACCGGTAATGGCTGACAGAACCCCTGCACCCGACACGCCGGAGCTGCGCGCCCGCTGGGGCGCGTTCGAGTGGACCGCGGAGAACCGCAAGCTGGCCGATTGGCACATCGCCAAATATCCGGCCGGCCGGCAACGATCGGCGGTGATGCCGCTGCTCGACCTGGCGCAGCGCCAGGTTGGTGCCGAAACCGGCACGCAGGGCTGGCTGCCGCTGCCGGTGATCGAATATGTCGCGAAATATCTCGACATGCCGGTGATCCGCGTGCTCGAGGTCGCGACCTTCTATTTCATGTACAACATGCAACCGGTGGGCAAATTCCACGTGCAGGTGTGCGGCACAACGCCCTGCATGCTGCGTGGTTCGGACGCGCTGTTTGAAACCTGCAAGAAGCGCGGCATGGCCAAGGGCCATGTCTCGGAAGACAGCCTGTGGACCCTGACCGAGGTCGAATGCATGGGCAATTGCGCCACCGCACCGATGGTCCAGATCAATGACGACAATTACGAGGATCTGACGCCCGAGCGGCTCGATGCGGTGCTCGATGCGCTGGCACGGGGCGAAACCCCCAAGGCCGGGACGCAGGAACCCGGGCGCCACACCAGCGAACCTGCGGGCGGGCCCACTACGCTGAAGGACATGGTCACCCAGAACCACGACTATCGGGGGGATTGGTGATGAAGCAGGCGCAGGGCTTCTACCTTGCAGGCGGGCTGTTCATGCTTGCGGGCGCGATCCAGATTGCGGCCAGCGGCGTCGGCGCGGGCGGCGCGTTCCTGGCGATCGGCGCGGCGTTTCTCGCCATCGGTGCCCGGAAGCAGCGTGACGGGCAGGCGGGGGGCGAAGGCTAAGCCATGGAAATCGCTGCCATCATCGTTGCAGTCGTCTTGATCTTCCTGGCATGGAAGGTGCTGATGGGCATGATCAAGTTCGGGGCAATCGCGCTGATCGCGCTAGGCGCGATCTGGTATGTCTCGCAGGGAGGGTTCGCGTGAGCCTGCACGACAAGGATCGCATCTTCACCAATCTCTACGGGTTCCAATCCTGGAACCTGAAGGCGGCGCAGGCGCGCGGCGATTGGGACAATACGAAGAAGCTGCTCGAGCGCGGGCAGGATGCAATCATCCAGGAAATCAAGGATTCGGGCCTGCGCGGGCGGGGCGGGGCAGGCTT
This sequence comes from Erythrobacter sp., assembly GCA_049421965.1. Classification (GTDB taxonomy): domain Bacteria; phylum Pseudomonadota; class Alphaproteobacteria; order Sphingomonadales; family Sphingomonadaceae; genus Erythrobacter. Next base: position 1,763 of record JBMSNZ010000235.1, read on the forward strand.
CCCGACCGGCCTCAAATGGTCTTTCATGCCCAAGGAATCGCGTGACGGGCGACCCAGCTTCCTCGTCATCAATGCCGACGAATCCGAACCCGGTTCATGCAAGGACCGCGAGATCATCCGCCACGATCCGCACAAGCTGATCGAAGGGGCGCTGGTGGCCGGGTTCGCGATGCGCGCGCGTGCGGCCTATATCTACATCCGCGGTGAATACATCCGCGAGGCCGAAGTGCTGCAGGCGGCGATCGACGAGGCCAATGCGGCCGGGCTGATTGGCAAGAATGCCTGCGGTTCGGGCTATGATTTCGACGTGTTCATGCACCGCGGCGCGGGCGCCTATATCTGCGGC
>JBMSNZ010000236.1:0-2105 GCA_049421965.1 Erythrobacter sp.
AGCCACGTCCAGGTTTGCGCCGGTCATGTAGGGCACCGCCGGGCTGGCCACGAAGACGATCGCCTTGGCCACTTCCACCGGCTCGCCAAAGCGGCCCATTGGCATTTTGGCCAACGTCGCATCGTAAAGCGGCTTCATGTGTTCCTCGATGATTTCCCAGTTGCCGCCCTTGTAATAGATCGCACCTGGCGAAACGGTGTTCACACGGATGCCCTTGGCGGCATAGGCCTGCGAGAGCTGCGAGGCATAGGTGATCAGCGCCGCCTTCAGTGCGTTGAACGGGTTAGGGGCGATGAAAGTTTCGAGCGCGGCGGTCGAGGACAGCATCACGATCGAACCGGTGCCCGAGGCTTCGAGATAGGGGGTGAGGGTCTCGACCGCATAGGCTGCGCCCTTGATGTCCATGTCGAGGCAGGCCTGCCAGTCGCCCGCCCCACCGGTGCCCGAAGCGCTGGCGGTGTGGACGAAGATATCGCAGCCGCCGAGTTCCTTGACTGCCTTTTCAAGCCACGCCTGATAAGCTTCGGTGCCGCTCGCCATGTCAAACACTTCAGCGAAGACCTTGCCCGGGCCAGCGGCGTCGATGGCGGCCTTGGCGGCCTCGATCTTGTCTTCCTTGCGGGAGAAAAAGGCGACATCCGCGCCTTCGGCAGCGAACAGCTTGAGCGATTCAAGGCCGAGGCCATGGGCCCCGCCGTTCATGATGACTTTCTTGCCCTTGAGTCCAAGATCCATGGCGCGCTCTCCCACTTTGAATGTGCGAGCGATTCCCTAGCCGAGGGGCCGCGCAGCGGTAATGATCAAAAGTGCGAGCGGGCGTTGAAGCATGGCGCTTGGGGCCATGCCTGAATGGTGCTGCTGGGGAGGATTGAACTCCCGACCTCACCCTTACCAAGGGTGCGCTCTACCACTGAGCTACAGCAGCGCCGGAATGCCGCGCGCCTATTGTCGCGCACGGGCACAATGTCAAGCCAAGCTTGAGCGTGTTTGCCGCGCCATCGCTTCGCTACTTGAGCGCAGACGCTAATAGCGGCAAGGCGTTTCGCATGAGTGAAGAGCCGCACAAGAATATGTCGCGTGAGGAACGTCTCGCAGCGAAACTGCGCGAAAACCTGCGCAGGCGTAAAGCGCAGGGACGCGCAATGTCGGCGCAAAGCGGCGAATCGGGCGAAGAAAGCCTTTCCAACGAAGGCGAGCGAAGCTAACGCCGGGCGCTCCTGAAATGCGGAGCAGCACCGTGCCCAAACTGATCCTCGTGCGCCACGGCCAGAGCCAGTGGAACCTCGAAAACCGCTTCACCGGCTGGTGGGACGTGGACCTGACCGAACGCGGCGTGGAAGAGGCGATGGCGGCAGGCGCGCTAATGAAGGACAAAGGCGTGTTGCCCACGCGCGCCTTCACCTCGGTACAGACCCGCGCCATCCGCACGCTGCACCTGGCGCTGCACCAGTGCGACCGGCTGTGGATCCCCGAAACGAAGGACTGGCGGCTCAACGAGCGCCATTATGGCGGGCTAACCGGGCTCGACAAACAGGAAACCCGTGACAGGCATGGCGACGAGCAGGTCCACATCTGGCGCCGCAGCTTTGACGTGCCGCCGCCCGATCTTGAGCCAGGCAGCCGCTATGATCTGTCGCAGGATCCGCGCTACGCGGGGATCGAGGTGCCACGCACCGAAAGTCTCAAACTCACCATCGAGCGAGTGCTGCCTTACTGGCTGAGCGATATCCACCCCGCGCTGTCGAGCGGCGAGACGGTGATCATTTCGGCGCATGGCAATTCGCTGCGAGCGCTGGTCAAGCACCTGTCCGGCATCTCCGACGAGGACATCGCCGAGCTGGAGATTCCCACCGGCCAGCCGATCATCTATGATTTCGATGACGCTATGCAGCCGGGCGAACGCTATTACCTGAAAGACGCCTGAGCGAGGCACAAACGGGGCAGAGAGCCACAGAAGGGGCACTGAGATGGGCGGAAAGGTAGCAATTGTGATGGGCAGCCAGTCGGACTGGCCGACCATGCAGCGCGCCGCCGAAGTGCTCGACGAGCTCGAGGTGGAGTATGAAGCGCGGATCGTTTCGGCCCACCGCACGCCCGACCGGATG
>JBMSNZ010000237.1:0-2080 GCA_049421965.1 Erythrobacter sp.
GAGGTGCCCGCCGGCGTGCGGATCGACGCCGGGAACCTCGCCGTGTCGTACCGGTCGATTCCGCCGAGGATCTTGGCGAGGTCCTCGGCTTCCTTCTTGGCCTTTGCGGCCCGTTCCTCGGCCCCAGTATCCCATTCGGCGCGTTGTTCGGCGATCTCGTCCTCGGTGCACTCGCGCGGCTCGAGATTGTCGTCATAACAGGGCGAGGGCGCGAAGACGGCCTCGGTGGCACCCATCTGTGCCAGCTTGCTGAGGCCAAGGAAGAAGATTTCGCCGTCGTAGCGGAAGCTGAACGAGCCGTCGTTCTCCAGGGCCAGTTCCGAAGTGAACTTGCCCGGGGTCACGAAGCACCCGGCGAGCAGCAGTGCCGCTGCGGCGGCCAGCATCGCAGTGGCTGCGGCGCGGATTGATCGGTGAGCGGTCATGCAGTGTTCCTTGTGCGGCAGTCAGTCAGATTTGCGGGTGGCGGCGGCGTAGAGTGAGATCGCGGCGGCATTGCTGACATTAAGGCTTTCGACCGCGCGTGTGATCGGCAGCCGCGCCAGCGCGTCGCAATGCGCTTCGATATTGTGGCGCATCCCGGCGCCTTCTGCGCCCAGCACAAGCGCCACAGGGCCGGTCGGCAGCAGATCGGCCAATACACCGTCGGCATGGCCGGTAAGGCCAATCCGCCAATAGCCTGCTTCGGCCATCTCCTCGAGCGCGCGGGCGAGGTTCACCACCCGCACCCAGGGCACCACTTCCAGTGCGCCCGAGGCGGATTTGGCGACCACGCCCGATTCGGGCGGGGCATGGCGGTCCTGCGTCACGATCGCTGCGGCGCCAAAGGCTGCCGCGGAACGCAGGATCGCGCCGACATTGTGCGGATCGGTCACTTGGTCGAGCACCACCAGCGGGCGCGCGGCATCGCCATCCATCACCTCGTCGAGGAACACATCCTCCAGCGGGGCGCATTCGAGCACCAGCCCTTGGTGCGGCGCGTCACGCGCGACCAGCCGGGCCAGATCGGCCGGATCGGCATATTCGACCGGAAAATCGGGCGGCAGCTCGCCGTCGAGGGAATCGATCCCTTCGCGCGTCGCCCATAGTTTGCGGTGCTGGCGTTCGGGGTTCATCAGCGCGGCTTCGACCGCGTGGCGACCCCACAGGCGCACACTTCCGGTGCCAGCCCGGCCCGAGCCGCGCCCGCCCTTCATCCGTCCTGCCCGTCCTTTGAGCGCGCGTTTGCGCTCGCCCTTGGCCATTGCCGTTCTCCGCCTTGCCGTGCCTGTTGCTCCCCTGCCAGCAGCACCATTGACAGGCAAGCGCCGCTTCGCCAAAGGGGCGCCTCTCGGCAAGCGGGGCCGCCTTGGCGGCACCAATTTATCCGCCAGATTGGTGTGGACAGGTGGCCGAGTGGTTAAAGGCAGCAGACTGTAAATCTGCCCGTGCAAGCGTACGCTGGTTCGAATCCAGCCCTGTCCACCACCTTCTCCTGTTTCAGGACGGTCACTTTCCAGGCCACTGCACAGCTATTCGCGCCTTGCCCTGCGCGGCGCGGGCGATTAACCACGCGCGCCATGCAAACGACCTCCAGCAGTCTGACGGGGCGCCCCGTCATCTCCTCAAGCGGCCTGTTCACTCCGGCCGAGATCATCACCAACGAGGAACTGGTCGCCAGCTTCAACGCCTATGTCGAGCGGCATAATGCGGAACACGCGGCGGCGATCGCTGCGGGCGAGGTTGAGCCGCTCCAGCCCAGTTCGGTCGAGTTCATCGAGAAGGCAAGCGGCATCAAGGCGCGCCATGTGATGGCGAAAGAGCCGGTGCTGGATCCCGCAATCATGGCGCCCCGCTGGGACGAACGTAGCAATGACGAACTGTCGATCATGGCTGAAATCGGGGTCAAGGCAGCACGCGATGCGTTGGCGCGCGCCGGGCGCGATCCCGCCGATGTCGATGCGGTGCTGTGCGCGGCCTCGAACATGCAGCGCCCCTATCCCGCGATGGCCATCGAGATCCAGCACGCGCTAGGGATCGAAGGCTTCGGTTTCGACATGAATGTGGCCTGTTCCTCAGCCACTTTCGGGATCCAGACGGC
>JBMSNZ010000238.1:0-2080 GCA_049421965.1 Erythrobacter sp.
CGATGGTGAAGACCAACACCTTCAACGGTGTGCAACTGCCATCGATCTACCTGTGGGACAGCGAGAGCGACGCGCTCGAGCTGGTAAAGTCATTCGGGTACGAGGACTTCCGCGACCGGTTGAGCTAGCCCTCGGGCGTCACCAGCGCAGCAGGTTGAGCGGTAACTTCAGCAGGTTGCGGTTCCTCGCTCACCATAACCGCATCGATCTGCACTGGTTCTTCCCGCACAGGCTCCGCGACGGTGACCTGCCGCGATGCAAAGGCTGCCGCATCGTCGCGCTTCTTGAGCTTTTCCCAATCGGTCACTTGATAGCCGTATTCGGCGAGGCAGGCGGCCATGTTGCGCTTGAATTTGCGCTCCTTGCCGCCGCGGATCGCCCGGGTGATGCCAAATCCTGCCAGCCCGGCGACCACCGTTGCTGCTGCCAGAACCGTACCGGCGGCCGCGCCGGCTGCGCCGACACTGCTATAGGTGCCGCCAGCTCCCAATGCGGCAACGCCTGCGCCTGCTCCAACGGCGCCCGCACTAATCGCGGTCGTTGTGGCAGCGGACCTGAAGCCGCTCTTGTGCCCGGATTTTACCAGCGCGGCACAGGTGCGATAATCCTGTTCGAAAGCTATGCGGTCATTCACCGGCGTGCTCACCGAAGCCGCGAAATTGCGCGGCTTGGTCGAACATCCCGCCAGCGCCGTTGCCATTGCGGCGACAGCCAGGGCTGCCTTTCCTGATTTCGTGATTCCCACCATTTTCCATCTCCCACCCACTGTTCGGTGCGACCCTGAGGCAAGTGATGCACTGTGTGTCTGGTTGCGGTGAGATGCATGGCGCTGCGCATCGCGATGAACCCACGATGCATGCTGTTGCATGGCGAAATTCCTGATATATCGGCGGGCTATGGATCACGTTGCCGACTTGCCATTGAAGCTGGGCATGCTGATGAAGGCGACGTCGCTCAGCCGTGTGGCGCTGGCTCAGCAGCTGGCGGTCGACAAATCGCTGGTCGGGCGTTGGTTGTCAGGCGCGGTCCACCCCACGGATCACAACCTTGCGCGGCTGAGCTCGCTGCTCGGCGACTACTTGCCAGGCTTCCGTCTCGCCGACTGGTTCGAGGATTCGGCATCGCTGGCCAAACGCTTCGGGATCGCCAACGAAGCTGCGCCGGGGGAGGTTTCCTTCCCGGGCGTGATCGGCGAGTTCCTCTCCGCCGTCAGCGAGGAAAGCGCCATGCGCGGTTCCGCCTATGAAGGTTTCTGGCGCACATCGAGGCCATCGCTCCTCATGCCGGGCGAGCTGTTCCATGACTATGGCCTGATCCGGCGCGGCCAGGGCGGGTTGATGGAAGTGCGCATGGGTGGCTCTGGCCTTGAGTTCGAGGGCTATCTCATCCCTTTCGCGGGCAATATCGCGGTCTATCTGTTCGATCGGATCGGTCGCTCTCCGGTCACGGTGATGTTCAAGGGCGTCACCCTTCCGCGCGCCATGGTTTTCGACGGTATATTGTTGCTCGCCGCGCTTGATTCGGCCCGCACGCCGGTGGCATTTCCCATCCTGGTTGAGCGTGTTGGGGACCTCTCAGGGGATATTGAGGCAGACGACCAGCGTTACGCCGAAATCATCGAAACAATGCCGCAACCGCTCGAGCCATTGCCCGACGATGTGCTCAAGGCGCGAATTTACCGGGACAGTGGGCCAAGCAGCGCTGCGCAGGGGGGCGATGCCTTTCTAAGTGTCTCAATTGCGAGCGCACTTTCGCGTGGTACAACCGGGAGGGGGCTGCACGGCTGAAACGATTCCGGCGAAGAGGGGGCGGTCAGCTGGTCCGGATGCGCGGCACATGGCGGATCCTGCAGCAGGTTCAACCGCTTGAATCGACGCGAATGGCGCAAAAACACCCCTTTTTTCATTTGCGATTCATCCACGATGCCCTATAGGCGCCGCTCCGCTGCCCCAAGGGGACTTCCTAACCGCAAGGCAGCTTGTCGTTTCATGGTTCAACAGAGCCGTTTTGGGGGTCCCTTGAGTTGCACATCTATCCCGATGCCAAGGCTGTAGTCCGCGACCTCGCTCCGGCCGAACCC
>JBMSNZ010000239.1:0-2055 GCA_049421965.1 Erythrobacter sp.
TCTTCGGGCCCGATCCCGCCCCTGCCCGCTTCGTTTCGACCAGCGTGCGGCAGACCGGCGAAACCACCGCCGTCGTCAGCGGCATGCTGACCATGAACGGCAAGACCGCGCCCGTTACCATGCTGGTCAATTTCACCGGCGCCGGCGCCAATCCCTTCAACAAGAAGCAGACCGTGGGCTTTGAAGCACGTGCCGTGATCGACCGCCGCCAATGGGGCATCAATTACGGCGTGCCGCTGGTGGGCGAAGAGGTCGAACTGGAGATCAGCGCCGCCTTCGAACTGCAGTGATCGCGCTCGACAAATCCCTGCCGCGCCGCCAAACGCAGGCTCATGCGGCTCAGCGATTGCCACAATATCGATGACTTCCGGAAACTGGCCAGGGCACGCCTGCCCTGGCCGGTGTTCGATTACATCGATGGCGCGGCCGATGACGAACTGACCAAGGCGCGCAACACCGCCGCCTTCGACAGTGCCGACCTCGTGCCCGATGTGCTGGCTGGTGTGGCCGAAATCGACACCGGCTGCATGATCATGGGGCGGCGCAGCGCCTTGCCGCTGATGCTGAGCCCAACTGCGGTCCAGCGCGCGTTCCACTGGCAGGGCGAAACAGCAGTGGCGCGGGCTGCCGAGAAATACGGCCTGTGGTTCGGCATCTCGAGCCTGGCCACGCGCAGCATCGAAGAGATCGCCGCGCTCACATCGGGCCCCAAGCTGTTCCAGCTCTACGTGCACAAGGACCGGGGCCTCAACGCCTCGATGATCGAACGCTGCCAGGCAGCGCGCTTCGATGCGCTGGCGCTTACGGTCGACACGATCGTTTCAGGCAAGCGCGAGCGGTGCCTGCGCAGTGGCTTCACCACCCCGCCCCGTTTCACGGCCAGCGCCGTGTGGAGCTATGCCATGCGCCCGCGCTGGACGCTCGACTATCTGCTGCGCGAGAAATTCCGCCTGCCCAATCTCGATACCCATGTGCGCGAAGGCAGCGGCAAGGCGGTGAGCATCGCCGAGTATTTCAACACCATGCTCGATACCTCGATGGACTGGGACACTGCCGCGCGGATCAGACAGGACTGGGGCGGAACCTTCTGCCTGAAGGGCGTGATGAGCGCGGGCGATGCACGCCGCGCGGTCGAGATCGGCGCCGATGCGATCATGATCTCGAACCATGGCGGCCGCCAGCTTGACGGCAGCCGCGCGCCGTTCGACCAGCTGCGCGAGATCGTCGATGCGGTGGGCGGCGAGATCGAGATCATCGTCGATGGCGGGATCCGGCGCGGCACGCATGTGCTGAAGAGCCTGTGCGGCGGTGCGACTGCCGCCAGCGGCGGGCGGCTTTATCTCTATGCACTGGCGGCCGCGGGGCAGAACGGGGTCGAGCGCGCGATCGGCATTCTCAAGGATGAGATCGAACGCGGCATGCGGCTGATGGGCGTGACTTCGGTCGACCAGCTGACGCGCGACCGGTTGCGCTGGCGCTGAACCCGCGCCCCGCCGGGCATGTCATGAAAGTGCAACCGCACTGTCGTTGAGAGCAGGCATCCGAAACCTTGCGCCAAGGATTGCCGATGACCCGCGCCGCTCCGCTGTTTCTTACCCTGCCGCTTGCCCTGCTGGCCGCCTGCAACTCACCCGAAAGCGAGAGCGAGACCGCCGGCGATTTCGCCGCGCGGATCGGCCAGCCCGGCGATGCTTCCGCAGCAGCGCCATCCCCGGCCGGAACTCCGGTCCCGCCGACAGTCTACACCCCGCGCCCCGGCGCAGCGCCCGGCGCATTCGTGCCGGGAACCGCGACCGATCCTGACGCGGCCGGCTGCGGCGCGCCCAAGGTTGCGAAGTTCTTCGGCCGCCCGGCCGATGCGGCCAGCCGCGGGGCGATCCTTGCGGCGGTCGCGCCGCACAGCAATGTGCGCTTTGTCGAGCCGGGCACCAATGTCGTTCCCGATGCGGACTCGACGCGGCTCAATGACGCGCGCAGCGCTGGCGCGGCTCTAGCGGACGGCGGAGCGCTTGAAGATCGCAACCTTACGACCCTCGGCCTTGATGGTGGAGACGA
>JBMSNZ010000240.1:0-2045 GCA_049421965.1 Erythrobacter sp.
CGCCCGTGGGATACCGGCGGAATCTTCTCGATCATGCTCCGCAGCCAAGATACGCAGGCGCTGTTCGACGCGGCCATCGCCCGTGGCTGGTGGGCCGAAAGTGAACCGTACCGTTTCAACTTTGCCGGGTCGGCACTGGTCAACGTGGTGGTGCGCGGGCCGCACGGGGTGAACTACGCGCTCTACCAACGCACATCTCCGCCTTTCAATGCCTTCCCGGTCGACCGCCTGAGCCAGGCGTTCAACACCATGCGAATGGTCCGCAACCAGCCAGAAAGCCTCGCCTTCTACCGCGACCGGCTCGGCTTCAAGGTGCTGTTCGACGCGCCCTATACCGATCCGGAGCCGGTCTCGAACAACTTCTCGGTACCGCCCAACATGGCGACCACGCTGGTCCGCCGGGCTGCGGTCGCGCAGCCGGTGTTGCCTGAAGAAACCGGCCGGGTCGAGGTGATGCAGTTCGAGGGCTTCACCGGGCGCGACCTGTCGGCGCTGGCGGCGCCGCCCAATTTCGGGATCATCTCGGTTCGCTACCCGGTCGCCGACCTTCGCCGATACAAGCAGGAACTGGCGCAGCAGGGGGTCGAACCGGTTTTCCAGGCCACCGGCGTTGAAATCGGCGGAATCGGCACCGTCGATCTGTTCGCAGTGCGCGATCCCGATGGCAACCTGACTGAGTTCTACCATGCACGCTAGGCTGCTGCCGGTAGTCCTTCTCCTGCTCGGCAGGCCGGCTTACGCGCAGGACGACCCGCTGTTCGAGCGGCGCTGGCAAAGCCTTGCGGCGGGAGGCTACGAGCCATTGACCATCCCGACCGACTGGTATGATCCCGTTGCCGTGGTCGAAGGGCAGCATACACCGGTTGAAACGCTGCCGGTCGCCGAAAGCGGTATCGCCCCCACCGCACTCGCTGCCGCCGCTGCCTGGGCCAAGGCGCAGAACTCGACGGCGCTGCTGGTCGCACGCGACGGCATGCTGGTGTTCGAGCAGTATTGGCAGGGAAGCGGTCGCGACACGCGGTTCAACCCGCAGAGCATGTCGAAGACCGTCACCGCCATACTGGTCGGCACAGCGATCGAACGCGGCGAGATTGGCTCGGTCGATGATCCGATTGGAACCTACCTGACCGAATGGACCGACGACCCGCGCGGCGCGATCACGCTGCGCCACCTGCTGTGGATGGCGAGCGGGCTGGAACAGGGCGACGACGGGTTCGGTTACAAGGTCACCCCCGACAACCCGATCGTGCGCCACAGCCTCGGAAGCGATTTCACCCGCCGAATGCTGACGCTGGACAAGGTCGCCGAACCCGGCACGGCGTTCGACTACAACAACCAGGTCAACCAGCTGATCGGCCTGATCCTGGAGCGGGCAACCGGCGAGGACTACGAAGTGCTGCTGTCGAAGCGGTTGTGGCAACCGCTCGGGCTGCGCACGGCGGCCATTCCGCTGGATCGGCCCGGCGGCATGGTGATGACCAGCTGCTGCATCCTGAGCCGCCCGGTGGACTGGCTGCGGATCGGGCAGCTGTTCATTGATGGTGGCCGCTACAACGGGCAGCAGATCGTGCCGGAGGCGTGGCTGCGGGAGATGCTCGCGCCCTCCCCGGCCTATCGCGGCTATGGCTATCAGGTGTGGGTCGGCGACCAGAAGATCGGCGGCGAGCGCCCGCCCGGCGTGCCGCTGGTCCCGTGGCAGAGCGAGCCTTTCGCCACGTCCCAGGTGATCATCTTCCACGGCCACGGCGGCCAGCGGGTTTACGTCATGCCCGACAAACGCCTCGTGATCGTGCGCGCCGCGCGCCAGTGGCCCGACGCGTGGGATGATGCCATGCTGCCCAACGTGATATGGCGGGCAACTGCCGATTCAGGAGAGACCGAGTGAGCCAACCGCCAACGGCAACCGCGCAGGACCGCAACGAGTTCGCGACCGGGTGGAAGCTGCTGCTGACCTGCCTTATCGGGGTCGCCTGCGGCGCCTCGCCGCTGCGCAACCCGACGTGCCGGTGCTTGCCGCGTCACTCGATCGTGAGCTCAACGAACAC
>JBMSNZ010000241.1:0-2005 GCA_049421965.1 Erythrobacter sp.
CCCCAGGTTCACTTTTTTGGGGTTGGGGTCGGCGGCAAATTGCTCGTTGAGACCCAGAATCGGATCGCGAGGGGCCATGGCGACGGCATTGAACAGGGACATGCTGAGGTTCCGGGCTGCTGGTTGGGGGCAATTGTTGGGGCTGGCAAGACTGGCAGGACGCGTTCCGGACGGAACCGGCGGCGAGCAATCGCGTATGCTGTCTGGTTGCACCGATTTTAACGGTGCCCACAACGCCCAATGTCACAGTCCCCCGTCGATGTCGATTCGAGCGGCGCCGCAGCGCCGGCGCAAGGGCAATTCGTGCGCTTTGATGACTCGCCCTTCGAGTTGTTCATGCCTTACCAGCCGGCCGGAGATCAGCCGCAGGCGATCGCCAAGCTGGTAGAAGGCGTGCGAGATGGGGAAGCCTTCCAGACCCTGCTTGGCGTGACCGGCTCAGGCAAGACTTTCAGCATGGCCAATGTGATTGCCCGCTTGGGCCGTCCGGCGATCGTGTTTGCGCCCAATAAAACCTTGGCTGCGCAGCTTTACAGCGAGTTTCGAGAGTTTTTCCCTCGTAACGCGGTCGAGTACTTTGTGAGCTACTACGACTACTACCAGCCCGAAGCCTATGTGCCTCAGCGAGACCTGTTCATAGAGAAGGACTCGGCGATCAATGAGCACATTGAGCAGATGCGTCTTTCGGCCACCAAGAGCGTGCTTGAGCGGCGGGATACGATCATCGTTGCCACGGTCAGTGCGATCTACGGCATCGGTGCTCCCGAGGATTACACCGAGATGCGGTTCATTGTTCGGCAGGGCGATCGAATTGGCCAGCGGGACATCATTGCGCGTCTCATCCGCATGCAGTACGGGCGCAATGACATGGAATTCGGTCGCGGATCCTTCCGCGTGCGGGGCGATGTGATCGATGTGTTTCCGGCTGAGCACTCTGAACTGGCCATCCGACTGGAGCTGTTTGATGACGAGGTCGAGTCGCTGCATCTGTTCGACCCACTGACCGGTCGCATCCGCCAGAAAATCCCGCGCTTCGTGATCTATCCCAAGAGCCACTATGTCACCCCTCGTGACAAGGTGCTCGCGGCGGTGGAGAGCATCAAGCTGGAGCTATCCGCCCGAGTCGCTGAATTGGTGGCCGCGGGCAAATTGGTGGAAGCCCAGCGACTGGAGCAGCGCACCCGTTTCGATTTGGAGATGCTCTCTGAAGTGGGGCATTGCAAGGGCATCGAGAACTACAGTCGCCACCTCAGTGGTTCGCCGCCCGGCGCGCCGCCGGCGACCTTGTGCGACTACCTGCCGGCCGATGCCTTGATGTTTCTCGACGAGAGCCACGTCATGATCGGCCAGCTCAATGCCATGTACAACGGCGATCGCTCCCGCAAGCTGACGCTGGTCGAGTACGGCTTTCGGCTCCCCAGTGCCTTGGACAATCGCCCCTTGCGGTTTGAGGAGTTTGAGGCGCGCATGCGCCAGGCCGTCTTTGTTTCGGCCACGCCAGCCGCCTATGAACAACAGCGCTCCGGGCAGGTCGTCGAGCAGGTTGTGCGACCTACGGGCTTGGTGGATCCCGAAGTCGAAGTCAGGCCAGCCGTTCACCAGGTTGACGATGTCCTGGGTGAAATTCGAATCCGGGTTGATCGTAATGAGCGGGTGCTGATCACTACGCTGACCAAGCGCATGGCCGAGCAGTTGACCGACTATCTGGCTGATAACGGTGTGAAGGTGCGGTATCTGCACAGCGACGTGGATACCGTCGAGCGGGTGGAGATCCTGCGCGACCTTCGGCTTGGCGCGGTCGATGTGCTGGTGGGTATCAACCTGCTCAGGGAGGGCCTGGATTTGCCCGAGGTTTCGTTGGTGGCCATCCTGGACGCCGATAAAGAGGGCTTCTTGCGAGCCGAGCGTAGCCTGATCCAGACCATCGGCCGTGCGGCGCGCAATCTCAGTGGCAGGGCCATTCTTTATGCGGACCGGATCACCGAGTCCATTCGTAAGGCAATGG
>JBMSNZ010000242.1:0-2002 GCA_049421965.1 Erythrobacter sp.
GGTCAGGCTGTGCGGCGGGGTAGCTTCCTTGCCATAGCCCACGCGCTTGCCGATGATGAGGCAGCCGATCAGGCCCGCGATGCCGGCGTTGATGTGGACCACGGTGCCGCCAGCGAAGTCGAGCGCGCCCCAGCCCCACAGCAGGCCGGCGTCGGTCGGTGCGTCGGGCAGGAAGTCCGGCCCGGCCCAGTACCACACCATGTGCGCGATCGGAAAATAGGCGAAGGTCAGCCACAGCACCGTGAAAATGATCAGCGGCGTGAACTTGATGCGCTCTGCGAATGCGCCAACGATCAGCGCCGGCGTGATGCAGGCAAAGGTCATCTGGAACACCACGAAGGCATATTCCGGGATGTAGACATTGTTGCTGAACGTCGCGGCAAAGGTGCCCGCGTTGACATTGGCGAGGAACGCCTTGTCGAGCCCGCCGAACAGCGCCGGGAACGGCGTGCCGGTAGAGGTGAAGGCCATGCTGTAGCCGTAGCTTACCCAGACCAGTGCCGCGACCGACACGATCATGAAGACCTGCATCAGCACCGACAGCATGTTCTTGGTGCGCACCAGGCCGCCATAGAACAGCGCTAGCGCAGGGATGGACATCATCAGCACCAGTGCGGAACTGATCAGCATCCAGGTCGTGTCGCCCTTGTCGACCATCGTAGCCATCTGCTCGACGGTTGGCGCCTTGATCGGGCCGGCTTCGGCCGGAGCGGCAGCAGCCACTTCGGCCGCGACTTCGGCCACGGCTTCGGCGGCTTCCTGCGCCATGGCCGCGGTCGCAGCGAACATCGATGCGCCGAGCGCCCCGGCGCCGGTCATGAATTTGCGGATCATGTTGGAATCCCTCATTGCGGTTAGAGCGCCGTTTCGCCGGTTTCGCCGGTGCGAATCCGGGTGGCGGAAGCGAGGTCGAGCACGAAGATCTTGCCATCGCCAATCGCGTCGGTGTTGGCGGTCTGCTGGATGGTTTCGACCACCTGCGGCGCGACATCGTCGCTCACCGCGATCTCGATCTTAACTTTCGGCAGCATGTTGGTGGAATATTCGGCGCCGCGATAGATCTCGGTCTGGCCCTTCTGGCGGCCAAAGCCCTTGACCTCGGTCACGGTCATGCCGGCGATCCCGATGTTGCCCAGCGCTTCGCGGACCTCATCGAGCTTGAACGGTTTGATTACGGCGATGATGAATTTCATCTCTGCCCCCTGATGCTCACCGGGCGGGTCCCGGCTGAGCAGGTGCAGCAAAAGCCGTGCCAAAACTGTCAAAGGCCTGATTTCTCGTTGATTATGCCCTGAGGGCGATTGCCTACAGACAAGGCATTAGGGCATATATTGCCTATTTGTTAAGCTTTGGCCTAATTTTTAGGCAATGCGCAACCGTGCCCATACCGGCAGGTGATCCGAGGCCTGCGCGGCCAGTGCGCTGTGGTGCACGCCGCCAGCCAGGCAGTCCCAATCCGGTGTCGCCACGATCCGGTCGAGCGGGGCGATCGGCCGCTGCGCCGGATAGCTCGCCCCCGGCGTGATTTGCTGCCACGCCACCCCGAAAGCCCGCATCGCACCCGTCAGCCGGCCCCACTGGTTGAAATCGCCCATGATGACCGTGGGCAGCCGAGTGCCGCGCGCGCAATAGCGCAGCATCGCCTTCAACTGGTCGCGCCGGCGCAGCCCCGAGATATCGAGATGCGCGCCGAGGATCCGGAATGCGCGCCCGCCCAGCTCGAGCTCGGCGGCAACCGCACCGCGCGGTTCCAGCGTGGGCAAGGGCATCGGCTCGGCCATGCTGCAGGCGATCTCCCTGCGCACCAGCAGCGCATTGCCATGCCAGCCCAGGCTGCGTGGACGCTCCGCCACGTCGAGCGGGTGCCACGGCGTATCGTCGAGCAGCGCGCGCGGCAGCACCGAGGCGCGCTGGCCGAACCGGCGGTCGGCTTCCTGCAGCGCGATGATGTCGGCGTCGAGTTCGCGCAGCACCGCGATGATACGGTCAGGGTCGCGGGGGG